>MIYX01000001.1 GCA_001875365.1 Marine Group III euryarchaeote CG-Epi4
AGTTATATTGATCTCCATGCCATTCTATTGGCTCCATTAGAAGAAAATCCGGTGTTTTACCCTCTACTGTTCCAGCCCTTAAGTCATTTTCAGTAAAATATTCTACTTCTTTTCCATCAAGCCATTTAGCTATTGAATCTTCCTTCCTATTCCCCTCAGCAGATTGTTTATCATGCGATCTTGGAGTGTAAAGTTCATCTCTTCCAATAACTTCATCAAGTTCTTCCTTCAATCTCTTATTATTTTTGACAAGATTAGTATTTTTCATTATTTCTTTAGTCTTCTTCTTAGAAAATCTCATTTTTAGCATTAAGAAATTAGCTAATAGTATTGGTGGAAAATCAATTTCTAAAGCTAATTCACCAATAGTTTTTCCTTCTTTCCATTGCTTATGATATAAGCCAGCCTTTTCTTTGACCTTATAGTGATTCCTAATAGATTTTCGCTGAAGATATTGTGATCTTATTGCTCTCGTAGCATCATAAGGCTGACCGAGCTTTTCAGATACTTTATCCACCCCGTTATGGACGCCGTATCCAGGATAATTTCCAAACTCTTTGATAATTTTATTGAATGTATCTAAATCCACAATTAGCTAATGGGGTCTTATAATAAAGAGACCGTTCATTAACGATTGTGAGGAAAATCACAGAATTAAGAAAAGGCATGAAAAACGAGGGAATAGACTGTCTTGCTATAGTTCCAGGTCCCAATTTGTATTACATTACTTCCAAGAAATTTCACTTGAGTGAAAGGCCAGTAGTGTTATTTATTGAACAAAATAGTTTGACATTTATTCTTCCAGAGCTTGAGAGTCAAAAGTTATCTGGACTTGACGTCGAGTTCTTAACATATTCTGACGCATTAGGTCCTCAAAAGATATTCGATGAGTTTCTTGAAGATAAAAATTTTGAAAGAATAGGTATTGAATCTAGAATAATGCGTCATCTGGAATTAAACCTAATTGACAGAAATAACTCAGAGATAATAGATTCTATGTTTCTTTTTGCAGATTTAAGGACAAAGAAATCCAAAGATGAGATCGAAATGATTCAAAAAGCAGTGATAATTGCTGAAAATTCACTTAATAAAATAATTGATAATCTAACTTCAGGAATTTCTGAAAAAGATTTCGCTTCTCTATTGGTAATGGAATTACTAAAAAATGGTTCGGAATCGGATTTGCCATTTTCACCAATAGTTGCATCAGGGACAAATGGATCAAATCCACATCATTTTCCTACAGACAAGATAATAGGCGATAATGAATTGGTCATAATTGATTGGGGGGCTAACTACCAAGGATATTTTTCAGATATAACAAGGACATTTGCTACTGGCAAAAGTATAGATTCAAAATTATTGGATGCCTTCGAATCGGTAAGATTAGCAAATACAGCAGCAATAGAAATATCTGCAAGTGGCGTGACTGCAGGTGATGTGGACCTGGCAGCTAGAAGCATAATTGATGAAAGAGGTTTTGGAGATTATTTCATACATAGAACAGGACATGGTTTGGGTCTCGAAATACATGAAGAACCGAACATAAAACAAAATGAAGATTTTATTCTCGGTGAAGGAAATATTTTCACAATAGAACCAGGAATTTATTTGCCAGAATTAGGAGGAATTAGGATTGAAGATGATGTGCTAATTGAATCTTCAGGTTCTAGAAGTTTGACAACAATACCAAGAGATCTGGTATATCTTTAGCGTCAGTGAACCCTTTATAGAGCACCAATTCGCTACATATTAATGGCAGATTCGGAAAGTGGTGGTGGAAGGCGCTACGTTGTTCTTGCTGTAGTCATTATGCTTTTGGCAGCATTACCATTCTCACCTTTTGTTTCATTTCGTTCATCGCAGCATGTCGATACAGAGTCTGCATCTTTAGATTCAAATTTACCAACAAAGGATAGTGATAATGATGGATTGCCAGATTGGTGGGAAATGGAGTTTGATTTAGATCCATTTGATGCAGCAGATGCTCTTCTAGATAGCGATCAAGATGGTCATGACAGAAATCGGAATGGTATTCTTGAGGAAGAAGAATTTTTCACAAATTTGATGGAATTTGAAATTAGAAATTTACTTGGGAATAGTACTAATCCAAAGATTAATGATACAGATAGGGATGGTATGCCTGATGGGTGGGAAGTATATTACAACCTTAATCCTATTGGAAATTATGACGCAGAATCTGATGAGGATAATGATGGATACGATTCTAACAGAAACAATATAATTGGTCCGAATGAAAGACATACTAACTTAGAAGAGTATTTAGCAGGTACGAGTCCTTGGCAGTTTGATTCAGATGGCGATGAAATGCCTGATGGCTGGGAATTATTTTATGGTTTGAACCCAACTTCATCCAGTGATGCGTGGTTTGATTCAGACTCAGATGGTTGGGATTCAAATTATGATGGAGAGTTAGAATATGAAGAGAAATTTTTCAATTATATGGAATATTTTAATGATACTAATCCGCTCAATTTTGATTCTGACGGTGATACAATGCCTGATGGTTGGGAGGTTATCTTTGAGCTTGATCCGCTAAGGCCTTCTGATAATTTTGAAGATAAGGAAAATGATGGCTTAGTAAATTTGTACGAGTATAACAATTCTCTTGTTGGTACTGGTTGGTTCGATAGAGATGGAATTTTTACTACTAGGCCTGATCTGAATGATACTGATAATGATGGTTTAACTGATATTGATGAATTATTTATTCACCTAACAGATCCAACACACAATGATACTGATCAAGACGGTATGCCTGATGGATGGGAAGTAAATTATGATTTTAATCCGATATCAAGTTTAGATGCCGATGAGGATGCAGATAACGATGGGTGGGATTTTGACAGAAAATTAAATATTAGTGGTGATGAAAGATTTACTAATCTAGAAGAATATTTGAATGGAACAAATCCTAGAGATAATGATACAGACGGTGACGGAATGCCAGATGGTTGGGAAGCATATTATCAGTTAAATCCAGTAGATGCTAATGACGCGAATGAGGATTTTGATTCCGATGGCTATGATGCCAACAGAGACACTTTCATTTCAAACAATGAGAGATTTACTAACTATGAAGAATTTTTGAATAACACTATTCCGAATAAGAATGATACTGATGAGGATGGTATGTGGGATGGCTGGGAGGTTTTCTATAATTTAAATCCACTTGACAATTTTGATGCTACGGTTGATAATGATATGGATGGTTTTGATCTGAATTATAACGGAACTCTTGAGGAGGATGAAGAGCATAATAATTTGTTAGAATTTGAAGCTGATACACATCCCTTTATCGAGGATACCGATGCAGACGGAATGCTTGATGGTTGGGAATGGAGATACGGATTGAATCCATTAAATCCAGCTGATGCTGGAGCTGACCCTGACCAGGATGGAGTAATCAATCGATATGAATACAATAATTCAGCTGCAGGTTCTTACCTTGAAGTAGATAACATTACTCATACAAATCCAAATGATAATGATACAGATGACGATGGTCTTTTAGATGGCGAAGAATTATTTAATCATTTAACAGATCCTACACACAACGATACTGATGGAGACGGAATGCCTGATGGTTGGGAAATTAAATATGGATTAAATCCCCTTGATCCTACTGATGCTTTGTTAGATTCAGACTCAGATGGATTTGATTTTAATTGGGATGGCGATACAGATGGTGAAGAGTTTTCAAATTTAGCAGAGTACCTGAATGGGACAGATCCAACAAATGGAGACACAGACGGAGATGGTATGTCTGATGGTTGGGAAGTTTATTGGAATTTCCAGCCAAAAAACTCTAGTGATGCCTCTGAAGATCCTGATGATGATGGATTAATTAATTTATATGAATTTAATAACTCAAATTTGGAAAACTTTGATGATAACGTTATAAGTCCAGATAATATATTTGGTTCAAATCCTTTATTGAAAGATACAGATGGTGACCTAATTGAGGACGGTGAAGAATGTTTTTCAGGAAATGACACTTACACTACAGACCCCTCCAATCCAGATTCTGACGATGATGGTATGCCAGACGGTTGGGAATTTTTGAATTTATTAGATCCTTTTAACTCAACAGATGCAGATGAGGATTTAGATGGCGATGGTTGGGACTTTAATCGAAATGGAACAATAGAATTCTCAGAATTATACACTAACCTAGAAGAATACCTAAATGGTACAGATCCTAGAAAAAACGATACTGATGGCGATGGAATGCCTGATGGTTGGGAAGCATTTTATGGCCTTAATCCAAATTCAGCACTTGATTCTTCTTTAGATTTTGATTCTGACGGATATGATTCTGATGGGGATGGTGAAATATCGCCAGAAGAAAAGTTTACTAATTACGAGGAATTTTTGATGGATTCCAATCCTTCCCAGGCAGATACAGACGGTGATAATTGTACAGATGGTTGGGAAATTTATTGGGATGAGAACCGTCCCGAAAATGAAACACGTAGTCTGGATTTGCTAAACGGAACTGACGGATTTATGGATTATGATGAGGATGGTTGGGAAGATTGGCAGAAGATTTACTATCCATTTCCTAACTGGAGAGAAGAGTTGGCGAATACTAATCCTTGGAATCGAGACACTGATGGAGATGGAATGACCGATGGTTTTGAGGCTGATAATGAATAATTTAACAATTAAATCCAAAATTATTTTTGGCATACCTTTATTTAACAATAGAATTTTGATAAGGAAGGTGTAGATAAAATGAAAGAAAAAATAGCAGTTATTTTTGCAGTTTTAATTCTAATATTTTCACCTCTTGCCTCATTCCCAGTTTCAGCAGATATAGATCCTGACGAAGATAATGATTTAGATGGTTATGATGCCAATAGAGATGGAATAATCTCCTCAGATGAAAAATATACTAATTTGGAGGAGTACTTCAACAATACTAATCCTAACAATCCCGATACAGACGACGGCGGAGCGTGGGATGGCTGGGAAATTTATTACGGTTTTGACCCAAGAAATGCTTCAGATGAATCCGATGATAATGATGGAGATTCTTTATCAAATTCTATAGAATTTTACTGGGATTCAGATCCCTTTAGTGCAGATTCAGATCAAGACGGCATGCCTGATGGTTGGGAAGATACTTATTCAGATAGAGAAGTAGATGGTATAGGGTGCGGTCTAGATCCGACAGATGGAAGTGATAAGTTTGGAGATCCAGATGGTGATGGTTCAGATAACTTAAGGGAATATCAAGAGAACACAGACCCTTGTGACGCAGATAGTGACGATGATGGTGATCCAGATGGTGAGGACCCTCCTCCAGTAGATCCTGATGATGATGATTCAAGTAACCCCGATACAGGAGCAACAGATGGTAATGTTACAATATATGAAATATTTGACCCCGTACTAGGTACAGTGAAAAGATGGACTTCTCTAGATGGTCTTCTGTATGATGATCAAGCTTCAAATCCTACAGACATGTACACAATGTACAATTATGATTCTGACAAATACGAAATTTTCCCTACAGGTTCCGAGGATTACACCAATATTTTTGAAGGGTGGATATGGATGGGAATTACAATTAGTACCACAGAATACACAAAGATACCTTCAGTCTCACCAGATGCAGATGTAATAGATTATGACCCAAATTCAACAGATATAACCATTAGATTTTTTAAAGATGGAGCTGACAATTATTATGTTCAAGGTAATGAAAATACAGTTATTGATCTTAAATATCGAATGGGCACAAATGGGTCTTATTTCAACAGACCAATTTCCGAAGATCTAACTATAGATGATATTCCAGAAGAAGTTATAAGGCCAATAAACGGTGCAAACCAAGTTAAAGAAAATGTTAAAGAATTTCTTCAGTATAGGCATGACAATGGAACAATTGCTAACGAGCCACTTTATTGGTTATGGCCTGAAAATCAAGATCCTGAAACTAATCTAGCTTTAATAATCAATAACCTGACTTGGTACTTTTCAGCATTTATTGAAGGCGATGGTGATGTCCCCGATACGGAAGAACCATGGGATGCATACCAAACCATTTGTATTAATGGAATAGGAGCTTGCAGACATCGTTCATTCGGTTTTTTTGTAACAGCTTTAGCCTTAGGTGCACCAACAAGATATGTTTCTAATGAAGCCCACGCATTTGTTGAGGTTTACATTCCTGAAGATAATGAAACGGTTTCAGCAAGTCATTGGAAAAGGATTAACTTAGGTGGAACAGGCAGTAGTAACACTCTAGACCGGCCTGATGAGGAAGATGAAGAAAGTGATACCTTTAACTTTGATGACATGGATCCCGATGATATCGAAAATATGACTGGCGAGACTGTTGATGTGGTTATAACAAGTATATCTCCAAATGATCGCATTGATAAGGGTGCAGCCATTTCAGTTCAAGGGTATGTAGAAAACCAAAACGGTACACGTTTACCAAACTTCGAAGTAGGTTTCGGTATGTGGGATGAAATGCACACGCAGCCAATTTTTGAAATTGGTCAAACTGTAACAAATGCGACCGGCTTTTTTGATGCAAATCTAGTAGATTTTCTAAAGGCTCTTCCAGGTGAAAATGAAATTTATGCAGCATCTTACAAAGAAGGTTTCTTAGGTGTGGATGGTCCAGAAATTATAGAGATATATTCAAATTCAACATTTACGTTGAACAATCCAGATTCCGTCGGTAAAGGACAGGATTTAATCGTTTCAGGTACTCTTCTTGACGTAGGAGGAATACCAGTGGAAGGTAAGACGTTGACAATTTTTCTATGGGAGGATACTTACAACGGGATTACTAATTGTAATGCAGGTTGGACTCCAATTTTATGTAATATTGGAGAAATTAGTGGTGAACCAGTAACTGATGAATTTGGTAATTTCATATTTAGTTGGACTGTGCCGGAGAATGGGCAACCTACTCCAGATACAGATTACCACATTTACGTGTCATATGAAAGTTCAGACGGAGATTATGTTTATTCAACAAGCCAGTCTACAGATTTAGTTATATTAGATTCTACGGTAGACTTATTTGCTGAATTAGAACCCGGCGAGGAATATATTGGTAATAAATTCTGGGTAAACGGCAGTATCGCAGATACGGCGATTGGTAATGGCGCTATTAGCGTTGAGGTTGCCGGTTTTGAACTTATTACTTTTGATGTTAGTCAAACTGATTGGTCAACAGAGTTATCTGTACCTTCAGGTTTGTCAGCAGGTAATTATACAGTAATTATTTCGTTTGATAGTGAATCAGCAACGTTACCCGACGAGCGTTTTGATTTAGAATTTACCGTTTTTGGTACTAGTTCGATTGAAATAGATACAAACAATTTAAAGATCACAAGAGGCGAAATAGTTTCTTTGGAAGGAGAGCTTGTTGATCACCTGGGAGAACCAATTGCAGGTGAAGAAATTCAATTTATTTGGGAAAGTGAAATTGTCGGAACGGCCATTACTGAAACAGATGGCGACTTTTCATTTGATTATCCAGTTTCTCTAGACACCTCTCTTGGTAACTTGAGTTGGGCTGTAAATTTTAGTGGCAATTACTTTTACAAGAATTCTTCCGCTTCGCAATTGGTTGAAGTTTATCAACAAACAGTTATTAATTTTCAGGTAGATCAAACTCACTTCTATGCTGGTGATGAGTTCTTTGTTTCAGGTAATCTTTCAATGGATAATGGAACTCTTTTCACGGGAACTATAATATTTTATTTTGATGATGTTTTTGTAGAATCTTTTGTTACCAACGGCAACTTTAATTTCCAGTACACTCCAGAATCTTCTTATCTAGGAGTAGGTTTACATAAATTGAAACTAAGTTATTCAGAACTAGGTTATAATTTGGGAGCAATTTCTGAAAAGGAAGTATTTTTCCATAAAAAAGTCATTATTGAACTAAATGAAGAGCAAGTTTTGCGAGACCAAGAAATAGAGATTACAGGATTTGCACGAGATGAAAACTCTCTTGCTATATCTGGAATTGATTTATCGTTTACTTGGGGAGATAATGAGGTAGATGGAAAATCTACTACTGAATTTGGTGGTTCATATTCAAAAATTTATCTGGTTCCTAATGCTCAATTATTAGGTAAAGTTACTGTTCAAGTTAGTTTCGATAATTCTACACAGCCTTACTATGATAACGCAACTGAAATCGTAGAGTTTACAGTTGTTTCTGAAACATCAATAATGATCCCAGATACAGAGTTAGTTCGAGGTTCAACTATCTGGTTTAATGGCTCGATTCTAGATGACAGAGGTCAACCTGTTGAAGATATTGAAGTTAATATTTTTTGGGATGGAGATTATTTGAGATATGTTACCGGGGACGCAAATGGTAGCTTTAGTTTTGTTTGTGAAGATGATTGGAGTTGCTCAGATTTAGATCATCCAGTTGGTATAATTCCTGTTGAACTTGACTTCGGAGGATTCGGTTATTATCTTCCATCAAATTACATTACAAATTACACAATATGGGGTAGTACTTTCATTGAAATTAGTAATTTTACTGAGTCAGTGATAGCAGGAAACAATGTATCATTTAATGGCTTTATTATGAATGATTTGGGCGTTGCTTTAGACAGAGACATAAAGATTTTGTGGAACGGAATAACTAGAACTACTGTTGAATCAATTAACGGAGAGTTCTCAGGCAGTTTCAAACTACCTTATGATACTCAAGTGGGAAATCACTCTTTAATTTCCAAGGTAGAGGACCAAAATTATCTTCGTGAATCGTCGGATGAAGTCGAAGTTTTTATTCAGAGAGAAACTGAAATAGTGATCCAATGGCTCGGTGGCTACAGAAATCAATCTTCTTTAAGTTCAGGATATCTTCGAGATGCTGCAGGAGTAGGACTTTCAAATTTAGAGTTAGATTTTTACTTGGATGGTAATTTTATTGGTAATGTTACTACACAAGATTTAGGCCTTTACAGCTTTAATTTTGTAGTTCCAGCAAGTACCACTTTAGGTAATCATAATCTTGCAGCAAGTTTCAGCGGTTCATACTTTTATGTTGAATCCAATAACGCATTAAATTCTGAGATATTAGCCTCTACTGATTTTGTGTTTGACGAGATAGAGGTTTTCAGGAATCAAGAATTTTTCTTAAGTTCTTTTTTGATTGATGATTTAGGCAATCCGATGGTGAACCAGCACGTTAATTTAACCTTTGATAATAAGAAATATCCTTTAGTTACTGGTCTAGATGGTTTCATTGAACAAAATATATCCTTGTCCCCAGTAAATGTATTGGGTAATTATATTGCAAAATGGGATTACTCAGGTTATGAATATTACCTTCCAGTATCGTCTGAGCAGAAAGTTCGAGTTTTGGCATCAACTAATATTGTGTTAGTTTCAGATTCAGAGGTTATTGTTGGTGAAACTTTTACGTTTAATGGAACTCTAAAAGATGATATGAATAATCCACTTCAGGCAACGTTAAGTTTTTCATTTGATGGTTCTTTAATAGAAACTCTAGAGTCAGATTCGAATGGTTATTTTGAAAATACCTATTTAGTTCCGAATGAAAGTATTGCAGGCCCTAATACAATAGTAATTACTTACATTCCTGACGAATTTTACCTTTCGTCTACTTCAAGTTGGGTTCTACAAGTTTCTCATAATATTAGACTTGAATTACCTGATTATTCTTCAATGACAAATACAACAGAGACAATTTCGGGTTTTGTTTTTGATAAGGCAGAACGCCCGGTTTCAAACCTAGAAGTTCGATTAACTTTAGATTCTGGCTTTCCTTTAATAGGTAAAACAGATCAATTTGGCGAATTTAAAATAGATTTAGAAATTCCATTTGGCACGTCTTTAGGCTATCATAATCTGACGGTTGAATCATTTGGAAACAATTATTACATTGGAAATAGTACAAATTCTAAATTGTTTGTTCAAGGCCAAACATTATTGACATTAAATATTCCAGCTTCATTAGAATATGAACAAGAGTTCACAGGAGCTGTTACTCTTCAGATGTATGATGGTACTTTTGTTTCTGGAGCTCCATTATTGATTTCATTTGAACCGTTGGGAATGACTACAATGGTTGTTACAGACTTTAATGGTACAGCAACATTTACTTCGTACTTTTCGGGAAATGTTACAGTTCCTATGAATGTTATTGTAAATTATACAGGAAGTGAAGAATATGTAGCTAGTGATATTGAATCTACAATTATCTACAGAGCACCTTCCCAACAATCAAATTATGCACTATGGGTAGTTGTTGGAGCTGCAATAGTGGCTTCATCAGGAGTATTACTTGGTTGGAAATGGTATCGCGAACGCCATCTTCGAGAGATTCAAAGAATACTGGAATCTACAGCTTTGGCGTTGGAAGCGAATATGGATTATAGAGATTCAATTGTATTCTCCTACAAAGAGATGTGTAAAGTATTACAAGGTCACGGATATCTTAGGAGACATTTTGAGACAGTTAGAGAGTTTCAGGAGGCACTTAGATCCGCCTTATCATTAGATCAAGACTCTGTTGCACGATTAACTATACTTTATGAGGAAGCCGATTACACTAAAAAAGAATTGGATGATGATCATCGAATTAATGCAGTATCTTCCCTTAGAACTGTAATTGAAAGCCTAGATCTAAATGATTCTGCTGTAGAAGAATAGTATGAAAATTTCTAGCCGTTCAGGTATAATAATTCTTTTTGCGACCATTGCAGTTTGTACTCTAGTTTTATTTCCTTTGTTACAGTATGTTGCAGAGAGAGATCCACAGTTATCAGCTTATGATGATGATTGGAATGATATCTCTAATTTTAGAAAAAGTTTAGAGGAGAGTCCAGATTCAAATTATAATGTAAGTGCAGTATTATCTAATCCTGGAGTACTTGATGAGATTTCCGACCCTTCTTCTACATTGTTCGTAATAGTAGGGACTGAATCGCCGTATTCTTCACTAGAACTTGAGATACTAGCAAGATATATGGAAAGCGGAGGTAGTATCCTAGTATTTGGCGATTTTGATTACTCTAATACGATTGCCCAATTATTTGCGATAGAATTTGTAAAACATAGATTATGGGATCAAAATTATCGAGATAATTTATCATTGATTCCTACGACAGCTTTTGTTGATGGCCAATCCTATAACATTCTTCTGAATGAGCCCGTTGCAATTAGAGATTTAGGTTCACAGTATGTTAATCTTTGGAGTCAGGGTTTTGAGTGGAATAAACAAATATTCATTACTACTTCAAAGAATTCCTGGATTGATTCAGATGATGATGGATTAATAACTCCTGAAGACGAAGTTTCAGGTCCACAAGGTTTTACCGTTGGAATGAGGTGTGATATGAAATCGGCAGATGGCGTTCAATTGGGAACTGCCGTTTTTGTTTCAGATTCTAGTTTACCTATTAATATGATGTGGAATGAGGACAGAAATTCAGATTTTTTACTAAAATTGATAGAGTCAATGATAGGAAGTGAGGGCGAAATATTGTTTGATGAGTCTAGACATACGCAGGAATCCTTTGGCGCTAGTTTATTCCAAAGTGCCCTAGGCTTTTATTTTCTCTTGGCAGGTGATACTTTGATAATTCAAGTAATTAGATTAAATGTTCTAGTTTTAGTTATAATTTTGACAATGGGTTTATCAATGAGACAAGCCGAACCAAAGCGTTGGTATCATATTTTTGATATTAGAAAGCCTAGACCTCTTCGTTCATATGGACACAGTCTTGACAAAGGAATTCTTGCACTTCAAGATGTTTTTTTGGAAAGATTAAGGCTAAAATATCAAGTTTACGAATTCGATGATAAGTCGAGAAAAGATCGAATGGGAATATTGCCAGACGTCCTTAATCGTTATAATGTGGCCTTAGATGAAGATATCAAGATGCTTCTGGGTAATCCACAAGAAATAAGGCCAGATATTCTTAGAAGTATAGCTAAAAAATTGAGTGCGTGGTAAATTGAGCAGCAAAAAAGACATAGAGAAAAATTCTAGTCAATCTCTTGACTTAGTTAAGAAGACTAATAAGTCTGCAAAACAAATTGCAGATGAAGTTTCTAATGTAGTTTTGGGAAAGGAACAAACAATTGAGATGGTAATGGCTGGCATTTTAGCTAATGGCAATATTCTTTTTGAAGATTTTCCAGGTTTAGCAAAAACACTAATGTCCAATACATTAGCTGATGCTTTAGGGTGTGAATTCAAGAGGATACAATTTACTCCTGATTTACTACCTGCAGATATCACAGGTTCTTATTTTTTTGATCCTGAAAAAAATAAGTTTAAGTTCCGTAAAGGACCTATTTTCTGTAATATTCTTTTAGCGGATGAGATCAACAGGGCTCCTCCAAAAACTCAAGCTGCTTTATTAGAAGCAATGCAAGAGAAACAAATTACCATTGAGGGAACAACACATAAGCTAGCATCTCCTTTCATTGTTTTAGCAACCCAGAATCCAATAGAGTACGAAGGAACATATCCACTTCCAGAGGCTCAGATGGATCGCTTTTTAATTAAACTGAGTGTAGGGTACCCAGATGAAGATGTTGAGACAGGCATTCTTGAGGGACGCTCACAAAGAAAAAAAGATTCATTTACAGTTAAATCTAGAGCGACTCCCGATAAAGTAGATGAGATGCATGCTTCAATTGAGGAAGTTTTTGTTAAGAAGGAAGTGATGAGGTATATTGTAGATTTAGTTCAATCCACACGAAGAGATCCTCGTGTTGCTGTAGGTTCAAGTCCTCGAGGAAGTCTTGGTTTGTTTAAGTTGTCTCGAGCGTTGGCAGTTCTTTCAGGTAGAGATTACGTTGTTCCGGATGATGTCAAGAGAGCTGCAATTCCTGTACTTGGTCACAGAATAATTCTTAAGCCAGAGGCACGTATCCGCGGTGTAAATGTTGAAGAAGTTATAGGTGAATTGCTTATGACAGTCCAAGTTCCTGCAGTAACTGTGGAATAGTGCAATGTGGACACGCAAGGCAATTGTTTACGTTGGTTTAGGCGTCATTCTTGTATTGTTTGCTCCTTTCATTAACAATCTTCAGCTTTTTTTACTTGGAACAGCTATACTGGCGTTTGTAGCCGTTCATAGTCTTGTTAATACAAGACCTATTGACGTTAAAGTTACAAGAAGCTTTAACGATGATCAAGTATTTGAAAATAGTAATGTTAGTATTGATTTAGTTGTTCAAAATAAAGGCCGCTCAGTGGGTTTTTTAGAGATTTATGACAATTTGCCCTCTGAAGTTGAAGTTCGTTCTGGATTAAATCACAGCGTAATTCGTTTGAGAAAGAATGAAACGGTAGTCAATCAGTATCTACTTGATTGTAGATTAAGAGGTCAATTTAGATTAGGAAATCCTAGATTAAGAATATACAATCCTTCATTTTTATTTTACTACGAATCGGAAATTGAATCTAAGTCTAGTTTAGTCGTATTACCTCAAATTGAGGAAATAGAAGGCGTTGATCTGTCAACAGACTTTCCAAAAATGTATCAAGGTGCTATGCCAATAAGAAGAATAGGAACTAGTGGGGAATTCTATGGAATTCGAGAATATTTCCCTGGCGATGATTTCAAGAATATAAATTGGAGAGTTTTTGGCCGTACAAGGAAATTGATGGTTAATCAGTTTGAAAGAGAAGATATTTCAGATATAATGATTGTTTTGGATGCGCGAGAGATTACAGGTACGGGTACAATTTTGAGGAATCCTCTTAATTATTCATGTAAAGCTGCAGCCTCTTTAGTTAATTTCTTTCTGAGGACGAGAAATAGAGTAGGCTTGATTACTTATGGTGAATCAGTAAATGTTATTTCACCAGATACCGGAGAAAGACATCTTTTTAAGATTCTAACCGCCTTAGCAGAGATTAAGTCTGCAGGGTCTTTGGGATTACATACCGTATTAGGTGATCTCCGGAATTTTACGCCTCGTTCTCCAGTAATGGTAATATCTACACTAGAAAATGATAAGACAAGTGCAACCGCATTACGTGAGATTACAGCTCGAGGTTTCAAACTCACAGTTATAGCACCAGATACTTTAGATTACGATAGAGACTCAAGGATAATATCGCCAACAGTATATTTTACAGCTTCAGCCTCATTGGAAAATAAGATTACAGAAGCTCGCTCATTAGGAGCTCGAGCTATGCGCTGGAATCCAGATTCGGTACTATCTACATCATTAGCAGAGGTAATACGTTAATGCAAACAAGTAATACTTTAGCAATTATGCAATCCATAGCGACTTTATCGTTGATGCTCAGCTTAAGTTTTGCTTATTTAATTAATCCAATCGAGGATTCTTTATTTTTTGGCGCACTTGATGGGTTTACTAGTAGCTTGTACAACAGTAATGTAATTAATGAGTTAAATACTTCAGTTATAGCTGGAATATTGGTAGGATTATTCCTAGGAACTACAAACATTTTGTTAAGTTCCAGTAAGAAAATTTATGATTATGTTTTAATGAGTATTGTTTCATTTTTTGTACTAATCTTTATTGGTTATGTATTTAGTGTAGAATGGGTACCATATGAGCCTCTTCAGCAAATACTTTTTTGGGTATTTATTGGACTACCAGTTTCAACGGGAATGGTTGGTATTTGGCAAAATAAAATAAGCAATCAAATAATATCTGCCTTTTTCATATTATCTATGCCTCTTGGTTTATCAGGTAACACTAATGATCAAATTTACCCAATTTTAGGATTTGTTTTTAGTTTTATTCTGTACTTAGAATTGAGCTATGGGCACGCAAGGTATAGTAGATTGGCAAGAGTAATGTCTTATTCTAAGGAATATGAAGATGTTTTAGTTTGGTTCTTGACAACATTACTGGTCACTCTAGCATTTGCGATGATACTAACATCTTTAGCTTTCTTATTTCATGATTTATTAGGTACTATTTTGCCATATAGTTTCTCAAATTCTATAGAATACAATACAATTTACGGTCAGGCACTATCAGTGTTAGTTTTCTTTATGCTCTGGTCTGTCATTCAGATTCTCTTTTCCAGAGGATATCTAGCAAGACAGGTTGAAGATTGATTAGTAAGCAGAAACTTAAAAACAATACTTTAATCCCAAATATATGAAGACTCCTTCTGAGCTAAAAAAAGATTATCAATTTTGGGAAATTACTAAGGACTTAATTGACCAGTGCATAGACGTTACATTAAATTTAAGTCAAAGTGGTCACCCGGGAGGTTCTCGTTCAAAAGTTCATGGAATGCTAATTACCTTATTATCTGGAGCCATGCGATGGGATATTCGAGATCCAACTAAACGTTTCTCTGATAGATTTGTACTAGTTGCAGGTCATGATAACCCTATGGTTTATGCGACATTGGCAGTATTAAATGAATCACTTCGAATTAAATTTGATCAAACACAAGATTCTAAATATTTAGTAAAAAACGGTGATGAGTTTCAGTTGGTCTGGGAAGATTTATTGACTTTAAGACAGAATAAAGGGCTTCCAGGCCATGCGGAAATGGAAGGTAAAACACTTTTCTTCAAATTTAACACGGGACCAAGCGGACACGGCTCTCCTGCAGCCGCAGGTGCAGCTTTAGCTCATAAATTGGCAGGAACTGAAGAAGTGAAAGTTTTTGCTTTTGAGGGAGAAGGTGGTTTGAGTACTGGTGTTACACTCGAAACTTTAAATTCAGCTTGGGGACTTGGTCTTGGAAATTTAGTCTATTACATTGATTGGAATGATTATGGCATTGATAGCCGCCCATTCAGCAGTATAGTTAATTCCACACCTAAGGAGCTTTTTGAAACAAGCGGATGGCATGTTGAAGGTACAGATAATTGCGAAGATTGGGATTCCTTCACTAAAGCTTATTATAATTTAGTCGTTGAAAAATCTAATTCGGCAATTCCAAAAATGGTTTTTGCTAAGTCGCGTAAGGGACGAGGTTATCATAAGTTTGATGAGAAATCGCATGGTTCTCCGCATAAGAGAAATTCAGAATTATTTTGGAAGACTAAGGAAGATTTTGCATCTAAATACAACGTTAACTTTGATAATTTTGGTGAGGATGCAGCGCAATCGAGGGACGAGCAAGTTTCACAAGGTTCATCTTACTTAGAAACTATTTTTTCAGTTCTGCGTAATAATCAAGATCTAGTGGATTATTTAGCAAATCGTTTAGTTGAGTTAGGAGACTCAGTACCAAATGATATTTCTTCTTGTAAAGTTAAAGAGGGTAATCCTCTTGACGACAAAGAGCTTTTTAACTTTACAAGTTATCCTTCAGAATTATTTGCTAATCCTGGTGATAAAGTTCCGAATAGAGTGGGTTTCTCCAAAATAGCATCATGGCTAAATTCATATTCTAGAAAAAACTATAATCGTCCTTTGTTTGTGGCAATGTCAGCAGATTTAGCTGACTCAACTAATATTTCAGGCTTCGCAAAAGGTTGGGGTGATATGGAGGACTTGGGTATGTACAGTAAAGAAACTAATACATCATCGCCACTTATGCCACAAGGTATAACTGAATTTGCAAATTCAGGTATGATGGCAGGTTTATCTACAGTTAATTTCAATTCAGATACTATCAATTCATTTAACGGTTTTATTGGTTCATTTAGTACGTATGGTTCTTTCAGTTATCTTAAATACGGTCCAATTCGACTTTTCAGTCAAGTTGCTCAAGATTCACAAATCAAAGTAGGTAAGTTATTGTGGATAGCAGGTCATTCTGGTCCTGAGACTGCAGAAGATAGTAGAACTCATTTTGGTATTTTTGCACCAGGAGTTACTCAGCTTTTCCCTAAGGGTCATATCATTAATCTCCACCCTTGGGAGCATAACGATGTAGCACCAGCTCTAGCTGCAGCTTTTTCAACAAACGTTCCAATAGTAGCTCTTCATTTAACGAGACCTGCAATCGAGGTTCCAGACAGAGAAAAAATGGGAATAGCCAGCCACTTTGAAGCTTCTAAAGGGGCTTATTTGATAAGAGATTACGACGAAAGGCCACACGAGGGTGTAATTATTGTTAGAGGAACTAGTTCTACTAACACAGTTGTCTCTATCCTTGATGATATTAGTTCTAAATTTAATGTTAAAATAGTTTCAGCGATATCATGGGAACTCTTTGATATGCAAGATTCAAAATATAAATCATCTATTATTGGAGATCAAGAGTGGGCTGATTCAATGGTTATCACTAATACTGGATTAAATGTTATGAAAAACTGGATATCCAATAGAGTAGTAGCAGATTACTCATTATCTCCAGATTGGGATAATAGATGGAGGACCGGTGGTAGCCTAGAACAAATTATTGATGAAGCACATTTAAGTCCCAGATGGGTAATAAAATCTATAGATAAATTCGCGACCGAAAGGTCTAAGCGATTGGAAAGATTAAAGAAGGAAATCCCTGAAAATTAGCATGTCATACGATAATTTCCCAATTGCAGTAGTAGACAATGGTGGGCAGTGGACACATAGAGAATATAGAGTTCTGAATTATCTTGGATGCAGAGCAGAGATAATTTCTAATGTTACACCAATCGAAGAATTAGATAGGTTTCAAGCTCTGGTATTATCTGGCGGTGCTCCTCGAATAGAAAGTGAGTCCGAAGCTTTAGGATTAACTTCAGAATATTTAGACTTAGAAAAATGGCCTATTTTGGGTATTTGTGTAGGTCATCAGTACATGGCAACTCATTTCGGGGGAGAAGCAGGGCCGGCAGCTATTCCTGAATTTGGTTCCTCATTAGTTACACTTATTGAGGAAGGATGGATTTTGAAAGGATTCCCGAAAGAATTTAATGTTTGGGAATCTCACAATGATGAAGTACATAAGATGCCCAAGGGTTTCAGGATTTTAGCTTCTTCAGATGCCTGTCAAGTACAAGTAATGCAGCATGAAACTCTTCCTTACGCTGGCGTTCAGTATCATCCTGAAGTTGAAAATACCGAGTTTGGAGCTGAAATTTTCAAGAATTTTTTGAATAAGGCTATTGAATGGAATAAATAGTTAATGTTTTTTTTCTAGAAACATAGAGGTCATCTATATTTAAACTGCTTGTTTATGATGATTATGGCAGACCCAATTACTAGATTGTTTAGTTTAGGTTCGAAATTAAAAAACCTTCCAGAAGATAAACAAAAAGCTATCAGTGGTTATGGTTTTTATGACTGGGGTAAATCTGCATTTGAATGCAGTGTTACTTTGGCGATAATTCCGGTGTGGTATACACTTTTATTTCTTAAAGCAAATGGCCTTACAGTTTCACTTTTTTCACAGTCAATGACTGCAGATGCAGTATTGTCTCTTGTCATAGCAATTTCTACACTTTCTGTAGCAATAATAAGTCCTCCATTGGGTGTGATAGCTGATCGTAGATTAGTCAAGATGCGTTGGTTGAAAATTCTAACAATAGTTGGTGCAGGTGGTACATTGTTAATTGCTTTCGCTCCTCTATTCGGTAATGCGTCTTGGATTTGGATTATGGTTATGTATTTTGTAGCTAATGTAGGGCTCAACGGTGCCGGAGTTTTTTACAATGCTTTACTTCCACATTTAGGAGAGCAAGATGAGTTAGATGATATATCTAACAGAGCGTTTGCTTATGGATATCTTGGTGGAGGCCTTCTTCTTGTTATTCATCTCGTAGTGCTAATGTCTACAGATTTTGCTGAGTGGGCTATTCAGTTTTCAATGGCCACAGCAGGTATCTGGTGGTATGGTTTTGCTTTGGTTACATTTGCGTGGGTTCCAGAGCCTCCTGTTGAAAATGAAATGGAAAAATTAAAGTTTAGACAAGCAGCAAGATTTGCCGTAGGTGAAGTCACTCAAACTTTAAAGGACTACAAAGACTTTCCACATTTATTTCTTTACATGCTTGCTTATTTTTTGTTTATTGATGGAATTAATACAGTCACAGCTCTGGCTGGAGTTTATGGAACCACTGTTTTAGGTATTGGATTTACAGGATTAATAATTGCCCTTCTTGTTGTACAATTTGTTGCAGCACCATCAGCGATATTATTTACTAAATTGGCTGAAAGTAAGGGCACTAAACAGGCTTTGATGATTTCAGTATGTGGTTGGGTTGTTCTTTGTTTCGCAGGCCTTTGTTTTGCTCCGCTCGAATTAGAAACACATGAAGATTATGATATTTTATATGAGTGGAGCGAAGAGGATGCTGCATATTCAGTTTATGTTTCTTGGTCAGCAAATGATCTTGCTCAGAAACTAGACTATGAAGATGATGAATTCGACGAGCAAGCTTGGGCGAAAGAATGGTCATACATTCTTCCTACGGAAGTTAACGAGGATGACAAAGGCATTTTGGAATGGTCTTGGGGAGATTCAGAGGAAGAACCAAATATGGTTAAACTTCTAGGTGTTCCGGATTCAAATATTAGTTCTTTTGTAGATTCAGTAGATAATACTAGATTCAGTGTAAGTATTGTTGGAGGGGAATTAAATGGAGAAGCAAATGTTGGCGAAGATCATCCAACTAATTTAGGTGATGGTGTTTTAGATAGTATTCCTATTTGGGCTAGAGATAATGTTTGGAAACCTTTAGGGATGGGTGTTTTCCTTCAGTTCATAGTTCTTGGCTGTTTTATGGGAACTTTATTAGGAGGTTCACAGGGTCTTGCACGTAGTTTATTTGGACAAATTGTTCCTGAAACTAGAAGTACTGAATTTTATAGTTTCCTTGGATTCTTTAATAAAGTTGCAGCGTTCTTAGGGCCAACTCTTTACTTTTTCATGGCAGTAATGTACGACAGTCGTGCAGGAATTTTCAGTATTGCATTTCTTCTTTTGTTGGGTGCAATTTTACTTTACCGAGTAGATATTGATGCAGGAATAGAAGATGCTAAAGCTGAAGACAATAGGATAAGGAAATTATTAGCGGAAACACCAGAAGCAGATTATGATTCCATTCATAACAAAGATTAGATATGAGTAGTTCAAGAAAGATATTAGATGCACCGAAGAAGATTAGAGAGAAATTAAAGGATTTTAACGAAGAAAGGAAAAAACCAAGAGAGCCAATAACTACCAAGGCATCCATGTTTAGTATATTTTCATGGGCTTTTTACGACTTAGGAAATACTATTTTTTCAGTTCTAATAGTTTCATTTTATTTTGGTCTGTGGGTTGTCAGCGATGAAGTTGGAGGAACAGATTCCGATTATGGATATGCGAATGCAGCATCAATGGCTCTAGTATTCCTTACAGCTCCATTGATTGGGGCTCTTTCTGACCAGGCAAGGCGTAAGATGCCCTTTCTTTTTGTAACTACTCTTCTTTGTGTAGCTTTTACTGCCTTATTAGGTTATGAGGAAGATGGCTGGAGTAAAAGTACAGTGTTGACCGTTTCTCTGGTATTTTTTGTAATAGCTAATTATTTTTACCAAGCAGGTTTAATTTTCTATGATTCGACACTAGCTACCATTTCCACACCCGGGAATAAAGGTCGAATTGGTGGAATAGGAATTGGTGTAGGATACGTTGGAGCTCTTGTAGGAATTTTATCAGCTTTGTATATTACAGAAACTTTGGGTTTTTCTTATACTGCAGTTTTTCAGCTGACTGCAGCTTTATTTCTGATTTTTGCACTTCCTTGTTTTATTTTCGTTAGAGAGACTCCAGGAGATAATTTCTGGCCCAGTTTGATGATACTGATGGCAGTTCTATTGGGAATTAATGCTTGGTTAATGGAATCTTCTAATTTAATTAAATATGCCACTTTGTTTTTCGCAATTTGGTGTGTATTTTCTTCCATGAATACCAAAACCACCCCTCTCTTTAGAGACGGATCAATAATTAATGCAACATCAGGAACATTCACACAGCTTAAAGGAACTTTATCAATGTTGAGTAATTTTCCAGGACTATCTAGATTTTTAGTTGGTAGAGTTTTTTACACAGATGCCGCAAATACATCCATAACTTTTGCAGCAATTTATGTTAGGGAAGAATTTGGAATGGAAGATTCTGAAATAGCAGTCTATACCTTGATTGGAGTTTTCTCATCAATAGTGAGCGGTTTTCTATGGGGTTACTTAGTAGATATTGTAGGTCCAAAAGTTACGCTTAACGCTGTGCTATGGTTTTGGTTTGCTTCTTTCACGCTTTTGATTTCTACAGTTTGGCTAGGTTTACCAACATGGATGATATGGTTGGCACCATTTTTAGCAGGTGTCGCACTGGGTGGGACTTGGTGCGCAGATAGGCCATATATGCTAGTCCTAACGCCACCTCGTTACATTGGTCAATTCTATGGCTTGTATAGTATGGTTGGACGTTTTGCGACGATTATAGGTCCTTTATCTTGGGCAATTATAGTAGATGAGTTGGGCTTTGGAAGGCCTGCAGCAATTGGTTTCCTTTTCATTGTTATGATTATTGGTTATATAATTCTCCAAGGTGTTGATGATAAACCTAGAGAGTGGCCTCCTGAGTTACAGGCAGATTACGAGCCAGAACCTCCACGTGGAGCAATTGGAAGGTCACGATAACCACTTTAATGTATATCTAGTAGGAATATTATGGAACGTCGCATAGACCACTATTTGGAAAGATTGGTATCTCCAGATTCAATGACTTTTTACAAGGCAGTTTGTGAATTTGCTGAAGAAAAAATTGAGCCTAATTATCTTACTTGGGAGCGTAATCACGAACTAATTCCAGAAGATATTATTGAGGAAATGGGACAGATGGGATTGTTTGGGGTTACAGTATCTGATAAATACGGAGGGCAGGGAGGTAATCAATTAGATTTAATCTTAATGGGTTTGGCTTTAGGATATCATTCACAATCTTTAGCAATAACTCCAGGTGCAGCAATGTCTTTGGGTGCTAAACCATTACAACTATTTGGCACAGATGCACAAAAAGAAGCACATCTTCCTGATTTAGCAGCTGGAAAGAGAATGTTTGTTTTTGGTTTATCTGAACCTGGCCGAGGTTCTGATGCTACAAATCCGCAAGTTACGGCCACGAAAGATGGCGATGAGTGGATAATTAAGGGTGAAAAATGCTGGTCTACCAATGCAAAGTGGTCAAGCCATGTAGTTGTTCATGCGATGACTAGTCCAGAATCTAAACCTGGCTATCGAACTACTTGTTTCATAGTACCTATGGACGATTCAAACGTTTCGTATCAAGAAATGGCAGGTAAAGACTTGTGGAGTCAATCTTCTACAGGTTCAATTGCCTTTAATGGAGTAACCGTTACGGATGATGCCATATTAGGGAAAGAGAATGAAGGCTTCAAAGTCATGGCTCAAACTCTCAACGGAGGTAGATTGTTCATCGCAGGAATGTCGTTGGCTTCTCTTGCTTTTGGTCTTGATAAATGTAGAACTTATGCACAAGAAAGAGAACAATTTGGCGTCCCGATTGGGAGCTTCCAAAGAGTTCAGGACGTAATTATTGATATGGACATTACTTTAGAGCAAGGTTTGACTTGGCTTATTGATCTGACAAATAGGTATAATGATAGTACACTGGATCGAGAGTCAGCAGCAAAGGTAAAAATTGAATGCTCGAGGAAAGCCTCAGATCACATAACAATGGCTATGGAGATATGTGGGGGCGTTTCTTCCTTAGATGAATTTGGGTTGACTAGGCACCATAGGGATTTGTTTGTTTGTAGGGTTGGAGAAGGTAGTAACTTTGCGCTGAAAGGCTTTGCCACTCGTCCACTAATGCCAGATATTACACTTCAATAGCGAAATATAGTTATAGGGCATTAGCTATTAGCTGATGTGGACTTTGAACAGTTGGTTTGCTATAGCCAAACAATTATTATTTTAATATTGATTATAGGCTACATTATAAATTATCAAAATAATAGTAAAGTAGTTTCTCCAAATTCGTCTTTAAAATGTTCAAGTTGTGGTGATAAACTTTTAGGCGATGATCCAAATTATTGTTCCAATTGTGGACACATGAATTCACACTCGAAAGGTTCTAATTTAGAAAAATAGAATTAAAATTTTAAGTATATAGTCACCTAATGGATATAATGAAGCGTAGAGAGATTAACTTTTCGAATACTTCAGATGATGGTTGTAGTTCAATCGCGTGCAATAATCCAATAAAGCGTTCAGTCAATCGTAAAAAAGTAGATTCAGTGTCTTCATTGAACGTACAAGGAAGTGGTAAAAAAGTTGGTTTATGTCAGGATTGTTATAGAATTTTTAAGAAGTCCACGAAGAAAGATAGAGACATGGAGTCATTTGGTAGATGAATGCATCTTATGCAATCTTCGAAGCTGAATTTCGAACGTCATTACGAAGTTCTTTTCAATCATTCAAGAAGCGCTTTGCATCTACATTCTTTATTTCAATTTTAGGTATTATTTTTTCATTTGCCTGCATTAGATTGATGAATTTTGTAATTCAGAATCCTGACCTTTTTCCAGAAGGTTCTAATGAGGGTTACGGGACAATTTTATTAGTTTATTTTTCACTTTTTACTCTTAGGTCAGCCGGTATAACCTATAGAAAAATTGTTAAGTCAAGAATTATGGATATGTATCTTGTTCAACCTTTATTCCCCAGATCTATTATGCTAGGTCAATTTTTTTCTGTTTTGATTCCAAATTTAGTACTAACCTCAGGTATTCTTTTAATATTTTTTACAGGGAATATTGTTACTAAAACAAACATAAATGTTGAAATGGAGTTTTTAATATTATTGTATTTGTTTTCTTTTTTATCTGTTTTAAGCGGATTTATGTTTTCATTAATTGGCTCTTTACATCCTTTTTCTAGGAAATTTAGTTTTTTAGTAGTTTTATTTCCTATTCTTTTTGCGCTTCTTCTAGTCTCTAATGCAGCTCACCAAGATCCTAATTTAGCTATAGTTATTGTTTTAGTTTGTGCAGTGCTTCTACTTATTTTCTTTTATTTCATGGATAATATTTTTGTGGAAGCTTTAGAATCTTATAAAATCAATTCATCGTCTCACAAAAACCCAGTAAGAATATTACAATTTCAGTGGTTAAGCCCTTTGGTAGGTCGTAGAGCTTCAGCGATTTGTTCTAAAGAGGTGACGTCTTCTATTAGAGAAAAGGATGTCTTGAGTTCAGCTTTTTCTACCTTTTCTATTTCAATACTAATGATTTTTTGGTGGTTTAAAGTAGGAATTCCCACAGAGCCAGTTGGTGATCTCCCTCCAAAATTATACTATCCTGGAATGTTAGCAATTAGTTTGTATTTGGGGGCTTTATTACAATGTACAATGCTTGGTTCTACAATGCTCGGCGTGGAAGGAAAACGTCTTTGGATTATGAAGTCTAATCCTGTGGAGTCATTATTAATTATGAGAGGAAAAGCTTTTGCTCTCTTGTTTATGGCATTACCAGGACTTTTATCCATTTGGCTTCCAATATGCCTCTTAGCTAAGTTTCCTTTTGAGGTAACTTTATTTTTTGGGCAATGCGTTTTAATTTTATTGTTTGTTAATACGGGGTTGGGTATATGGGCAGGAAGCGCTTTTGCTAATTTTGATGAAAGTGATCGTGGTAATCCAGATATTCTAGTACAGTTCATGCTTATGGGAACGTCAGCATTTTTTTCTTCAATATTACTTATCTTACCAGCTTCAGTAATGCTTTACAATCATAATATAGGTCTTTTAGCAGGCGGAATATTTGTTCTTTTATCGTTTGCAATAATGTTTGTAGGTATTAGAGCTAGTTCTTCGGCTTACCGTACAATATTTATTGATAGTTACGGCGCTTAAAATTTTCAGCAAATAGAATAATAATAGGTGTTCTATGTGTATGTGTGGTATTGATAGCATCTAATGAGATGGAGGCTTATTTTGAAGATTTAGAAAAAAAAGCCGATACTTGTTACACTCTAGTTGAGAAGGTTCGAAAAGCGGGTTTTGATCCTTCAGATTCGCCAGAGATACCTAGAGCTAAAGATTTAGCGGAAAGAGTAGAAGCGCAAGTAGGTCCAGAAGGTATAGCTCCAAGAATAAGAGAAGTAGCTGAAGATAATGATAGAGAATCTACTGCTTTAATAATTGCTAAAGAGCTTGCAGGAAAATTAAAATCTGAGCTAGGGTTAGAAAAAGCATTAGAACAGGCAGTTAGAACATCGTTATCCATACTTACAGAGGGGGTTTTAGTTGCCCCTACAGAAGGAGTTGTAAAGGTAAGCACTCTTGAAAACAGTAATAAAACTAAATGTGCTTCAATATACTATGCGGGGCCCATTCGTGCTGCAGGTGGTACCGCTCAAGCATTATCTGTTTTAATTGCCGACGTAGTTAGAAGAGAATTAGATTTAGATCCATATATTCCAACTCCTGCTGAAATTGAAAGATATAAAGAAGAGATTCCTCTTTACAAAAGAGCAGTTAATTTACAATACGTTCCAAGCCCAGATGAAATACATACAATTGTGACATCATGCCCTATTTGTGTTACGGGAGAACGCACAGATAAGTTAGAGGTTGCAGGAAATCGAGATCTCCCTCGTGTTGAGACGAATTCTTTGAGAGGAGGAGCATGTCTAGTTTTGGCTGAGGGTCTTTGTCTTAAAGCTGCTAAAGTTCTAAAACATGTTGACAAGTTGGGAATAAGTGGTTGGGATTTTCTACGTACTTATACTGAGAAAAAGCGAAAATCAGCTTCTGGCGATGTTAAAGAGCACAAATATTTGAAAGATGTTTTAGCAGGCCGGCCAATTTTTGCTTTTCCTGATAAACCAGGTAGCTTTAGACTTAGGTATGGACGCTCCAGAACAGCCGGCTTAGCTTCAATGTCTTTGCATCCCTCTACGATGTTGATTGTCGATTCTTTTGCTGCAATAGGCACTCAATTGAAGCTTCAATTACCTGGTAAAGCGACAGCTTCTACTCCATGTGACACAATTGAAGGGCCTTCAGTTATACTACAAAACGGTACTTTTACTAGGCTTGATGATTATAATCTAGCTTTGGAAGTTGTTGGTCAAGTTAAGGAGATTGTTGATTTAGGTGAGCTATTGATTCCAGTAGGAGAATTCTTGGAGAATAATCATCCCCTGCAGCCGTCTGGTTGGTGTGATGAGTGGTGGGATTCATTATTAGAGTCAAAAAATATAGGAAAATATGGCGGAGATTATTCTTTTTCTTCCATATATGGCTTTTGTAAAGAAAATAATTTGCCCTTGCATCCGAAGTATACTTACAACTGGGGAGATTTAGGCTCTAATGAAATTTTAGATCTTCGCAATCAGCTTATAATAAATGGTTCAGAGGTTGTTAAGAATCGTTTTTCAAAAATTTACAAAGAGATTTTCATTAGACTGGGCATGTTCTTTAGAATTGAGGATAATGTGATAGTATTGGAAGATGGGTATCGCCCCTTGATTACATTATTGGGAATCAAAGAAATAGATGCTAAGTTATTAGCAAGTGATTTAGATAATTACTCGGATGATTCTTTAACTCTGTTATCAGAGTTATCAGAGGTATTGATAAAATGTAAATCTCCAACACGAATTGGCGCTAGTATGGGTCGTCCTGAGAAAGCTAACGAGCGCAGGCTTAAGCCACCTCCACATGTATTATTTCCTCTTGGTGATTCTGGAGGAAATCAACGATTGATTAATACCGCTCTTAAAGAGCGTCCTTATCGAAGAGGATTTACTCAAGGCAAGCTAGGTTCGATAGAAATGGTAACACAATTAAGATATTGCAAGAATTGTAACAAAGAAACCATTTCGTTAAGATGTTGTAAATCTTTAACTATGGTTAAAGAGGACGCTAAGAAGAGAATAGTCGATGTCTCAGAAATAGTAACAAAAGCAATGAATAATACAAAAGTGGGCATACTACCTAAAGTAAAAGGAATCAAAGAATTAAAATCAGGTCCTAAGATTCCTGAATCTTTAGAAAAAGGAATACTACGTTCAAAATATGATCTAAGAGTTTACAAGGATGGGACACTTAGGTATGATATGATAGATTTACCAATTACACATTTTTATCCGAAAGAGATCGGATTATCGGTTGAGAAAGCTTTGGAGTTAGGTTATAGTAAAGATATTGATGGTAAGAAATTGGAATCTGAAGACCAATTATTAGAATTAAAAGTACAGGACTTAATTGTTTCAAAAAATGCAGGCCCTTGGCTAGTTAAGGTAGCAAACTTTGTTAATGACGAGTTAGTTAAACTTTACGACTCTGAGCCTTTCTACAACGTAACAGCTAATTCAGGAATGCATGATTTAATTGGGAGTCTTCTAATATGCTTGAGTCCTCACACTTCAGCGGGAGTCTTAGGCAGGTTGATTGGTTTTACTTCAGCTAAAGCTCAATATGGTCATCCTTTCTTCCATGCAGCCAAGAGAAGAAATTGCGATGGTGATGAAGATTCCATTATGCTTTTACTTGATGGGCTTCTCAATTTTTCAGATAGTTTTGTACCAACAACTAGGGGCGGAACTATGGATATTCCCAGAGTTTTATCAACAAGAATTGATCCTATGGAGATAGATAGCGAAGCTCACAATGTTGAATTAAATTCAGAATATCCTTTAGAATTTTATGAGCATACAGAAAAATCTTCTAATCCTATTGAAGTTCTAGAGTATCTTGATATAGTTTCAAAGAGGTTAGAGAGCCCTGAGCAGTATGAAGGCTATTCTTTTACGCATTCGTCTTCAAGTATTAATCTGGGTCCGAATGAATCTCGTTATGTTACTTTAGATTCAATGAAAAGTAAAGCTATAGCTTCATTAGAATTAGCCAAAAAAACTAGAGCTTCTGATGCAAGTTATGTTGCAGAACAAACTATTGAGAAGCACTTTATTCGTGATATTATAGGAAATTTACGTTCATTTTCAACACAGGGTGTGAGATGTAAGAAGTGTAACATGAAGTATCGTAGGCCTCCTTTGAATGATACTTGCTCTTGCGGAGGTTCCTTGCAATTAAATATTTCTCCAGCTTCAGTTGCGAAATATAGACAAATTGCAGGTGAGATCGCTGAGACATACGGTTCGAGAAAATTCATTCGTCAAAGGTTAGAGTTAGCTTTCAGTGCGATTGAAGAGACGTTGGAAAACGAACAAATTAAGCAAATGGACTTGGGAGCTTTCCTTTGATAAATGTAATAGATAACATAGATTCGACTAATAGTTGGCTAGCTCAATTCAATTTAGATTTTTTTGATTCAATAATATCTTTAAAACAATCTGAAGGGCGTGGAAGGCAAGGAAGATCATGGGAATCACATGAAGGTGGTTTTTACTATTCGGTAGTTTTGCCTAACAATGATTTATTACCGATTATTGTTGGCATTTCTGTAGCTGAAGTTCTTTATGAAAATGGGATAATTGCTAAGGTCAAATGGCCAAACGATATATTAGTTGAAGGTAAGAAATTAGGAGGGGTACTTTGCCAAATGAAAGGTGAAAAAGTAATTGTAGGATTGGGAATTAATATGGATAACAAATCTAGTTTAGAAAAATCTATTAGTCTATCTGCCTTAGGTTTTAGTATTGATAAATTAGATTTTATTAGCAAATTTAATGAAAAAATTAATAGTGCCATGGAAGACAGCAATGAAGATATAATAGAACAGTTTCTAATTTATGATTGCTTGATTGGTGAGCATGTCTCTTGGAAAGAGGGTAATGGTCAGGTAGTTAAACTTGCAGAGGATGGTCGTCTCGTTGTTAGAGATTCCTTGGGTGAATTAATTTTTTTGACAGATGAGGTTCATCTGCAATGATTGATTGGGACTCAGAATCCTTTCATCCCGTAGTTAATTTACCTGAAAATTATAAAGTTTTAGATTTAACCAAAGGTTCATGGGATTCAGGTGAAAGTGAATACTCAATTGGCAGATATAATGAACATAGACCTAATGTATATACTACAGATTTATTCGAAGGAGTTCGTAGTTTACATGTTGGAATAGACATAGGAGGGCCAGTTGGAACTCCTTGCATGGCTTTTATGAACGGAAAAATCCACAATTTTGGATACAATCCAGAAGCTGGGGATTATGGTAATGTAGTGATCACAGAGCATGAAATTTCAGGTTCAAAGGTTTGGGCTCTCTATGGGCACTTGGATTCTACGTCAGTGATTGGTAAATCAAAGGGTCAATCAGTCACAAAAGGGCAAACAATAGGATATTTTGGTAATGAAAGTGAAAATGGTGGTTGGGAGCCTCATTTACACTTTCAATTATCCACGGTTAAGCCTGAAACACATGATTTGCCGGGAGTAGTTTCAATTGAAGAGAGTGCTATTGCTCTCAAATTATATCCTGATCCTAGGTTTGTACTTGGTCCCATTTACTGAGTTAACAACTTTTTAATTGGGTATGTTTTATACATTATTATGCGAAGTATAGTTTTCCTTACGTTATCAATGATTTTGGTTTCATCTGGCTGTCTTGACAGCCTAAAAGATGAATTGATTTCATGTGAAAATAGTGTTGGGGAATGTAGATATGAAATTCTTCAAGACAGCAAATACTCTAAATTACATATCGAAATTGACTATGTTTCAGGCTATGAGCCAAGTTCCGAGGCTATTGACCTACTTAGGCAGAGAATTAATGAAGTCACAGATAAAGATTCTGTAACTATCAGTCAAGATAGTTTTGGGAGTACCGATAATAGTTATTCACTTCAAGAAATATTAGATATTGAGGCTTCCCAACGTACAAAATTTAAGAGTGGCGATGAGTTTGTAATTCACATTTTGTATCTTAATGGTGAGTTTGAGGATAATGAAAATACGTTAGGTTTAGCTTACAAAGGTTCTTCATTTGCTATGTTCCAAGAGAAAATTGAAGATGCATCCTTCTTATTTATATCAGCTCAGGACATTGAAAAAGCAGTTTTAGTGCATGAATATGGTCATCTTTTGGGATTAGTTAACATGGGATATACATCGCCTCACGATCATGAAGATCCTGAACATCCACATCATTCCAATAATGAAGAGTCTGTTATGTACTGGGCAGTTGAAAGTCAGGACTTCTACAATCAATTGGACGGGGAACCTCCAAATAATTTTGATTCTTACGATTTAGATGATTTAAATATGATGAGACAAGGTAAGTTGTAGTGTACAAACTAAAATATGTCCAACTCACAATCATCTACATTTTAATGATTAGTATGCTTAGTCATATCCCTAATAATAGTCTTCCAGAATCAGATAATGGTTTTTCTAGTATAGATAAAATTTTTCATTTCGCTGAGTTTTTCATTTTAGGCTTATTAATTCAATTCACGTTATATGAAAGAGAAATTTCCAGCCAAAAAGCAGTTGTGTTTATGACGGTTATTTTTGGTTTTTCAATCGCTTGTCTCGATGAACTACATCAGAGTTTTATTCAAGGACGAGTTTGTTCGGTAGAAGATTTATTATTTGATTTTTTAGGAGTATTCTTGAGTTTTCTTAATTATAAAAACTTTTTTTAATTTTTTTAACTTTTCTTTTTAACTTCACTACTTTTCTAGTTTTAGGTTTGGCATCAAAGGAAATCCATCCTGTACCTTTTTGCGTGCAACTTGGTTCATCAGTATAATCTGCTGCCATGATATTTCGCGGCCTGCAAAATGGTTATTTAAAACTAGTGTATGTTTTTATGTCAGGTGATGGGAGTAAGCCCCTTTCTGTTAACCAAAATGGTTGGCGACATTTAGCTTTGCTTCCTACCTACCGCTCCCGAGCAGGTCTACGCGGTTACTTGGAATTGCTCCGGCAGGGGTACTCGTTTCATCAAATCCTCCATCGACGTCACGTCCTAGACGATCATTCCTATGATGGGGCTGTGTCGTTTCTGTTGCATTGCCAATCCTCTCGGATTCCTTACGGCTGCCTTGCTCATGGAGAGGGGACTTTCCTCAGCCTAAGGCCGTCGGTCGCCCTCCATCTCCTGACAATGTTTTATTGATACATTAGCATATATAGTTCACTGTTACGGTAAACCCTTATTTACTGGACATAATCGCAATTAATGCCAAAGGATGAAGAGGCTTCTGCAAATCTAAACGAAAACGATTCTGAGTACAAACAAGCTTATGATAAATGGGTCAAAGATGTCTTGGAGCCAGCTCTAGCAAAGCATCCTGAAAGAAATAAAAAATTTATGACGACCTCCAGTCAAAAAGTAGATAGATTATACACACCATTAGATAATTCGGGTATTGATTTTGAAAATGATATTTCTTTTCCAGGTCAATTCCCATACACACGGGGTATCCACTCAACAATGTACCGTGGCCGTTTATGGACTATGCGAATGTTTGCAGGATTTGGGTCAGCTGAAGAGACAAACGAGAGATTCAAGTACTTATTGGAGCAAGGTAACGCAGGTTTGAGTACGGCCTTTGATTTACCGACTCTCTATGGATATGATAGTGATTCTCCTATGGCTGCAGGAGAATTTGGTGAATGTGGCGTAGGAGTTAGTAGCATTGAAGACATGTCTATTTTGTTTAAGGATATTCCACTTGACAAGGTTACTACCTCAATGACGATTAATTCACCAGCTGCTATGACATGGGCTATGTACATTGCTAATGCCGAAAATCGAGGCATTCCTAAGTCTAATCTTGGAGGTACAATTCAAAATGATATTCTTAAGGAATACATTGCACAGAAGGAATACATTTTCCCACCTAATCCTTCTATGAGATTAGTCACAGATACGGTTGAATATGGAACTAAAAACATGCCTAAGTGGAATACCATATCAATTTCTGGATATCACATTAGAGAAGCAGGTTCAACAGCAGTACAAGAACTTGCTTTTACTTTAGCAGATGGTTACGCTTATGCTGATTGGGCAATTGAAAGAGGTTTGAACATTGACGATTTTGCTCCTAGGTTCAGTTTCTTTTTTAATGCGCATAATGATTTTTTTGAAGAAATAGCAAAATATAGGGCAGCTAGAAGGATTTGGGCTCGAGATATGAAATACAAATATGGAGCTAAAGATCCACGAAGTTTAACACTTAGATTTCATACACAAACTGCTGGCTGTAGTTTGACTGCACAACAGCCTGAAATTAATATAGTCCGTGTAGCTATTCAAGCAATGGCCGGAGTTTTGGGAGGTACTCAATCATTACATACAGATTCAATGGATGAAGCTCTTGCTTTACCATCAGAAAAAGCAGTTCAAATTGCTTTAAGAACTCAGCAAATTATAGCACATGAATCTGGTGTAGCTAATGTAGCAGATCCTTTGGGAGGAAGTTACTACTTAGAATGGTTAACAGATGATATGGAAAGGCAGGCTCGAGAATACTTTGATCGAATAGAATCTCTAGGAGGCGTAGTTCAAGCAATAGAGAAAGGCTTTTTCCAAAAAGAAATTGCAATAGCTGCATACAAATATCAGCAAGAAATAGATAATGATGAAAGAGTAGTTGTTGGAGTCAATGAATTTACCTCAGATGAGCCTGTAGAAATACCCATATTGGAAATGGATCCTGAGGGTTTTGAAAGGCAATGTAAAAGGTTGAAAGCTCTTCGTTCTAACAGAGACAAGAGTAGGCATTCAGCTAGCCTCAGAGCAATTGAGAAGGCTGCAGAAGGCGATGAGAACCTTATGCCTCATTTTATTGAAGCTGCAAAAGCTAAAGCGACTCTTGGTGAAATGTGTGATGTTCTGAGAGGTGTTTTTGGTGAATACAGAGAGGGCTCAGATTTCTGAGAATATTTTGAAATCAATAGTATTTGGTCTCACTGGTAAAAATGCCTCAGGTAAAGGTACAGTGGCTGAAATATTGAAGAAAAAGAAATTCACATATCACTCTTTATCAGATTCACTTAGAGATGAGCTTAAGTCATTAAAAAAGGAAGAGACACGTGAAAATCTAATTGAGATAGGTAATAAGCTTAGGAAAGAAGGAGGTCCTGGTGTTCTAGCCGATAAATTGATACCAAAATTAAATTCTGAAAGTAATCACATTGTAGACTCAATTAGAAATCCACTTGAGGTGATTTCCTTGAGGAATGAGACTCAGTTACGCAGTTTTTTCTTGATTTCAGTCGATGCAAACGCAAGATTAAGGTACGATAGACTTTGCTCTAGAGGTAGAATTGGAGATACAGATTCTTGGGATAAATTTGTAGAGCAAGAAAGAAGAGAAGAAAACAATGATGATCCAAATAAACAGCAATTATCTAAAACTATGGAAATGGCAGACTATATGATAGATAATAGTGGAACACTTGAGGAATTGGAAGCCGAAGTTAACAAAATTATTTACAGTTTATAGATTCCATTCGTATGTTGTTGTTAAAAAAAACATGAACGCAATTGGCATTAAATGGAATGCCATCCCAAATGCAACATTTACAACCATCCATCTTCCAGCATAATTGTTTGGCATTTCCATGACTTTGTCTACTACTGAGTTTGTCGTATCGACAACCTTACCTGCAAAAAACCCAACAAACTTTGCTACTCTTTCATGAGGCAATGCCTCATTACCTTTATCCCTTGAACTCTTTAACCAATCTCCCATTTGGAGCATTCTATCAACCATTGGCCTATATTTTTGAACGTCTACACTTATCAGCTTCACAGCCAAATTTCTTGTGTCCCATACCCTTCTCCAGTCAAGATATGTATGCCCCACAAAGAATAAAATCATTAACCATATTTGCCATGGCGGCGTTTGTTCCCAGTTTGGAGGTGTTAATTTCAAATCAAAAAACTCTACAACTCCGTCTTCAGGTTCAAAAATGATAAATCTCAATACAGCAATTGTTGCTGGAACCAATAGCCCTACGGTAAACTTTGCAGCTATCGAATAACCTTTTGGAATTTCTCTTAATCTTTCAAAAATCCATTTTAGATGGTGCCCATGAATTTGAATAGCTTTTAATGCAGGTTCTCCCAAAAATATTAATCTTTGTATAATTGGAATGAATATCAGTGCGTGAAAGTAGAGTTCCCATGGCGTATCCCAGCTTAAGTAGTCATCCAGCATTTTCTTTTTTAGTTAAAGGAGGGTGTTAAAAAAAGGACCTAATAGGTACTTTATGTCTCGAAAGCGTAGCAGACGCCCAAAATTCCAAGAAAAGCTTGCTAGAGATAGAATTAACAAATTGTTTCATCTAGTTGATTCAAAAAGTTTGAATACTCAAATTAATCCTAAAAAATGCATTGATTTTGTTAAACTTATAGGAAAAAGATATAATCAACGATTATCGAGCTCACATAAAATTAAATTTTGTCACCGATGTAATTCTAAGTTTAGATCAGATAATAGCCGTTTCCGAATCTCTAAAAAAGGATGGCGTTCGATTAGTTGTTTAGAATGCAGTGCGATTTATCGTTTTAAGATTTAATTTGACTCAATTGTTTTTTGCTCTAGTTCTTTGCGATAAATGATTAACATTTTATCTACATAATTGTTAGAAATACCTAGTATTCTAGCAGCAAGTAAGGCTGCATTTTCACCACGGCCGATTCCAACTCCAGCTACAGGAACTCCGGGAGGCATTTGAACAACGGATAGCAATGAGTCTAAATTTGCAGGGGAGCTTGATGATGCACACGGCACACCTATGACTGGTTTTAGTGTATGCGCAGCCACTACTCCGGGAAGAGCGGCAGAAAGTCCAGCTAGTGCAATGAAAACGTCAGCTTCAGACTTTTCAATAACATCAACAACTCTTGCTGGTGTTCGATGTGCAGAGGCTACAAATGTTTCAAATGTAATATTAAATTTCTCTAATATTTTTTCGGCTTTCTTTGCGGTAGGCTTGTCACTTGCAGATCCCATGATTATAGTCACTTGACTCATAATTTTTCAAAAGAGGTATAGATATAAGGTGTATGTTGATATGATGCCTTTAAGAAAGGCTGTTTTTAGGAATCCGCGCCCGGATAGTGTAGCTTGGAATCACGGAAGCTTGCGGAGCTTCAAACCTGGGTTCAAATCCCAGCCTGGGCGCCATATTCTTTTAATGGTTAATCGATAGCCTAATCTTGTCCAGAGCCATAACACAAATAATTCTGCTGATTTTTTTATTAAATTTGCTTTTTCCATTTGCCCAACCATCTGAAGAGGTACAATCCATTCCATTGACCCATCTTCATTTAGTTGACGACAGATTGGAAATTGTTTACGATGACACTTCTTTGTCTGAAGAATTGGGTTTAGTAGAGTCTCCCGAAGGTAAAATTGACTTATTTGCCAGAGTTTCAGATTTAAATGACGGTCATCATGATTTTGTTGAAAATCTAGGGGGCGTTATCACTTCTAGTTTTGACAGATTTAATACATTTGGATTTATTATAGATATTGTAAAAGTTCCGGACGTAGTCTATTTACCTAATTTGGAATGGTTAGAAGCGAACGTTCTATTTTATCCTACACTTGATAACAGTGTTGAATCAATAGGGACTAGTGAAATTTGGGATGATTTTGGATTTCGAGGAGAGGATACCACAATTGCTATTCTTGACACGGGCGTAGACTTTGAGCATGAATCCCTAGATGATTTAGATGACATTTCATCAACTTATGACCCCAAGATAGCTATTGATTCAAATGGTATGCTAGGATTTTATAATGCAAATACAGATCAAGAATATCCAAACGAGCAACCTCATGATTCGGGTAGCCATGGTACTCATTGTGCAGGCATAGCTGCAGGAACAGGAGGTTCCAGTGGGCAGTATGCCGGTGTTGCTCCTCAAGCTAAGGTGGTGGGAGTCATAGCTTTAGACGGAGGTTCAGGTGACGAGGGAGATTTACTTCGAGCCGTTGATTGGACAATACAAAATAAGGACAGATTTTCAATTGATGTAATGTCTCTTTCATTAGGCGGTCCTGTAGTTATTCCAGGAGCAACTAATAATGGGGCCTCTTCAATTTCTCAAGCATTAGATGTTGCAGTCGAAGCCGGTATTGTTACAGTAGTTGCAATAGGAAATGGAAACTTAGGTATAGCGGCACATCCCGGTTCGGTATCTTATCCTGGAGATAGCGTAAAATCAATTACAGTCGGATCAGTCAATGATGATCACTCAAGAGAGATTTACTCAAGTAGAGGACCTACTGGGGACGGACGTCTAAAACCAGATGTCATGGCTCCCGGGGGAGCTATAATGTCAGCTCAAGCAAATTCGGGAGATGGGTATGTCTCATATTCTGGTACGTCAATGGCTACACCTCATGTTGCAGGGGTAGCTGCGCTCATGCTTCAAGCCAACCCAAATATTAGTCCTACTTCAAGTACAGATTACGTAAAGCAGATTCTTAGAGAAACCAGTGATCATAAAGTTCCATTAGACATAGATTGTGGAGAATTTTTTTCACCTAATAATTGCTATGGTTGGGGCACTGTAGAGTTGGTAGGTGCAGTTTCACGTTCAATGAATCTTAAAACTGCAGATCTAGCAGGAAACACAGGCATTCAATCGGAAACAAGTGAGACGTTTGAGGCCTCTATTACATACACTAAAACAGAATATACTAATCGTGGTAAAGATGGAGGAACTATCAATAATTTTATTCAAGGAAATGATTTGCCTGACAACGTCAATATTATAGCTACGTATTCGAGTAATTGGCCAAAGCCAAATACTTTTCTGCTTGATTCAGGCGAAGGTACAGGAATTAGCTCAGAAAGTAGTATAACTTCAGTTTATGAGCAAAATGGTAATTGGGTTTTAGAAGCTAATTTTAACTTTACAGGTTCAGTTTCTGCAGGAAACACAGTAGATAGTTTTCCTAGTTTTAAGTTTGATATAATGGCTCCAGATTTCGATGAGGCAATTCCTTTGACAGTTTTTTATTCTATAAACGACATGTTTGGAGATTCTAAGAATTTTACTATTGCTTCATTTACAGATCTTCCAGATCTTTTTATTGAAGAGGTCGTTATTTCAGAAAGTCTTCTCGAGGGTCAAACTACTCCAATAACTGCTAGAGTTGTCAATCAGGGCCCGGGGCCAGCACGTGAGTACCAACTTAACTTTTTCAATGATGGCGAATTATTTGAATCAATAATGGTTAGCGATAGGTTGAATTCAGAAGAGGCGTTTAACGTTCAAACGGAATGGACAGCAGTGAAAGGTAATCATGAGTTATCAATCGAGATAATCACAGTGGTTCCTCAAGATCAGATTGAATCAAATAATTACTTCTCACTTGATGTGACAGTTTCAGAATTTCAAGACATGCAGCCACCATTAGTATTCATAAACGAACCTGATCAAAATGAGATAGTCTCTGAAATAGTTGTGGTAAAGGGAAGTGCGAGCGATAATGTCAACTTAGAATATGTTGAAGTGAGGTTGTTACCCAATGATTGGGAGAGAGCCAATGGTTTTGAAAATTGGTTTTGGTCATGGAATTCTAGTAACGATTTAAACGGTAGATATACAGTTCAAGCGCGCTCATTTGATGGTCATAATTATTCTTCAATATTTTCTATAGAGGTAGAGGTGACAAATGAAGGTTCCAATCGTAGACCTACTGCCTCTTTGACTTCAAATTTTAATGAAGTATATGTTGGTGAAAATATCATTTTTTCAGGCAATGGTTCCACAGATGATTCAGAAGTAGTCAAATATCAATTCATCTTTGGAGATGGACGACAAACAGATTGGAAAGCTGATTCGTGGGTGGAATATTATTTTGAAGGTTCTGGTCAGTTCGAAGTTACTTTAAATGTCGAAGATGATGAAGGGGCGCGTTCTTCAGCTGGAGATTCAATTTTGATAGAGGTTAAAGAAAAGCCAGTAAACAATCCGCCAGTAGCCAAGATATTCTCTCCAAATTCTGGTGAGGACTTTAGAAATGATGAATTAATTCGATTTTCAGCGCAAGGATCAAGCGATCTTGATGGAGATTCAATCAATTTTGTTTGGTATAGTAGTTTAGATGGAGAGATACTGAGGACTTCGTCCATTATGGGGGAAGCTATCCTTTCTCAAGGCACTCATGTCATAACTTTAAGAGTTGTAGATTCCCAAGGTGAATATTCAGAGCTATCAATACAGATCTCAGTTTCTTTATCTGTCGAATCATTTGATTCAGATGATAGTACGTTGAGCTCCTTCAGCTTCTTAGTTTCAACTTTACTTTTTATAACTATTTCGCAAATTCGACGAAAATATTAATTTCCTTTAAATTCTACTCTCGAAACTTCGTTTTCCCACAGAACTAATTTTACTAAGTCGCAAATTTTATTTTTATTTTCATCAAAATTCCATTCATCGTTAAAATGTTTATACAAATTATTCCAAATCCATTCAACAAGAACTTCACTGGTAGGATTTTCAAGTCCTTTGATATCATTTAAATAATTGTGATCAATTAAGTTGTAAGTTGGTTTAATTGCAGATTCAATATGTCCAAAATCTATTACGAAACCAGTTTCAGGATTAACTTTGCCTTCGACGTGCACTTCTAGTTTAAATGCTAAACCATAAACGTTTCCACAAGGGTGCCCTTTTGGGACTTTTGGTAATTTCCTTGCAGATTCAAATCTTACGATTTGGACTAATTTATGCATTATAATTCAATAACTTCGCCAGCGTCAGGCATAATCCATCTTCTTTGCCTATACTTTTTTAGAATGTCTTTTTTGTCTTCTCTAAGTTTTCTGTTTAGATGTATAAGTGCCATCTTCTTTGGCCTTGCCATATCATCTAGTCTTTCTAATTGTTGTAGTGAGCAATGTGTTTTCGTTCCAATAGTCACGGTTTCACCTCTTGGATTCTTTACAGTCCCATCATTTGTATATGCTTCGTGTACCAATAAATCTGCATTAGTGTAAAGTTTTGATGCTGTTGGCGTAAACATTCCATCACCAGAATAGCAGAAAACTTTTGTCGGACTTCCAGCTTCAAGTCTTAGCCCTAGATTTTGAACAGTATGCCTAGTATTAACTACTCTCAAGTTCCAATCGTCCCATCTGTGTGATCGTTGTAGTTCTCTGAATCTTAGCGTAAAAGGAAGGTTTGCAACCATACCGTGATATGCGACTTCCATAAGTCTTTCAACATTTCTTTGTGTTCCCACAGGTCCAAATAAATAAAAGGGTCTTGTCCGTCCATCTTCCCACATTCTCATCATAAGGGAAGGTAAGCCAAAAACATGATCTGCATGAAAATGTGAAATGAAGATTCCATCAAGATAATCTGGCCTTTTAGATTGATGCCATACTGAAGGTGGAGCCGTTGCACCGCAATCAACTAACATTCTTCTTCCTGCAGCTTCTACCAAAATACAGGTATGAGTATTATTCTCATCAAAAGCTTCACCAACGCCTAAGAATGTAACTTTCATTATATCGCCTCACTTAGGGTGAAAACAGTTCTATAGCTTGCATATTGATTTTCTTTCATATATATTTCTTTTTCCATCATTTCACGTCACTATTACAGACAATCTGTAAAAATTTATATTTCGGGCACAAAGGGCAAATATATAAAACTAAGCAGTAAACTTTATCAAAGACCTAAAAAAATTAATGTATCCTTCTTCTAAAACTTTCCAAATATTTGTATACAGACCCATGTTCGGATCCAGATAAAACCATAGAGATTGCAACTTTGGCAGCCTCCAAACCTTCTAAGTCTGAAACAATAGAAACGGTATGCCCTTGAATTGCAACATTACATCCAGTCATATCCTCTATTATGTGACGTGTTTTACCGCTTCGACCTATTAAGCGCCCTCTTATCGTACCCAGGCGTTTTTTTGATCTCCCAACGTAATCTCTGATATCAATTATTTCAAAATAGTAATCCATTTCTATCAGTTGATATGCAATTTCAGGACTGAATCCTCGACCAATTGCTTTGACAGTGTTTATCACTTGCAAATTCTTCAAAGCATCTTTTTCATTCCCCTTTGTTATTTCGACTAATCCTTCATCAGAATCTATAGAAATTTTACATCCACTTAATTCTTCGATTTTTCTTTTAGTTTTACCACCAGGACCAATCACAGCTCCAACTCTTAATGAAGGAATTCTGACATATTTCACAGATTAAGTTCCTCTCTTTTTAAATTTGGAATATATTTTTTCCAGAATCGGTGTAAATTTTTCATATCTCTTCTGTGTAAATGATTATAGAGTGGATGGCTATCTGATACAGCTTGCCCTACGTCTATTATGTAGGGCTCGTTTCTTCGGTTTATAATATTATACTCACTTAGGTCCCCGTGGGAAAGTTTTTGACTGCGGTACGCGTTAATTGATATTTTTAGTTTTCTAAAAAATTCTTTTGGTTCTTCAGGAGGCAATTGTCTAATTGTGGGGTATGGTCTAAATCTCCATCCAAGATATTGCATAACTACTATATTTTTGTGAACGTGATATGGTTGAGGTACATTAGCTCCTGCAGATTTCATTGAGTGCAAATTTTTATATTCTTTTTGCGCCCATGTAAAAATTCTTTCTCTTGGACTGTTTCCGCTATTCTTAAATCGACTATCTCCTTCAATATACTTTTCTAATTTCCTGAAAGTAGCAGTATTAATTCGATATATTTTTACGGCTCTATTTTCACCTTTAATCGTTTTGGCCCTAAAAACATTTCCTTCTTTACCTGTAGCTATTACATTCTCTATTGTATTAATTATTCCCTGACTAATAAGTTGTTGCAAGTTTTTCAGTGTAACTTCATCAAAGACGTCATCAATCGTTTTTTTCCAGTCTTGTCCAAAGTTTGCATTTATATTCCCTAAAGCTCTATCAAGTTTTTCCGTTCTTCCTCGCATTTATCAGTAAATGTCTAATATTTCAGGTATTTTACCATTTCTTTTCAGATTAGATGTCTGTGTAGGAGTGTATCTAAATCTTACATCAGCTTTACTATCTTGAAATGACCAAGGGACAACAATTAATAGGTCATTTTCTCGAACCCACATTCGTCTTCTTAGTTTACCTGGTATTCTACCCATTCTTCTCTTTCCATCTTCACAAATCAATTGTAATCTTGATCCACCTTGAAAAGTTTCTGCAACAGCAAACATTTCACCTTTTGGTTTATATGGAAGCGTCACTCTAATATTTTCTGTTGGCTGTGGAACATTTTTCTTACTTTTAGTAGTCTTACTTTTTTCAGTTTTTATTTCTTCATCTGTAGCAGAGTTATCAACAGATTCCTTTTGTTCACTATCACTAGTCACAGTTGTCTCGACTAGAGTTCCTATAATAAGATTGTCGCCCCAGCTCTTATTCATCCCGCTCTATTGAAAGTCAATGTCTTTATCTCAAACGTGCCTTTATGATGAGCATGTAAAATTAGGCGCAAAAATGGTTGACTTTGCAGGTTGGCATATGCCAATTCAGTATAATAGTATAGTTTCTGAGCACAATGCGGTAAGAGATAGAGTAGGCATTTTTGATGTTTCGCATATGGGTCAAATTTTTATTTCGGGAAAAGATGCATCTTCCTTTTTATCTTATGTTACTACCTGGGACATAAACAAATTATCTGATGGAGATTGTCGCTATTGTCACATACTTGACAATGAAGGCCAAATAATCGACGACACCATAGTTTACACATTTAGTAATCAAGATTACATGTTGGTACCTAATGCCTCTATGATTTCAAAAGTTCTGGATTGGTTAAATCTTAACTCTTCCAATTTTGAAGTTAATATTCACAATAAGTCTGAGGAGTTTTTTTGTCTTGCAGTCCAAGGTCCAGAATCACTCAGACTTTTAAGACAATATTTTAATTTGTCAATTACACCCTTTAAATTGATTAAATCGGATAATTTGATTATTAGTGGAACTGGTTATACTGGTGAGAAAGGCTATGAGATAATGGGACCAATATCTGAAAGTCAAAGAGTTTGGGAATCATTCCTAGGAATGGGAGCTATACCTATAGGTCTAGGGGCTAGGGATACTCTTAGACTAGAGAAGGGATATCTTTTGTCAGGAACCGATTTTAATGGTTCGCAAACAACACTTGAATCTGGTTACTCATGGGTAATTGATTGGAATCACGATTTTATTGGTAAGGAAAGACTTCTAGCACAAAAAAGGGTAGAGTACAAGTCTTTGAGAGGAGTTTTACTTGAAGAGCGTGGAGTTTTACGGCCAGGATTGGAAGTTTATTTTGAAGGTGAAAAAATATCAGAACTTACTAGCGGCTCACTATCCCCTATATTAAAGAGGGGAATTGGACTCTCATATACAGACTTGCCAATTGGAACTACGGTTAATGTGTCAATACGTAATAAACAATTAAAAGGGCGCGTCATTCAGACTCCATTCTTATGAGCGAAATACCGGATAATTTAGGCTACACTGAAGACCATGAATGGGTTGGACCTGACAAAGGAGACGGGGTAAAAGTGGGAATAACAGACTATGCTCAGGATTCACTTTCTGATGTTGTTTTTGTAGAATTACCTAACGTTGGAGATGAATATCAAAGAGGCGAAGTTATGGCTATAGCCGAATCAGTTAAGGCAGCTAGCGACATTTATGCGCCTATTTCAGGTAAGATTTTAGCTATAAATGAGAAATTGGAAGAATCTCCAGAATTAGTCAACGAATCTCCCTACGGTTCCGGTTGGATGGTTTTAATGAAACCTTCAGAAGACAGGTCTGCATTGCTAGATTCTGATTCATACAAAAATTCTCTTGATTAGTCACTTAAAAGTTGCTAATAAAAAGGCAGAAGAAGCTAAAGACTTTTTAAAAAATAAGGGTTATTTGAACGAGAGTTATTTACCAATCAAGGAAGATAATTTTGTACTATGGCCATTAAATCAAGATTCAGTTCCATTCGAGGGTAATATTGTCATTCGTAAGGGCTCAGTACATAATAAGAAATCAAGAGATTACAGGCTTAATCTGGACAAGGAAATCAGAGATATCGCCCCAAGATCATTTGATATATTTGGAGATATCGCAATACTAAGGCTTCCAAGTGACTCAGAAGTTTATGAGAAGCAGATTGCTAAAGCTTTGCTTTTATCTCACAAGAATATTAAAACGGTTTGTGTTGATTTAGGAGTTCATGGAGAATTTCGAATAAGAGACTTAAGAGTAATTTCAGGAGATACTAAATTTATTTCAGTCCACAAAGAAAATGGTATGAAATTTGAGGCAGATATTTCTAAAGTATATTTCTCACCTAGATTGGCTACTGAAAGGGAAAGGTTGTCTTCAATTGTAAATAAGGATGAAAATGTGCTTGATGCCTTTGCAGGAGTAGCTCCTTTTTCAATTTCGATAGCAATGAAAGGGTGTATAGTAACATCTCTGGATTCTAACCCTGAAGCAATTAAGTGGGCATTGAGGAATTTCAATCGTAATGGGGTACATAAAAAACATTTCAGTTTTTTTAATTCAAAATTTGAAGACTACAACTTCGGAGAACAAAAGTTTGACAGGATAATTCTGAACAATCCTACTAATTGTTTACCCTTTTTAGATAAAGCTATGACTCTAGTTGTTGAAATGGGAATGATTCATTTTTACAGTATTTGTCCAAAGGATGGTTCTTTTCAGTTATCAAAGCATTTAGCAGAAGAGTTCGAATGCATAGCTAAAAGGGAAGTCCATGCATACTCTCCTTCATCCTCACTTTTTGTGTTTGACATACGGAGAAATTTAATTTAATGTCCAAAATACAAACCAGTAAGTTTTTATATTAGTTATTGGAAAACTGGGTATTCTTTTATTAAGGCCTTGTCAATGGTATGTAACCGTTTACCTTGATGGTAATATGGTAATAGGACAAAACGCGAAGGTGTGCAAAATATGAATACAAACGTATCAAAATCAAGTTCCCTGCAAGGGAAGATGATGGCAATTCTCGTTGTCGCTTTATTTGCACTTAGCAGCTTTTCTGCTATGGTGTCAGCTAGCGATGATGTAGATGAAGAAAAAGAAATAACCTCGGGAATAACCCTTGGTGAAGCATTAGTCACAGAGTCTGAAGGAGAAATTCAAATTATGAGTGAATCTAATCCAGTCTCAGATTATGACGGCGGAGATCTGCCAATTGCTGTGAGTATGGCTGAGGGTAAATTTTCTCCAGTCAGGCAAGATTCTGGTGAGGCTAAAGTTCTCCTTATGGATGATGATGCAGAAAACTGGATGTCAGGTCCATGGCTAGAGGCATCACATGTTGCTACTGCATTAAACGATGGTGGCTATTCTTATGATGTTTTCAGAGCTGGAGGTTGGGATGGTGTGACAAAAGAGTTACCATCAGGTAACACAGGTCTATCTATCATTGATGATTATGAAGTTTTACTTTGGTATGGTGGATGGCACAACGGCCTTATTAGTTCTGGTGAGCAAGCAATTGTTGAAGATTATCTAGACGGCGATTGTGGATCTGCAGATACTTTCTGTACAACAAATCGAAACATTATTGTTTTAACGCAGAAGGTTGATTGGTTCGATTCACGCTCAGGTAATTTTGAAAATACGTACATGCATGCTGATACAGTCGGTTCAAGTTACATGGTTGTTGGAGGAACCTCTAACCCGATGAAAGGAGTTTCAGGCTCTATTTTTGAAGGAAAGGAGTTTTCAACTGATACGGCTGGAGTTCATTACCTTGATAGGCCTTGTGGGATTAAACCAACGGGTCCTGAAGCCGTAGGTGCATTTTGGTTTGACCAAAGAAAAGGTGCAGCAGATGGGCATGAATATCACGCAGTTCAGTTTCCATCCGAAACATATGCAGGCACACAAACACACAAATCCTTTTTGTTTGCAGATGAGATAGGTGTCTTTGATAAGAGATCAGATAGAGCTGATTTCTTCGCATCAATTTTATCATGGATGGAAGTTACACAAGAAAGTACTAAAAATGTAGACATTGGAATTGGAGGTTTAGATATTCCTAACCATGTCCAGTATTGGAGATCAATTGAAGCTATGGAACCGGTTGACATTAGTGTCACAGTAACAAACTTTGGAATGTTACCTCAGAGTAGTACTGCTGTAAAGTTAAAATTAAAGAATCAATTTGGTCAAATTTTATTTGATAGCACATTTGATACACGTGCTTTCCCTTCTGGCCACCCTATGCACATTGAAGATTCTATGCAAAACGGGGATAGTATTGTCTTTACCTTTAATAAAACGAACGACGCACATCAAAGAACATATGATGGTTTAGATCCTAATAAAGCTAGGGATGTTCTCTTTACTAGTGCAGGTATGGATGTTTTGACAGTTCAAGTGTTTCATACAGGAGACCAAGGATCTCCAAATGATTTTATTCAGGCCGATGTTGGAGTAGGCAAGTGGATTGATACTTTAGAAGAAGCTGAAGATGAGATTGGAAAGACAGGAACTTTTGGAGATACTACAGATAATGGAGCCAATAGTTTTGAAGGTCAAAACATGCACAGAACAAGCAGTTATGATTGGAATGCAGATGGCTGTGGATATTTTGATAATGATGAAGAAACTTGTACTGCTAATAATCATGATGTGAATAAGACAGTTAACTCGGTTTACCACGAAGGTAAATCTTCTTTAGCCATGTTTAATACGAGTGGTTGGTACAAAACAGGTGCAAATCCAAATATATGTGAATGGGGAGATGACTCATTGTCTGATTCCAATTGTCCTAAATTTGCTATGCAGCCTAATCAAGATGATTACTATGTTTCACCAGCCATGGATTTGAGTGCTATGGAAGAAGTTGTAATCGGTATGCTATTCACAGGCTGTATGGAGTCTGGTGATTACTTCCGCATGCAAATATCAACAGATGGTGTACAATTTACTAACTTAATCAGTTATTCAGGTTTCTGTCCTGGAGAGGGATCATGGTATTTATGGGGAGGTTCAAATCAGAAATATCAAGGATACGTATTAAGTGATAATTACTACGGAACTGATGAAACCGACACAGTATATTTCAGAATTCAAGCTGATGCAGACGGTGATCAAAATACGGAAGGCAGCAGGCCTTACGCAGGTTGGTTTATTGATGAAATTGTTTTCCGAGGAACTGAGAAAATTACCAGAGATGTGGCTGTCGGTGATGTCACCGTTGATAAAGATTTTGAAGTAAAGCCTGGTGGTGATTCATTATGGAGAGAAGCTAATGCAACAATAATCAACGCAGGTGAAACTTCATGGACAAGTTTGGGAGTAAGATTTACTGTAAGTAATTTGCAGGGTGAAGATGTTACCGATTTCTTAGATATGAGTGAAGGAACTATAAGTACATTAGATGGTAATTCAATTTATGGAGACATAACTAAGAATGCAGATCAAAAAGATCTATTTACTGAGTTTAGGTGTCCAGGTGCAAATACTTACTTTTTAACAGTAGATGTTATTGTTCCATCAGGTAAAGATTTCTTCCCATGGAATAATTCCAAAACAGTATCATTCCGTGTGTTTGACAATTTCTTTTCAGATGACTTCGATACGGGAGATAGATCAGACTATGAGTATACAGAAGTTGGACGGTTAGATACAGGCAGTCAATATAACCGATGGTTAATCCGTTCTGAAGGAAATAACGCTTACAGCGGTCAATATGTGCTCCAGTATGCTAAGGAAGGAACTCATAATGATAATACTCCGACTACAATAGGTGGCCGTGACGACAGTTACATTACGCAAGATCAGTATGATCGTGATGGTGAGGGTAGCAAGTGGCAACCTGATGTTAACGTAGATCTTCGAGCAGCTTTCAAGCCTTTAATTATGTACGCAATTAAATGGGATTTGGCAGCAGGAGATAGGCTTGAAGTTCGAGCATCAACAGACTTTGATAGTGCACAAAAAATTGGTGGAACTGAAACCTGGACTGTTGTTAAGACTTATGAAAATAATTGTGCCTGTCCGATGTTTAGTGAAGATAAAACTACTTGGATTTTGGAAGAATTGAGTCTTGAAGCCTTTGAAGGTTATCAAACTTGGATTGACTTCAGGGTAGTCACTGCTAACGGCGGAGGACAAGGAGTTCTTATCGATGATATAGCAGTGATTGGTAATGAATACAGAAATAATGTTGACATCGTAGATGTTGATACTGTTAGGTATTCAGCATCAGGAGAAGAACATGATCTATCCGTTACTGTTAGAGGCATTGGTCTTGAAGATCAAAGTGGAGTTACAGTTGCAGCCAGGATTACTGATTCTAACGGCCTTCGTGTATGGCCAGCAGATAGAACATTTAATTTCTTTACAATTCCCGTTTCTCTTGCTAAAGGTGAAGATTTCACAGTTGACCCTGATACAGCTGGAAGTGACTGGAAGTGGGGCTCAGATTTAGCTCCAGGAATTTACAGAATGCACATTCAAGCTTTGAGAGATGATAATGTTCAAGTACCTGATGAAAGTCCAGCTAATAACTTCAAAACAATAACTTTAGTTTTAGGTGCAGCTTTGCTTACTGGTGAACAGTGGACAATGGGAGATGGCTGGAGCGCAGGTTCCTACATATGGGATGGTTCAGATGATGGTTCCCTGACTTCTGAATTCTTCACAGTTTGGAATAGTAGGCCATTTTTGGTTGTTGAAGCTGAATATGAGTTAATTGATGCCAGCGTCAAAGCACAAGTGAGAGCAGGTAACACCGGACCTTGGTATGATGTTAAATGGCGAGCTGCAGATCAGTTGGCTTCTTTATACTCTATACCTTCAGCTAACTATACCCAGTTACCTTTGGCTTGGGAAGGTAGCAGTGCATTTGATAACTCAACTGCCCAGACTTTCTTTGCAGATTTAGGTGCAGTTGAAGAATTAGGGGATGGTTCAGGAAGTCTTCAAGATGCTTACATTGGAAGTGATATGCAAATTCGTTTGACTGGATACAGATCAGGTCCTAGTGCCTCAGGAATGTTCAAGGCATATTATCCATCAGTATTCGGTTTGGATGATTACTCAGTAGATTTGAAAGATATATCTCCTAAGACCCAGAATGGTGAACCTTCATCTCTAACAGGAGACACTGTAAGTAGAACATATACCGTAAAAGTCAATAACTTTGGTGCTGCATCAGATTCTGGTGTTGTGGACTTTGTTTTGACTGCACCAGATAATTCCTTTGTTGAATTGTATGATGGAACTATGGCAATTATGGATTCTGTACTTCAAACAGGTAGAGACACTTATGTCGCAATTAAGCCAATAAGTGGATCATGGGGTAACGGAAGAGATGACTTGTCCGGCGGTGATCAGACTGCATACATTAACTCAGATGGTCAAATAGGTTGGCCTAGTGGAAATGTGGACACCGGTCAACCAACTGGATGGGAAATAAGTAATCCTACTAAGACTTCGTGGAACTCTGTAGATGGAAAGCCTATGGAACCTAGTGCAGCTAATTTTGTAAGTCCAGGTCAAGTAATGACAGTAAATATTGATGTAAGTATAGGATATGCTCAATGGGCGCCTCCAGGTACTTACAGTATACAAGCTGATGCAAGATCTTGGTCCGACTACGACAACACTTTCACGAGTGGAGATTCTGATGGTCAAGCAACCATGATAATTGCAAAACCAGACCTTTCAATAGGTAGTGATGTAAGATATATTTCACACGCAACAGGTTACGGAGAATCAGGTGCAGGTTGGGTTAAGAAGACAGGATGTGTTAACAACCCAGCAGCTAATAACCCATGTGAAACCGATGAATACTTCAGATTCATGTTCCAAGTAGAAAATACAGGAACTGAGACTGTAGGTACATTTAGAGTAGGTCTTCTTGATTTCGAAAGTAATCCACTTGGAGTACAAGTTGGTCTTTATTGGACTAGCTCAGGTTGGGCTATAGACAATACGAAGACGACAGCATATGGAGCTGAGATTGTACAATTAGGTAATAAGAAATATATTGCTTTCGGAGCATTAGCAAGTGAGTTAGGTATGTCTGCAGGTCCTGGTGATGATAGTACGGGATCTTATGACTTCTATCTTGCAGTTGATACAGAGGATACTGTTTCTGAATCCAACGAAAACAACAACAGATATCCTGTAACAGTTACAGCTGTCAAAGAAGTGAACACAGTTCCTTCCTTTGGATTGTCGTTGTTAAGTATGTCAATTAGCGGTCTCTTGGCTGCAATTGGAATTGCTCTAAGGCAAAAAGAAGAATAAGGAATTAGTAAAATAGTAGTAAGGGAAGCTTGCTTCCCTTATCTACAATTATGTGTCTGTAATTCATAGCGTAAGCTAGATTTACATTATGCAATAAAAGTATTAAATTCCCTGCAGAATATGCAAGGTTCAGAACTTCCAGACGGTTCGCCGCATTTCGGACATGGAGTCAAGTCTTCGGGTTTTAGCATATTTTCTCTTATCTTTTCCATTCCATTAACTAAAGAATGCCTTGTTCCAGGTTGTTCCTTTTCTAATTTCATTAAAAGGTCCCTAAATGTATTCCTTTGGGCACCTCCAGAATGGGGGCAGTCGCCATCGTGAATTTCCATTTCTTTTAAGATTGAATAAAGATAAACCTCTTGTTCAGGAAGTCTTCGTAAAGGTAGTAAACGTGGAACAAATCCCTTTTGTACAAATTTATGGGGTGCCATTCTAGATAATCTTGCAATATCGCCTCTAGCGTGGTTCATTAAAACAGTCTGTGCAAAATCATCAAGGTTATGTCCAAGGATCAAGCAATCAACATTACTTCGCTTAGCCATCTGATTTAGGGACCTTCTTCTTAAAATACCGCAAGGTGAACAGGGAGAACCTTGAGGCGGTTTTTCAATCAAAAGTTCACCTAACGTTACTCCAATCAATTCTTTATATGAAAATATTTCTAATTCTATTCCTAGCTTATCACATTCATATGCTGCGCAATCTAATGATTTTGATCTGTAATTTGCAATTCCTTCGTCAACTGAAAGTCCAATTATATCAATATTTCTTTCACCAATATAAGATTTTAAAATATGCAGAGCTACGGTTGAATCCTTGCCACCTGAGAGGCCAATTCCTATTTTCTTAATTTGAATATTAGAATTTTTTATTAATAGATTAACTTGTTTTCGTAATTCTTTATTAGCATTCTTTTCAAATGACTTAAAAAAACAGGATTTACACAATATTTCTCCGGAATATCGTCTACTTATGACTGGATCTTCCTTGCAATGATTGCAACCCATAAACAATTATAAACTATACTTTATAATAATTAAATGGCACCGAAAGTATGACACATAGTTGTCGCAGTTTTTGATTATTATTTTAAATTATGACGCATTAAAAGCGTCAAAAAGCATTAAGTTTATATACTAGCTTGATTAGTTTGATGCAACATGGCCCCACTAGGACCTCTAACTTCTAAGAGATTGACTGTACGTTTAGATCCTGAAAGGGCCGCTAGAATTGAGTATTGGGCTTCCGAAAATCCTTTGAGAATTAAATCATATAATCAATTGGTCCAAGAAGCTCTTGATGAATATATCGATCGTAATACTCCCTCACCTAATGAAAAGATTCTCAATGTCAAAATACCTGAGAATACTAGTACAAGACTGCAAGCATTGCAAGATCATGGCTTTGGTTCTACAGACCATATTGTTACAGAAGCTATTTCGAGCTATGCAATTACTAAATTAAAAGAACAAAAAGACTTTGAGTTTTTGGATAATGAGGCTAAAATGATGACAAATCGTCGAAAGATGGTTTTTTCAGATTATGGACGTGAATAAAAATGATGGAAAGATTAGAAAGTTTTGATAGCAGTGACCTGATGGAATTTGTTACAGCTCCCCAAGTTAAATTAATTGGTACAGGAGGAGCCGGAAACAATATTCTAGATAGGCTGTATAGTAGGAGAGTTAAGGGTGTTGAAACAATTGCCTTGAACACAGATGCTAACCATTTGAGTAAAAGTAAGGCTCATGTAAGAAAGGTAATTGGTGCTAAGATTACAGAGGGTAGAGGTGCAGGTGGCGATCCTTATATTGGTAAAAGATGTGCAGAAGATGATGAAGAGTCTATAAGAGATAAATTGAGTGGTGGAGATATTATATTCATTATAGCTGGAATGGGTGGAGGTACTGGAACAGGTAGCGCTCCAGTTATTGCCAAATACGCTAAAGAGACTGATGCGGTTGTAGTTGGTGTAGCTATTCTGCCATTCAAAGAAGAGGGTTCACCTAGGCGCAAGATTGCCTTAGAAGGTTTATCAGAGCTAAAGAAGAATTGTGATTGCGTCATTGAGCTTGATAATGAGAAATTGAATGAGTTAACTGGAGGGGACTATCCTATTCAGAAAGCTTTTAGTGTAATGTCAGATTTAGTTTCTGGAATTGTTCAATCTTTATCTGAAGTAGTAACAGAGCCTTCCATGATAAATGTAGATTTCGCAGACTTGAAAAAAATCATTGAGGCTGGAGGTACAGCCAAAGTGCTATACGGTGAATCCGATGGTTCCGATCCGGGTAGCGTTTTAGATTCCGTACTAGGCAATCCTCTCTTGGGTAATAATTACAAGGGGGCAGAAGCTGTTCTTTTGCACATAGCTGCAGGTAGCGAATTTGCTATGAGTGATTGTCACGAAGTGTTGTCAGCTCTCAAGTATGATTTGGCTGAAGATGCCAATCTAATTTGGGGCCTTAGAACGGATGATACAATGTCAACTAGAGTTAAGGTAGTTATGCTTGTTTCAGCCATTCCAGAGAGTGAGCATGATTTGAGTACTGAAACTGATGATGAATTGAATTCTCTTGGTTCTTCAGTTCCAATGATTAACTAAATTCTTTATCAATGTCATAGAGTCTAAACGCAGATAGTACTAAGCTGTGTCTTATATTACCTTCATTGATATGCTTCTGAACATTTCTCTGACTAACAATTTCAACTTCGATATCCTCTCCGGGGTCCAAATTTTGAGTGTCGACTTTTTCACAATTTTGAATTAAAATAGTGTGACATTTATTAGTTTGAAAAGCAGGATTGGGGTCTACATATCCTAAATATTTAGGATCGATTCCAGCGTATCCAGTTTCTTCCTTAAGCTCTCTTACTCCCGCTTCAATTGGAGATTCGCCTTTTTCTATGATTCCGCCAGGTATTTCTAATTCAAATTTTGAGGTTCCAAATCTATACTGTTTAACCATCACAAGCATTTGATCGGTAGTTACAGCAATAATATTAATCCAATCAGACCCATCTAATAGAACAAATTGGTGATGTCTACCAGTTCTCGGAGACTCGGCAGTTACCTCGCGCAAGTTAAATATACTGAAATCTCCAGCCATTCTTTCAGAAATTGTTTTCCACTTTTTACTATTCAATTAATATTTACCATTTCAATTATAAAAATTAAATCCTCACCTGCTAAATCATGTCCCCCAGTTTCTCCATAAGCATCTTTGGCAGGTATTCTAACAGCTAAAGTTTGTCCCTCATACATTTCGACCATTTTATTATCAAAACCTGCTATCATTTGCCTACTACCGTTACAATTTTCGGAAGGATTTCCCTCTCCAAGACAACCTATGTTTGAAGCAGTTAACGGAGAATATCTGTTACTATCCGTTGTTCCATCTTTTCTATGTGGGTAATTTTTCCAAACATATTCCATGCTACTATCAAATAATTTAGCATCACTAGCTAAAATTCCAGTATAGTGAGCGTCTACGTTGTTACCTATTTTAGTTATATTGCCAAAATTATAGTCAGTATTTACATTCAATTTTACTTCGGCGCTCTTAGTGGGGTCACCGCCAGATGTAACTTCCAAATATGCATAAAGTAATCCTTCAGCCGAAGATGAAGTCTTAATGTTAATGATCATAGGCTTTTGGGTATCTTTGCCGAGAATCATAGTCCCAAATCCGTTCTCAATGCCAATAGTAAATCCCCCATCATTCGATTTTGTAGAAATAGTGAAAGTATCTTTGACTGAGCCTGTGTTTCTGACCAGTAGCACGAAATCAGTTTCGCCCCCAGGTTCTGCATTATGATTATTTGTAACAAGTTCAGCCTCTACACCATATGTAGGATTTAGTACAGTATCTTCGGTTTCTATCATCGAAGTTAAGTATAAACCACTACCAATCAAAATAACAACAAGAAGTAAGGCAATGAGCGCGGGCTTTGAATCCGGTCTTGAAGAATCTAGCTTTCCGTCACGATAATTTGTGGGAGGTTTGGCTTTTTTATTTCGTCTTGCCCTTTTTGCCATGATTTATCTACGAAAATGCCTTAAAAAAGCTGATGGCTATTTTCTATGCTTAGATCTAAAGAAAAAAGCCTTCATTGTGTCCTTCCAAATATCCGGATTTTCTCTAATTCTTCGTATTGAATAAGGGTACCAATCTGGTCCGTATGGTATGTAATATCTGACAGTGTAACCTTTTGAAACTAATTCATCTAAAGTTTTGTCAATTGGGACTCCAGACAGTGCTTGGAATTCACAATTATCCTTTGGAAAATTATTCTTTTCAATAAGTTTCTCGATACGTTCTATAATCCAAGTATCGTGTGTTGCAAAGCAAGAATATATATTTTTTTTAATCATCTTTTCAGCACATTCCACATAATTTTCCCGTATTCTGTTATAATCTTGGATAGCAATATCCTTACTTTCCTTATATGCTCCTTTGCATAATCTAATGTTAGTGTTAGGGCCCTTGAGTAAATCTATATCATCGCTCGTGCGATACATATATGCCTGTAAAACAGTTCCGCAATTAGAGTAATAGTTTACAGCCTTCTTACACATTTGTATAGTAGATTCTGTAACTTCAGAATCTTCCATGTCCATTCTAACAAACGAGTTATACGTTTTAGCTTTATCTAGTATTACGCTAAGATTATCCCAGCAAAGACTTTCGTCAACTTTGAGTCCAATTGCAGTCAACTTCAATGAAATGTTACAATCAACTCCAGAGTTTGCAATACCATCTATTAAGTCACAATAGGAATTAGTTGTTTTTGTAATTCCTCTTCTATTTTTTACTTCTTCACCAAGTAGATCTAGAGTACCAACAAATCCCTTCTTGTTTAACTTTCTAACTAAATCAATCCCATCTTTTAATTTATCGCCTGCAACATATACTGAAGCAATTCGACCGATAACTATTTTGGGCATCCACGGAGCTGTGGCTAAAACGATTCGATTCAGAATACCCATTATTGCTAATGTAAAAGTGTGTTTATTATTATAGTGTCCGAGACCGATTTATACAGCTCTGCTTAGCACAGATTATGTCACCTTCGTCAGTTACATGTGTTAACGGAAAATTAGAAGTCCCGAATAACCCAATTATACCAGTAATAATCGGGGATGGAATCGGTTTAGATGTTACTCCTGTAGCCACCAAAGTTTTGGATGCAGCAGTTTCAAAAGCCTATTCTGGTGAAAAGTCTATTTCTTGGGAAGAAGTTCATGCAGGTGAAGCTGCTTTTGAGGAAACTGGTGAATGGCTTCCTGAATCTACCCTCGATTCTATTAGAAAGCATTTGGTCGCTCTTAAAGGACCATTGACCACTCCTGTAGGAGGTGGATTTAGGAGTCTTAATGTAACATTAAGACAAAAATTAGATCTTTTTGCATGCGTTAGGCCAGTAGTTTGGTTTGAAGGAGTTCCTAGTCCTGTAAGGAATCCTGAGAAAGTGGATATGGTCATTTTCAGGGAAAATACTGAAGATATCTATGCAGGTATTGAGTGGCAAGCAGGAACAAAAGAAGTGGCTAAAGTTCTGAAATTTCTTGAAGAAGATATGGGAGTATCGCAAATTAGGTTTCCCGCAACAAGCTCTTTAGGTGTTAAGCCTGTTTCTAGTGAAGGAACCAAGAGACTTGTTAGAGCTTCGTTAAATTATGCAATTGATAATGATAAATCATCTGTTACCCTAGTTCATAAAGGAAACATTATGAAATTCACTGAAGGTGGTTTCAGAGATTGGGGATATGAAATTTCACGAGAAGAATTTGGAGCTAATCCACTTGATGGAGGTCCTTGGCACATCTTTAAAAATCCAAAGACAGGTAAAGATATAATTGTTAAGGATGTAATTGCAGATGCAATGCTCCAGCAAATATTGACTCGGCCTTCAGAGTATGATGTTATAACAACATTAAACCTAAACGGGGATTACATTTCCGATGCCTTAGCAGCTCAAGTCGGAGGAATTGGTATAGCTCCAGGTGCAAACATAAATTATGATTCAGGCCATGCATTGTTTGAGGCTACTCACGGTACAGCTCCAAAATATGCAAGGCAGGATAAAGTAAATCCAGGTTCAGTTATTTTATCTGGTGAAATGCTTCTAAGATATTTAGGATGGAAAGAAGCCGCGGACTTGATAATTGATGGAATGCAGAAAACTATCGGAGATAAAACTGTTACATATGACTTTGAGAGGCTAATGGATGGCGCTAAATTATTGAAATGTAGTGAATTTGGTAATGCCATTATAGATAATTTGTGAATCTTCAAGAAATAAAGAATATTGCTACTTCTGAAGAGCTAATTGATAGAGCCTTGCGTAGAGCTTCGAAAGTTGAGGAAAAAGTAAGAAACCCAGACTATCGGGCTCGATTAACTGCAGTTAGAAAAATACATTCCGTTGCAGATAACCTTGCTAATCCTATGATTAGTTATGTCAAGGCGTTTCCATCATTTGACATTATTCATCCATTTGATAGAGAAATAATAGATCTTACAGTTGGAGTTGATATGCTTAAAAAATCTCTCGGAGCAATTGATTGGGCTAGGAAGGAGGTATTGATGATTTCTACAAAGTATGTTCCTAAGGCAAGGGCTCGAAAAAGTGCTGAGAATACTATGAAGATTATGAGTGAAGCTTACACTAAGATGACGAATGTTGTTAGGCAGATTTCTAAAAGTTTCGATTTTTTAATTTCAGCAAGATCAATATTTCGCAATCTTCCCAATGTAGACACAGAATCTTCGATAGCTGTATTTGCAGGAGCTCCAAATGTAGGTAAATCTAGCCTAATTGGTTCTGTCTCATCAGGTAAGCCTGAAGTCAAAAGCTATCCTTTTACAACTAAGGCAGTTTCATTAGGACACATAAAGAAAAAATATACAGTTTTACAAGTAATGGATACTCCAGGCTTATTGGATCGTCCTGATTTAGAAAGAAATGACATGGAGAAACAAGGAATAGCTGCTTTTGATTACCTGGAACCAATTATTGTATTTTTAACTGATTTAAGTAACACTTCAGGATATTCTATAGAAATGCAGACTAATTTACGCGATGAGTTGAAATTAAGATATCCCAAATGTCAATGGGTTGACGTATTTAGTAAGAAAGATTTAAACTTTGAAAATAAAGTGAGTTTTGATGGGGCAATTGAAGTTTCAGCCTACAAAGGCGAAGGTATTGACAATTTTAAAAATAAATTATTAGATCTTATTCCTTAACTTTCATATCGTGAGTGTCTCCCACTACACTTTGTGTATAAGGCGACATTAGCTCAATGACCGATTTTTCATGGTATTCTTTTAACTTCATACATCCAGTATTACTTAATGCGGCCTTAATTTTACGAATGTCCTGTTTCAATTTTGGCTTTAGTCTTCCCCAATTTTCTACAGTCCCTTCTTCACCTTCAGCAAAGAATGTTTTCCTAGCGACATGTCCGTACCTATCTAGGTTCCTTGCACGAGCAGATCCTTCTCCCCATGTTGCAACATATTTGATGTCAGGTTCGTGTGTAGTCAATTGCATATTTGCATCATATTTTTCACCTTCGGCTTCATAAAAGTGATTGAAATATCCTCCCATCATTACGGCATCAGCAATACTTAGAGCTATTATCATACTTCCCGCATCAGAAACACCTCCATCAATAATAATTGAAACGTATTTCCCAGTTTCTTTAAAGTAATCAGTTCTGGCCTTTTCTACTTCCATCAAAGCAGTCATAGGAGCTCTGCCGGTTGCCTTTTCCCTTTGTGTCGTACAAATTGAACCAGATGACATTCCTACTTTTACTACATCAGCTCCACTTTCCATTAGGAATTTAGCCCCTTCGTACGTGATTACATTACCTGCACAGATTGGTTTCCCTAGGTTCATTTTACTATATTCCCTCAAAACCTTAGAAGTAAATTCATTATATGCATCAGAAGTATCTATTACAAATATATCAGCTCCAGCTTCATCGCAGGTCTTTACACGCTTTTTCCAACCTTTATGTGTTGAGATTGCAGCACCTACTACAATATTTTCAACATCCTTTTTGAATGCTATTTTTACCAAACGACCCAAGTCATCAAGCACAATCAAATAATTATTATTCTCTAGTTCTTTCTTTGCTTGTTTAACAGTTATTTCAGCATTTTTTGTAAAAGGTAAATTTTCTACTTTAGTCATGATAGATAGGACATTCTCAGCAGGAGTCTCATTACTTTCCAAGTACTTATCAAAATTAAATAATCCTAAGAATACATTGTTTCTGTCAGTTATAGGTATTTTTGAATGTCCATGTTTTTCAACTAATCTTACTGCCTCATCTATAGTGGCATTATCTCTTACCGAAACAGGGTCTTCTACAAAACCCATCTCATAACCTTTAATTTTATCAATAATATCAACTTGCTCCTTTATTGATAATCTTGCAGGAAGCACACCAAGCCCCCCTTCTTTGCCTAGTGCGAGAGCCATTTCATACCCCGTTACAGAGGTCATTGCCGCACTGAGAAATGGAATTCCCAAGCTAAGCTTCCCTAATTGAGATTTTAAATTAATGTTATTAAGATTACAATCCTTAGAGGTATAATCAGTTAAAAGACTAAATTCACTAAAAGTTCGCCCGGCTTCTAATATTACTTTCTTAGCCATATACTCCCTTAGTAAGGAGATTTATTAAACTATCTAACTTACTTCATGTGAAGTATAAATTTCGTTTGTAGTAATAGTTACTCTCACGAAAGTAGTACACTTTGGTAGATCCTTTATTCTTCGGGCACCGACGTACGAGCATGCAGACCTTACTCCTCCGAGAATTGATTGTATAGTGTTTTCAATCTCACCTTTGTACGGGACTCTTACTTCTTTACCCTCAGGAGCTCGATGTTTAGCGACTCCGCCAAAATAAGTGGTCATGGCTTTCTCCGAACTCATTCCATAGAAAATTTTACTTTTTGTTCCATCCTTATTTTCAATAAGTTCACCTCCAGATTCAGCATGGCCTGCTAACATACCTCCTAGCATTACAAAATCAGCTCCAGCTGCGAAAGCTTTTGCAATATCACCAGGTGAAGTACAACCTCCATCGGACATTACGTGCCCTCCAAGGCCGTGTGCCGCGTCAGCACATTCTGAAATAGCTGACAGCTGAGGGTACCCAACTCCAGCTACCTTACGTGTGGTGCACACTGAGCCAGGGCCTATTCCCACCTTTACAATATCAGCTCCAGCTAAAACTAGAGCTTCAGTCATTTCCCTGGTGGCTACATTTCCAGCAATAATTATTTTATCATCAAATTCTTTTCTAACTTTCCTCACAAATTGGAGAAAGTCTTCTCTGTATCCATTAGCGACATCCAGGCATATATATTGCAATTTTTCATGTATAGCCATTTTTCTCCTTAGCAACTCCATACTTTCATCTGTAGATCCCGAAGTTATGGCAACATGATAGGGGTCCATTCCGTTTTCAATTGCCTTTTTTATCTCTTTAACCGAATAAAACTTTTGTAAACAAGTAAGTAGTTTTTCTTTTTGTAGTTCACTTGCTATTTCAAATGTTCCTGTAGTGTCCATATTAGCAGCTACAACTGGTATTCCTTTCCATTCACGTTTAGTATGTCTAAATTTGAATACTCTGGATAGTGAAACCTCTGAGCGAGATTTTAGTGTGCTTCTCTTTGGCCTAATCAGAACATCTCTGAAGGTTAGCTTTAGGTCGTCATCTATTCTCATCTTTCCCCTATTATGTTTGATTAAGCCCTATAAATTGTTTGCTCTTAATTTATATCCTCAGTTTCCATAACCATTACATCTTTTAGTTGCCTATATTTTTCATCGTAATCAAGACCATAACCAACTACAAATTCAGGAGGTATATTAAATCCTACATAATCAACTTCAAAATCTAATTTAGCTACCTCTTTCTTGAATAAAGCAGTGGCTACAGCAACGGACTTAGGTCCCGAATTCCTTAGTCTATTGACTAGGAAATTGATTGTAAAGCCCGAGTCAATAATATCTTCTACGATGATAATATCCCTACCATCAATATTGGCTGAGATATCTTTTCTAAATTTTATGGTTCCAGTCGATGAGTCACCCTCATAAGATCGTATCTTAACAAAATCTACCTCAATGTCTAAATCAATTTCTCTAAGTAAGTCCGCCATAAAGACATAACATCCATTTAGAATACCTACAAATATGGGTTTTTTACCTTTATAATCTTTATTAATTTGTTTTCCTAAGGATTTTATACGCTTTTTAATTTCAGATTCAGAGATTAAGAGTTTCATAATTAATACTTCACTATTGAATGAACATTATATGGATTTAGTTTTTCACGACCTTTCAAAAATTCTAATTCAACTAAAACAGCTAACCCTTTGATAGTGCCCTTAATTTTCGAAATTAATTTGCAAGCAGCTTCAGCAGTTCCCCCCGTAGCTAGTAAATCGTCTACAATTAAGATATTTTGTCCTTCGTTTATCGCATCTGTATGTATTTCTAAAGTGTCAGTTCCATATTCAAGCTCATATTCTACCTTTTCAGTATTCCATGGTAATTTACCTGGCTTTCTGATAGGCACAAAGGCTGCGTTAAGTTTGTCTGCTATCGGAGTTCCAAATATGAATCCTCTAGATTCGATGCCAACGACAACATCAATATTTAAATTCATGAATGGTTTTACCATAGTATCAATTGATAAACGGAATAAGTCTATATTTGACAATACAGGAGTTATGTCTTTGAACACAATTCCTTTTTTTGGGAAGTCCTGTATATCTCTTATATTTTCTGCGATTGCTTTGATACTATTTTTTGAAGACATAGTCTGTTTAATTGCATTTCCCCTGAGCTTAATCACCCAGGGGATTTAACTGCTTTTCGATTATTTCCTTAGTTTATAAAATCTAGGATCCAATCAAATGTTGTCTGTTCTCCAGGTCCAAGATAGAACATTGTCATTAGAACAGTTATTGCCATCAAAATTTGGTTGCTTAGAATTTCTTCGTATTTTCCGACAGCCAATTTGATTCCTACATAGGAAATTACTCCCCATGCGATACCGTCTGCAATCGAGTATGCGAATGGCATCAAAGCAATAGTTAAGAAGGCTGGAATTGCGATTTCTATATCATCCCATTTGATGTCACCTACTCCACGCATCATCATTGCTCCAATTACCATTAGTGCAGGTGCTGTTGCGTAAGCTGGTATTGCTATAAAGACGTCAGAGAAGAAGACACCTAGTAAGAATAGGAATCCTACAACTACTGCAGTTAATCCAGTCTTACCACCTTCTTCTATTCCAGAAGCTGACTCGATATATGTTGTTACAGTACTTGTACCCATGACCGCACCGATTGTTGTTCCAGCTGCATCAGCCATAAAGGCTTCATCAGCATTTTCAAGTTCGTCATCATCATTTACTTTTCCTGCCATTCTTCCGACTCCATATAGAGTACCTGCAGTATCGAAAATATCAACAAAGAAGAAAGCAATTACTACCATTAGGAAAGATCCCCATCCTCCGTACGTAGAACCTTCAATTGGATCGCCTGCACTTCCTAAAGCACCGAACACAGCGCCTACTGTATCTGAAGGATTATCTGGTGATGAGAAAATTTCAGAAGGTGCATCAGAGCCAGGTACAATTGCCCATCCAATTATACTAACACCTAATATTCCAATCATAATAGCGCCTTTTTGCTGTCTAGCCATTAAAGCACCCATTGCTATAAGTCCGATTAAAGCCCAGAATTGACCTGATTCATGAGTCCAGGCTCCTGCATTTGTAAAGTCAATTAAAGTTGCAGGATTGTCTACAATCCATCCGGCATTTTGCATTCCTATGATCGTAAGGAATAGTCCAATACCAGCCATTGTTGCAATTTTCAAATCTTTCGGAATTGCGTTAATCATTGCAGTTCGAGCGCCAGCGTAGGAAAGTCCAACAAATAGTAGACCTTCTACGAAAACTGCTGCAAGTGCAATGTCCCAGGGTACCCCCATTCCAAAACATACAGTGTACAAAAAGTATGCATTGAGCCCCATTCCTGGAGCAAGAGCAAAAGGCAAGTTTGCCCAAAGTCCCATTATAATACATGCAATAAAAGAAGCTACAGCTGTAGCAACTAATGCATCATTGAATGGGATTCCCGTTGCGAAACCTTCAAACTCAGGAGTTGAGGGATCATCTAAAAATGTTATGTCTCCTCCTGAAAGCATTAAAGGATTCACGATGAGGATATAAGCCATCGTAAGGAATGTTGTCACTCCTGCACGAATCTCACCCTCTACGGAACTACCGGCTTTACTGATACCAAAATAGTTATCAATTTGCCCCATAATCCCCTCGCTTGGAGTAGATGCTGGAGCTTCTGATACGTTGTTTTCGGTACCACTATTTTCTGTGTCGTCGTCACTCATAGGTTTACACCTAAACAACATTAAGTGAGGATTTCTTTTTAAATGTACCGGATGTTTCAGGAAATAAAACTTAGCCTTCTACACGGATTTAAAGGGTCTCATAATCTGACTGTTTGAAGACTGAAACTTTGTTATTTTCGGCCCAAAGTTTCCATTTTCGATATTCACTTTTTTTCATACCTTTTTTATGAAAGTAAATACCGTTAGATTTTCCGGCTTCAAGAGCTCTTATGAGCATATTTTCGGTTAAATGAGGTATTCCATAGTTTGCTACCATGTGGCCAAAAGATACCTTGTGAGATAGTGCAGCTTCAGTAAACCTTGGCGTATAGTGTCCACCACCAAAACCTAGAACGTTTATGCCTTCTTTGATTTTAAATTCGAGAAGGGATTTAATTAGTGCTCTTGCAGGTATCTCATCCTCCCATTGCTTTTCTGTAGATCCAATTTCTAGAAATATAGTAGGAGTTTCTAGCAAAGGCCCGTGATGAGTGGCTTCAAAGCATACATCATATCCATTAAGCTGATTCTTCTTTATTTCTCTTAAGAGAGAGCTCATAATATCAGAGGAAGCTGGCGTAACTTCTCCCTTAATTCCACCGTAATCTGCATCCCCCCAATTTCCGATAGGATGAACTGTTAAGCTAGGTTTTCCACTTGCAGCTTTATGCCTTGATAAAAAAATTATATTACTTATTTTCAAACTATTTTTTCTTTCAAATGCTTCATCAATTTTTTCTGCGTGAATATGTATCTTATTTATACTAATTAAATGAGTTCCTTCAACACAAAAGGGACCATGCGTTTTAGTAATTTTCCACATATCATTTCCATCAAATATTCCACATTTTTCCCATGGTGACATTTCCAATAATCTATCTCTTAAATTTATTGATGCTGAATCAGCTTTTGATGCAATAATTAGATTCATAACCCTTCAACAAGTCCAACTTTTACATTTCTTTCTTTGGCTACTTGTTTTGCTCTCGAATATCCTGCATCTACATGCCTCATAACACCAGTACCAGGATCTGTTGTTAAAACTCTGCTAAGTCTCTCATCGGCTTCCTTGGTTCCATCCGCAACGACTACCATTCCTGAGTGAAGTGAGTACCCCATTCCAACGCCACCACCGTGATGAAAGCTAACCCATGAAGCTCCTGATGCTGTATTCAGTAGGGCATTGAGTATTGGCCAATCGGCGACGGCGTCACTTCCGTCCTTCATGTCTTCAGTTTCTCTGTTAGGTGAAGCTACAGATCCAGAATCAAGGTGATCTCTACCAATAACCAATGGAGCTTTTACTCTTCCAGTTTTTACCAATTCATTAAATGCAAGACCAGCCTTTTTTCTCTCTCCGTACCCAAGCCAGCAAATTCTTGCAGGTAGTCCCTGAAAACTAATTCTCTTTTGTGCCATATTTATCCATTTGGCAAGTGCTTTGTCTTCAGGAAATAATTCTAGCATAATCTTATCAGTTTCCAAGATGTCATTTGGGTCTCCGGATAAAGCTGCCCACCTGAATGGTCCTTTTCCTTCACAAAATAAAGGCCTAATATATGCAGGGACAAATCCGGGGAAGTCAAATGCATTTTCGACTCCAGCCTCCTTAGCTCTTTCCCTTAAATTATTTCCGTAGTCAAAAGTGTATGAACCTCTATCTTTCAATGTGAGCATGTGCTTAACATGCGTTCCCATACTTTCATAGCTTAGTGAAATGTATTTTTTCGGGTCCTCAATTCGTAACTTGTCTGCGTCTGAATTTGTTAGTTCATGTGGAATATATCCTATAAGTGGGTCGTGCGCAGAGGTCTGATCAGTCAACAAATCAGGAGTCACATTTCTTTCTATAAGTTTCGCTAACAAATCAATGATATTGGCTTTAACTGCGATTGATTTAGCTATATTATTTTCTTTCCATTTTAACGCAGTGTCTATTGCATAGTCAATATTATCAGTCATTTCGTCACAATATTTTGTGTCCAATCGTTTTTGAATTCTTTCTTCATCCATTTCAGCAGCTAGAAAAGTACCTCCGTTCATAGTTGCAGCCAATGGTTGTGCACCACCCATGCCACCTAGTCCTCCTGTAACAACAAGTTTCCCTTCTAAAGTTCCATTGAAGTGTTGCCTAGCAGCTTCGGCAAATGTTTCAAAAGTTCCTTGTAGAATACCTTGTGAGCCAATGTAAATCCAAGATCCTGCAGTCATTTGCCCATACATCATTAGCCCTTCTTTTTCTAATTTATCGAAATGCTCCCAATTCGCCCAATTACCTACCAAGTTCGAATTTGCAATTAAAACTCGAGGTGCATCAGAATGTGTTTTAAAAATACCGACAGGTTTTCCACTTTGAACAAGCAAAGTTTCATCATTTTCCAAATCTTGAAGGGATTTAACAATTGCATTGTAACACTCAATATTTCGCGCAGCTTTTCCCCTACCTCCATAAACTATCAAATCTTCGGGTCTTTCAGCAACTTCAGGATCTAAATTATTCATTAACATTCTAAGGGCAGCCTCTTGTAGCCAGCCTTTGCAACTAATTTCAGTCCCGTGTGGAGCTTTTACCATAACATATATTGTAACACCCTCTAAATTAAATATATTTCTACGAATATTTTAAAAAAACCCGGTTAGATTACAGATAGCTGCTCCCGGCGGGCCCCCTCCCACCTCCCAACCTGTCGGTTGAGCGGCAACATTTTTAAATTCAATTTTAATTGGAACATATGATAAATCACAGAACGTATACAAATTTCATACGTTGCTCATGCGGATTTATAGGTGAATCAATCGAGGCGAGGCAACATAGAGAATGTCCTCAATGCCATTCTGTAGTTGAGGCATGCTGTGAAGGAAATAATTGTAATTAATTGGTTTTTCCAGTTAATTTTCTCCAAATCCATTTTAGAGGGTCGTAGTACTCGTCTGCAACTCTTTCCTTCATAGGTATTATTGCATTGTCAGTTATAGCAATATTTTCAGGACAGACTTCAGTACAACATTTGGTTATATTACACAATCCTATTCCATTATCATTCTTTATGGTTTCTAAACGATTCCCTTGGTCTAATGGGTGCATTTCCAGCATTGCATTCCGCATCAAAAAACGAGGTCCTGCATATTCAGATTTCATATCGCTATCTCTTAAAACGTGGCAAACGTCTTGACAAAGGAAACATTCGATGCATTTTCTGAACTCTTGAACTCTATCTACGTCTTCCTGCAGCATTCTTGGATCGTCTGTATCTGGGTGTTGGTAGGGTAAAATTTTCTTGTTAACTTCATAGTTCCAAGAGACATCAGACACTAAGTCTTTAACTACAGGAAAGGCTTTCATTGGTTTAATAACTAAAGGTTCAGAAGGATCATAATCTGACATCCGAGTCATACACATAAGACTTGGAACTCCATTAACTTCAGCAGAACATGAACCACATTTTCCAGCTTTACAGTTCCATCTTACAGCTAAATCAGGTGCGTCATTAGCTTGAATCTCGTGAATTGCATCAAGAACTACCATTCCAGGTCCACTCTCCATTTCAAATTCATGCATGAAGTAATCTTCTTTTTCACCCCTTTGAATAATTATTTTTCTCTTCATACAGCCTCCTTCATAACAAAGTCTTGCAATTCATCAGGCATAATTTTCTTGTCAGATTTCACAATATTTAAGCCATCCGGCCCTTTTCGAATTATTATATTCAAAGTCCCTAATTTTTCGTCATATTCAGGATAGTCTAGCCTTGTATGTCCTCCACGGCTTTCACGTCTTTCTTTGGCAGCTTCAGCTACGGCTAGAGAAGTTATTATCATATTTTTCATGTCCAGACATAGGTGCCAGCTTGGGTTGTAAGATCGGTCTCCGGTTGCTTTTGCGTTTTCCACCCTTCTCCTCAAGTCTTTTAATTTTCCAATACCTTCGTTTAGTGATTCTTCTTCTCTCACAATTCCGGCATGCATTTCCATAATGTCTTGCAGTTCTCGATGTAAATGATAAGGATTTTCAGTTTTTGCATCTGAAAAGCAATCTATAATTTCATTTGCAGCTTTCTTAAGCTTACTTTTACTAAACGATATTTCTTCAGTGTTAAGTGCGAAATTTGCAGCAGCTCTACCTGAGATGTTTCCAAAGACGAGTAAATCAGACAATGAATTCCCCCCTAAACGATTTGCACCATGGAGTCCGGCGGCAGCTTCTCCTGCAGCATACATTCCTTTTAGGCTTGAGGCGCCAGTTTCCGCATCAACAGTTATTCCACCCATCATGTAATGTGTAGTTGGTCCAACTTCCATTGGTTCTTCAGTAATGTCTAAATCACCAAGTTCTTTAAATTGGTGATACATCGAAGGTAATTTTTTCTTTATGTAATCGGCATCTTGTCTGTTTGCTATGTCCAAAAATGCACCTCCGTGAGGACTGCCTCTTCCTTCTTTGACTTCTTTCATAATGGCTTTGGCAACTACATCTCTAGTTAGAAGTTCAGGAGGTCTCATTGCCCCCTCTTTACCTTTTAACCAGTCATTAGCTTCTTTTTCATCCTTAGCAGTTTCAGCAGCAAATGCTTCAGGAATATAATTGAACATAAATCTTTCGCCTTTATTGTTCAACAAGACTCCGCCTTCTCCTCTCACACCTTCGGTTACCAGCGTACCCTTAACACTTGGTGGCCACACCATTCCAGTAGGATGAAATTGTATGAATTCCATATCTTGTAGATCAGCCCCTGCCAAATATGCCAAAGAATGTCCATCTCCAGTGTATTCCCATGAGTTTGAAGTGACTCGGTAAGCCTTTCCAATGCCTCCAGTTGCTACAACTATGGCTTTTGCATGAATTGCAATTATTTCTCCATTATTACGGTAATATGCAAGAGCACCTACAGCTTGATTATCTTCGGTAATTATGGTTGCAACAGTACATTCCATAAAAATATCTATATTATCTTGATGAATTACTTTGTCTTGTACAGTTCTTATAATTTCTAATCCTGTACGATCACCAACGTGAGCCAATCTGGGATACCTATGGCCTCCAAAATTTCTTTGGTTAATCTTTCCATCTTTTGTGCGGTCAAAAACAGCACCCCACCGTTCTAGTTCTAAGATTCTTTCGGGAGCTTGCTCGGCATGTATTTTTGCCATTTTCCAATTATTTAGATGCTTTCCACCTTTAATCGTATCCCTAAAATGAACTTTCCAACTATCTCGTTCATCCGCATTTCCTAAAGCAGCAGCAGCTCCACCTTCAGCCATAACTGTGTGGGCTTTACCAAGCAAAGATTTTGATACAAGGCAAACACTTGCCCCTTCATCAGATGCAGCAATTGCAGCTCTCATTCCTGCGGCACCTGCACCTATGACAAGAACATCATATTTTTTTTCTTGAATATCTTCCATTAAAGCACCCACTGAAATATTTCGTCATTTCCTAATAGCCCTAAGTAAATTCTAATATAGAAATCAGCAATCATTATTGTAACTAATGATATCCAGAAGTACAATCCATGATGACGGTTTAGAGAATTTATCCACGAGTTACCTGTCTTCTTAACATAATTAGTACATGAAATACAATCAACATTGCCTCCAACTAAATTTCTCAGTGAATGACATGAAGAAACATATAATGTTAAGAATAAAGCATCTATAGTTAGGATAAGACTTCCGAAGCCGACTCCTACGCTGCTTCCAAAAATGTAAGATTCAAATGCGTGGTACCAATGCAGTATGGCAAGTATTATTGCTAAATAAAGGAAATATCTGTGGGAGTTCATAATTATGAATGGAAGTGCATTTTCACCATTATAAGATTTAATTGGTTTATCGACTGCACAGCCTGCAGGATTTGCTAATAGTGATCTATAAAAAACTCTTCTACCATAGTAACAAGTTCCACGGAATCCTAAGGGTGCCCAAATGAATAAAAGTGTTGCAGGAAGTGGCCAAAAGCTGAGTATATCTGATGGAATGGCGTTAGGGCCCGGGGAAGAAATCGGACTTACGTAGTGAGCGCCGTTTTCATTGTAATAAATAAAGTCATTTTCATAATCGCCTATAGTTCCATGCTCTATCAAAAGAACGGATATAGTATAAACTCCAAACAAGATTAATATGGTACCCATTACTAATGGTTGAATCCACCATTTATCTGTGCGGAAAGTTGCGAAAAACCCTTTTTTTTCCACAGGAACAAAGCAGGGCGGTATGTCCAGTGCGTCAGTACTCAATACTCTTACAGTTGCATATGGGTATTTTTAATATACTCATCAAGTGCCAATAGCTATTTTATCTATTAGATGTACTATGTTCTATGAAATTACCTTTCATTATATCAATGATGTTTGTGACCCTTTCATTTATGGGTTGTCTCGGGCCAGAGGATAAAAGAACGTTAATTGAAGAGGAAGATGTAGAAGTGACTAGGCTAATTGTTTCAGATGAGCAACTAAGTCAATTTCCTTTTTCAGATAATCCTATTCGTAATTTCACAGTTATTACGCCAAGTGGTTCGACTGAGAGACTATGGGCAGTTTATGGCACAGAGTTAGCGGAGGACCATAATTACGGAGGAAACTGTTGTGAGCACTACATTACCACAGATCAAGATGGAGTAATCTATAATTTAGGGGGAGAATGGCCATGGTGGAGTACAGATAGGGGATTAACTTGGGATGAATATGTGCCTCCTGCATTCAATACAGATTTGGGCTGCGAAGAAGGTCAATTAGATCCGACATTTGATCCAGGACTCGGTGAAGGTTCAATAATTCAGGCACCTAACGGAGATATACTTGCAATGACCTGGTTTCCATATCCTAGTTTTGACGGGGCCGACCAATTTTACGCAATTCTTGGAAAAAAGACAGCACCTGATCAAATTGAATGGCAGTGGTGTTGGAATACTTTTGACAAAGAGCCATTTTATGACCGGTCTTGGCAGGTTCCAGTAGTCGGACCAATAAATCCACCTCCTGAACATTCTACGAATTTATGCTCATCAAACTGTCCTTGGGCCAGCATGGTGGTTTCAAATTTTTGGAGTTATAATGAGCAAGGTTATCAGATAAGTGTTGACGGTCTGAATTATCGTCCTTTAGATATTCCTGATAGTGCTTCAAATGAATGTAATGCAGAATATGCTAGGTGTGGTCAAGATCTAGAATTTGATTTACTATTCGAGGATTTAGGGCCAGAATGGGATTTTATGCAACCTCATAGAGAAATGAGAGCTTCACCTATACCAACAGGAGGACTATTGTTTCCAAGATGGTTTAGTGACGGAAGTAATTTGTTCTTAGATACTGAACTAACCTGGCATAAGCATAATTTACCAAATGGTTCACTATTGCCTTCAAGAAATCTTGTAATAGATAGCTCCGGAGCATTACATAGTGTATCTTGTAATATACTAGATCCTGGAGCCAAAGGTTGCGATGGAACCTTCAACCTAACACACAGCGTAAGTTTCGATGGAGGTTATAATTGGACTGAGTATAATCATGGTTGGCCAGGATCTGCAGCAGTATCAGATAATACTTTCGAGTGGGATTTCCAGGCAGATGGCAATTTAGATTTGGCTGTAATTTCAATGAGAGTACAGAGTTCTAATTTTACGGGAGATGGTAGTCCTAGTGATGTAGATTTAGTTTTCCATGTTCGAGATTACAGCCAAAGTATGGAAGCAGATTCAGTGACAATAATTGGTTTAGGCGATTTAGACTCAACTTCTGGAGCTGGGAATGACATAAGGTTTGATTTTGCATCAATGGCAATTTTACCAGACGGCGGTGTTGTAGTTGCTTATCATGATAGTACCGATCCTAATGAGGATCCTATGTTTGCAATAGAGTTAGAATTACCGGAGAAATATTTTTATTCTATAGCAATTTAATCAATGAATTTATCTCTTTAGCTCGATTCCGTAGCGTTACTTCAGAAGTACCAAGCGTTTTAGCGATTTCAAGTTGACTTCTTCGTACCTTAGTCTTTTTGCATGCAAGGTATATTGAAGCCCCTAGAAGTGCAATGGGTGAAATACCTTGCCGATATTCACTGTTTTCAACAGATCTAATTATTTCCTTTGCTTCAGTCTCTACATTCTTTGGTAATGCTAATTTTTCTGTAAATTTAGGCAAAAAAGTTATACTGCTTGAAATATTAATTTTAAGCTTTAATTTTCTTTTAATTAAACGGTGAAGCTTACTTAATTCATTTCTGTTCAAATTACAAAGATTTGCAATTTCATCTAAAGTTATTGGCAAATTGCTTACTCTACATGCTGTAAATATTGAAGCTGCTGCTACCTTTTGTGTGCTTCTTCCTCTTACAATTCCTTTTTTAGATGAACTGGAAAAAATTTCTAATCCAGATTCCACAACTTTGTTATCAAGTTTTAGCAATTCAGATATTCGATTTATCTCTTCAGAAGCTAAAAGAATATTCTTGCCTAGAGAAACATTTGTCCTAATTTCATTTTGCCATTTCAGTACAGTTCCAGAGCTCGCAGTCACTTTAACTTCTTTAGATTTTGTTTTAGTTGTTTTTGCTGGCTTATATTTCATCCACTGTGGGCCGGAGTCAAAAATTAGACTACACGAACTGCACGACATGATTCCGTCACCTTCTGAAATTATTTTTTCATTGCTACATTCCGGACATTTCATTTTTTGTACACTTCCCTGCCAATAATTTTAGTTATTCGCATACCTTTGTTTGCAGCTATAGCTAGGTAAGGGTCACTTACAGGTCCAAAAATGTTGACCACTCTTCCAATTACTCTTTTTTCATTATCATAAATTTTGGTGTTTTTTGGGACCTTCTTATCTGTATTCACAATTGCAAGATTTCTTGAGTTCAAATGTGATACCCGTCCAACACACTTCATTATTTTGCTTTTTTAAACTAGTATTTAAAGTTTATGTTTTTGTCAATCACAAAAATTCCTTCCAGAAGAAGTTATCGTTCTTTGATAGTTCATATTTATTCCTCATAATCCTCTCATTCTTGACAGTTTCGATTTTTATATCATCATATTTTATGCTACTTAATGTTAGAAATTCAGCTTTAGCCATAGTAAAATCTATTTTCTGGCCACTGAGTCCTTTTTTAATGTCGTTAAGCTCTTTCCTTCCGTATGTTACGTCCGAAGCAGCTCCAATCATTTTTCTAACTTGGTGCCAAAGAAATGAGATTCCTCTAATTTCACACATAATTACTTTTCCTCTAGAAGTAACATTTATTTCTTTTACAGTCCTTCTTGTATCTACAATATCAGTATCTAAAACTCTCGCAAAATTTCTGAAATCGTGTTTCCCAACAAAGAGTTGCATTACCTCATTAAATAATTCCTGATTCTTTTCATTAAATACGTAATATCTGTATTCTCTTTCCTTAGCAATTCTAGGATTAAATTCTATTTTTACGTCAGAAAATCCAGTTATCCATATAGGATATTTTTCAAGTCTTTCAATAAATTCTCCGACATATTCTTTACATCTCCGATTTGAGATAGTAGTTATGATATTACATGTTGCATTTACGCCTCTATCTGTTCGACTTGCGAATAAAGGATTTGAAGAACCCAGATTTTTGAGGATGTTCTTCACAACTCCCTCCACAGTTATTACGTCTGGCTGAATTTGAGATCCATGGAAGGCGCTACCGTGATATGCTATTCTAAATAAATTGGCAAACTTACTCATTAACTAGATAATTTCTTCTAGAGTATCTCCAAGTTTGGAAGGATTATTAGTAACATGTATTCCTGCTCTTTCCATTGCTTTCATCTTTTCTCTTGCTGTACCTTTTCCTCCAGAAATTATAGCTCCCGCATGTCCCATTCTTTTACCAGGCGGAGCAGTTCTTCCAGCTATAAAGCCGACAATTGGTTTTGAAACATATTCTTTAACATATTCAGATGCTAATTCTTCTGCAGTTCCGCCAATTTCTCCGATCATTATCATGGATTTTGTTTGTGAATCATTCTCAAAAGCCTCTAAACAATCAATGAAATTTGTCCCGTTAACTGGATCGCCGCCGATACCAACACAGGTTGATTGTCCTAATCCCTTCTCGGTTACTTGATTTACGGCTTCATATGTTAAAGTACCTGATCTTGATATTATACCAACATCTCCTTTTCTATGAATGTGACCTGGCATTATTCCTACTTTACTTACTCCCGGAGTTATCAGTCCAGGACAGTTTGGTCCAATCAATCTGGTATTAATAGGTTCTAAATACCTCTTAACCTTAACCATGTCTAATGCAGGAATTCCTTCCGTTATTGCAACGATCAGCTCAATACCGGCATCTGCAGATTCCATGATTGCATCAGCTGCAAATTGCGGAGGTACAAAAATACATGATACATTTGCTCCATTATCAACAGCGTCGCTTACAGTATCCCATATGGGAAGTCCAAGTGTCTCTTGACCGCCTTTACCAGGAGTTACTCCCCCTATTACTTTAGTCCCATAATCTAACATTTGCTCAGTATGGAATTGTCCGTTTTTACCGGTAATACCCTGAACTATGATCTTACTCTTTGAATCTAACCAGATACTCATGATTTCCCTCCTACAGCACCTACAGATTTCCTTGCTCCGCTATCCATATCATCTGCAGTAATCAAGTCCAAACCTGATTCAGATAGCATCTTCTTGCCTAAATCAACATTAGTTCCTGCCAACCTAACAATCAAAGGGATATCTAATTCAATTTCTTTTGCTGCAGTTATAATTCCTTCAGCAATGAAATCACATCTCATTATTCCACCGAAGATATTTACAAAGATGGCTTTTACTTCAGTATCAGATAAAATAATCCGGAATCCTTCAGCAACTTGTTCAGCAGTTGCTCCACCTCCAACATCTAAGAAATTAGCAGGCTCGCCACCGTGCAATTTGATGATGTCCATTGTAGACATTGCTAAACCAGCACCATTTACCATACAACCAATTTCTCCGTCTAATTTAATGTAGTTTAATCCAGCTTTCGTAGCTTGAGATTCAAGTGGTTCTTCTTCATCCAAGTCCCTTAATTTTTCAATGTCTGTATGTCTAAACAAGGCAGAACTGTCGAAATTTATCTTCGCATCGAGTGCAATTACATCATCATGAGAAGTTACTACTAGTGGGTTGATTTCAACTATCGAGCAATCAAGTTTCATAAACAATTCATATAAGGTGATAATAAATTTACAACAGGAGCTGATCTGCTTACCTTGAAGACCTAATCCAAATGCAATTTTTCTTGCTTGCCAATTTCCAATGCCTGTTATTGGGTCTGCGTAAACTTTCAGAATTTTTTCAGGCTCTTTAATTGCAATTTCTTCGATTTCGACTCCACCTTCTGTTGAAGCCATTACAACCGGTAAATCTCGTTCTCTATCTAGAACTATTCCTAAGTATAGTTCTTTTGCTATATCACATCCCTCCTCAACATAAACTTTCCTTACCATTACTCCGTCGGACGTGGTTTGTGGAGTTACTAATTTAGAACCAATTAATTTGTCAGCAGCTTCATAAACTTCATCAGTAGTTTTACAAAGGATAATTCCCCCGCCTTTACCTCTTCCTCCAGCATGCACCTGAGCTTTTACAACCCATATGTTTCCTCCTAGTGTTTTGCATGCTTCTGCTGCCTCATTAGCATTTGTTGCAAGAACACCTTCCAAAGTTTTAACATTATAATCCTTAAAAAGCTGTTTTGCTTGATACTCATGAATGTTCATAATATATTACACACAGATTGGGGTTTAATACTCTAAGCCATAGTTTTTACTATGTAAAGATTTAAATAGAACTCAATCTGGCGCAAATAATAGGTTAATTATGGCAAAGAAAAATCCAGCACATATGTTTCGCGGAAAGAAGAGAGCTTACACACGCAAGGAATATATTGGCGGTGTTCCAGCTAGTCGCATAACACAGTTTGATGTTGGCGATAAAGTTGCAGATTTTTCAGTAGAAGTCACACTTTCAGCTAAAGAAGAATGCCTTGTGAGACATAATGCACTTGAGTCTGCAAGAGTTACAGCTAATCGTTACATACAGACCCATGCAGGTAGAGATGGTTATCATCTCAAGGTACGTACTTATCCTCACCACGTTTTAAGACATAATAAAATTGCTCAAGGTGCAGGAGCGGATCGTGTTTCTATGGGTATGCGAAAGTCTTTCGGAAGAACAGTGGGTACTGCCGCTAGAGTCAAGTCCGGTCAAAAATTAATCACGCTTAGAACTTCTAATGAGTTTACTTCTGAAGCAAAAGAGGCTCTGCGCAAATCCTCCCATAAGCTTCCAACGCCTTGTAATATTGTGGTCAACCAAAAATAATGGCTGAATTAGTTAAAAAATTAAAATTACCGAAGCCAGATGGATTTCTTTATTTTGTAGAAGATGATTGTTCAGTTTGGAAGCATAAAGGAGGACATAAAGAATTGATTTCAGAGGGTTCAAGTGAAAGAGAGAAAGGTTATCTTTATTTTATTGATGTGAATGGCAATTTGGCACGAAGAATTAATCCCCAGGAACGAGATGTTGAAACTAAAGAATTATTTAAGCCAGGAACACAAACTGTCAAGTAATTCACCAAAACTTCCACCATGATTTTTTCATTGTAACTGTATCGTTTTCCATTTTTTTAGCCAGGTTAGGATTAACTTCAGACATTGCTTTCATTATTACCATATCCAAACTACGATATGCTATTTTTCCTGCAGGAGTAATACTCATTAGTTTTTGAAGTGTTTGTGTAGGAATCTCACTAACTAAATTGAGTCTGTCCTGGTCAAATTCAATGTTTGCTGAAGCTTCAATATCTTCCCCTGTAGCGTTTGATAAAAGACTAGACAGATTAGTTTCGTTATCTTTTTCTTTTTCTCTGAACCATGTTGCAAAGCCAGATACAAAGACATATTCACTTATTACCCACTCGGATAAGCTTTTTAACTCGAAATCTCGCTGAACCATTCCATTTTCATTCCAATATTTAGTTATATGAGTAATAAATTTTTTTTTAACAACTTCTTTCAGTATTTTAACTTCAGATTTACTTATTTTGATATTTTTGGCCATATCTTCGCTTATCCAGTCAGTTTTGCAACTAATGCGTAGCTCTTTATCCGTATTTTTTACAAAATATTTATCATATTTGGGAATAGAAATAATGGTGGAAATATTATCTGCAGTTAGTCCGCTTTTTGATATACATTCTTCAATAGTTGGCTTTGAATCCAATATTGACAAAAATAGTAATCCTAGGTTCTTTTCATTATTACTAATCAATAAATCACTCTTGTCCCTTTCGGCATATCGTTAATGCAATTACCTAGATGATTTAGGCCACTTATCCAGCATTCACTTTCCCTTGAAATCTCTAGTGCACATCTAATTTTGTTAAGCAGTCCTCCAGTTACATCAGGCCTATTGTCTTGACGCTGTATGGATACTTTCTCTATAAATTTTGAGTTAATCTCATCATATATCTCAAGTTCTTCTGAGTCCAAGTTTCCTTTGACTACACCCGGATAATCCATGACAAAAAAGGTTCTTTTAGGTTTGTACAATTTAGCTAATTTAAGCAATATAGTGTCTCCACTAAGTATCCGTACATCTTTTTCTTTTGTATCAACTATGTCACCAAATGTTACAGGTATTTTTCCATCTGAAAGAATTTTATCAAATTTATATTTAGGAAAATCTAAAGGTTCATTTTCATTGCTTATCTTCATAGATAGTGAGGGGATAATACTTTCACAATTGAGGCCTGTCTTAATTATAGCTTCACACAATATTTGGTTCAAATCTCTCATTTGCTTTCTAGCTTTTATGATGGCCTCTTTTTGTTCATCAGTACCATCAAAACCGTTATCAATTTTATATTTTTTAGCAAGAGGATGAGCATACGATCCAGCGCCATGTACTATAATAATTTTTTTACTAGATTTGGAAATAATCTCAGCTATTTTATTTATGTTTTTTTTACGGCATTTTGGAGTTTGACTTTCTTTATCAGTAATTAGTGAACCTCCTAATTTCATCAAAATGAGATCATTTGCCATGACATTCTATAGGTTGGCACACAAAAAGGTACAGTGCGCAATTATATAGGGAATTTTGTAGCAGTTGTGGATAACAAAATTAAACTTGCTTTATTAGGTGCATTTTGCTATAATTTGACCCAAGGACTTTCTTTTACTTTAATAAGACTTCAAGCCAATTTTTTGGGAGATTTTCGTACATTGGGATTAGTCGTAGGCTTACCAAACTTCGCTTTGGTCGCAGGTTCAGCTTTCTGGGGGTACATTGCTGATAAATGGAGAAGTAGGAAAAATGTAGTGGTTCTTTGTTCCTTAGTTACTGCTTTGTTGTATCTTCCTATACCTTGGTTGGGCCCACTGGGATTGGTATTAGTTCGCACACTTCAGTCATTTTTTCTCGGAGGTATGGTCCAGATTGCCACCATGTTTTCAGAATTAGATTCCTCTGCCAGGGGTTCGTTTATGGGGAGATTGGAATCTGTTTTAGGCTTGGGATGGGGAGTAGGGGCTTTTGTTGGTGCCTATCTCGTCAGCGAGAATGAGTATGGTTTAGGAAGTGGACCGGTAGTATTTTCCTTTTTTTTTACGGCTTTTTTAGGATTAATTTCTGTAATTGGCTATATGTCCTCTACTGAGAGAAAAAGAGAAATAGTAAATATTCATGATGATTTTCTTTTTTATTTTAAAAAATTATCTAGATTGTTTATAATTACGTTTATTTTATTCATGGGTTATATATTTTTCTTAACAATCTCTCCAGTTTATCTAACAGCCATTGCAGGATCAAGTAATAGAATGGGTTGGATTGTTTTGTGTAGTGGACTTATACATGCTCTAACTGCACCTTATGCAGGGAATTTAATTGACAAGTACCCGAGGGAAACGGCTATACGTATAGCCTCAGGCTTTGTAATTTTTTCAATGCTAGCCTATTCATTTACAGTAAATCTATATGTTATAACTTTAGTATTTACAATTCCTATCTATATGACTTTCTTTTTAGGCGCTAGAACCATAGTTGCAGACGCAGTGCCCTATGACTTAAGGGCAAGAATGATGGGTTTACTAAGCTCATTTAGCCTGCTTGGTAGCGGACTTGGAAGTTTAATTGTGGGAGAATTATTACTTTATTATGAAGAACAGCAAGTATTTCTTTTCGGAGCCCTAATATCAGCAATTGCCTTTACTTTATCTCTAAAGAATTTTTCTAATTTGAAAAGTTAATGCTTATTTCCTTTTCTTTTAGATATTTTATAATGTAATCAAAGTAATCTTGGTTTGAACCTAATTCTTCTGGAGTAATAATACCATTTTTGTTTAGGCCTTTATCTAAAATAAGGTTTGTAATTGCACAAGCAGTTAATCCTGTGGTTCTGGACATACTACTCCATCCATCTCGCCACTCATCATACACAACGCAAGAAATCTCTTTTCCGTCTACAGCCTTAGCAGCTATTATTAGAAGTGTGAATTCTTTGTCATTTTCAGCTAATTTCCATTCTTTGAATAATTTCTTAGTGGTAAATTCTTTTTGACTAATTTCTTTTCCATCATCAAACATCTTAGTATCATCTAGTTTCCCGCTATCAATCAATTTTGAAATCATTTCCGAATGTCCAGGATATCTAATAGTATATTCTAGTAAAGTGGGTATGTTAATCGTTAATTCAGATTCGAGTAATGTTCTAAGACCATCTGTTAAAAAGGCTTCTAGTTTACCAATACCCTCTACTTCGAAATCAATTTTTCCAGTAAGCGGATCTACAGTTTCATTCAGGCCATTTTTTTTGATTCTTGCAGGTCTTGTATATTCCTCAATTACATCAATTGGTGAAAAAGGAGCTTTGTAATTCCAAGGTGGATTTTTTTCTTTTGGTAATCCCCCTACCATAATTTTTATTTCATCAATATCGTAATTACAAATTAAATTTCCTACGATTATGTTACTTAATCCTGGGGCAACTCCGGCATCAGGGTAAAGTGCAGTTTTAGCTTTTTTTGCAATATTTTCTAATTCATTGCAGTTTTCCGGCATAAATGAAATATCTACGCATGTTTTTTCTTTTAGTATTTTTTTGGAAGTTTCAAAGCCCATAAAACCTGGAACACAATTAATCATAAGATCAGTATGTTCAAAGTACCTCAGATAATCTTCTTTAAGTATGTCAATTTGGTTTATTATTATGTTAGGATTGTACTCATGTAGTATATTCAAATTATTTGAATTATTATCAATAGCATAAACTTGATGGTATTTAGATAATTCAACAGCAATTAACTTCCCTACCATTCCAGTGCCTATTACTGCAATGTTCATTCTAAATTTTTAATTTTTCTCTTGAGACCCTTACACCATTGGGCGTTGCTAAAATCCATTTCTGACTTACTCCAACAAGATCACCATCAATATCTGCAATAGCCCTTTCTAGTTCAGCTAATATTTTATGTAAAGTTTCTTGATCAGATGTTAGTGGCGTAAAATCAATAAGTATAATGTTTCCGTCATGTAGTTCTGAAGTTATTCTTTTCACTTGTTCGCTTTTACTTAGTAAGATAGTATGAACGAGCATTGAGGCTTTTTCTCCATAGTCCTCAGCCTTATCAGCACTCCAATTTCTTAAATCAAAAAATTGTTCATCAGGAATTCTTCTCATTTGCGGAGGTGCTGCATTCATATATTATACCTATTTCAATGTATCTTAATTAGGTTTCCTGCGATTGAATAAAACAGTAACAAACATTATTCCAATACAAGATAACATTGAGACGTTAGGTAGAAATCCACTTTTTCTTTCAGATTCAAAAATTTGCTCTTTGGAATATTCATTATTGTCTTTATTAATTTCATTTTCATTAACATAAGCCTTAATCACGAATTCATGATAATTCGCAGTGGATACCCATTCAAATGTGAAACTTTCACTTTTCTCAGGTTCTATACTGAAAGAAGAAGTATGAACTAATTCCGAATCAATATAAAGTTCATAGTATCCAATTGCAATATGGCCATTGTAGTTATTTGTATTGTTGTATGTTTCATTGTAATTCTTCAATACAGTCTTAATCTCATGTTTAGTTCCTCTTTCTTTTGATCCACTTATTTCTATTTCATTGATGAATATATCTGCCCAGCCAGTGATATCAACGCTACTACTACTTTCGTTACGGTTTCCATTTTCATCAATTAACGAATATTCTAAAATTATTACGCCTGCATACTCCATTTCAAATATTAAATTAAAGTTAGATCCTTGATCTACGTAATCAAATTCAGCCCTTTGATTTTCTTTATTATCTATGATTTTAATTTTAAGGTATTCGATATTTGCCTCACTTTCAACATCAAATGCATTTAAGTATATTTCAAAATCTTCACCAACACGAGGAGCGGAAGGGGCAGTTTGCAGAATGCCCGTGGGCTTAGAGTTAAGATAGATTTCATGTTCGTAATAGGCCGTGCCAACTGGGGTTTGCTGAACGGTCAAATTCATGAGATGGTAACCCCCTGAGCTGATGTATGTGGAGATAATTTCATTATTGCTGTCTAAAATTTCGCCATCTAGCGTCCAAATGTAGTTTAATCCCAGTCCAGTGGACTGACTTCCATTAAAATCAACCCATGTTCCTTCATTTATTTGATTATTAAATTCAAAATAAGCAGTAGGTTTGTCGTAAACAGTAATGTCTAGTTCAAATTTATTTGTCCACAAATTACTTTCTGAATCTCTTCCAGTGGCAATCAATTTGTAATTACCTTTTTCATTGAAGGCGATAGTTTTGGACAAATTAATAGTTGATTCATCATTAAGTAATAACAAATTAGATGAATTTATTTGATATACTTTCCAATTATAGAGGTTAATTTCTCCAAGAGTAGAAACAATTATTTCAGCATCTTGATTAACAACAAGATTGATTTCTTCATAATTTAAGGAGATTATAGGTAAATTTGTTCCAGACAGAATAAATGTTTCAGTTGTATTTCCTCCTCGCGGATCACTTACAGTTAATTCAATATTATGATTTCCTTCCACAAACGATAAATCTAGATATTGTCCATAGGAAATGCTTGAATCATAATTCCATTGATATGTGAGTACTGTATTATCGTTGTCTGTTGATGCACCTGCATCGATTCGTATTTCTCTATTTGTAGGTATTATCCATTGATTAGTCCCGGTCAAGAGCCCTTCATCAATATTGATATCAGGATTTGGGGGTGAATTTTTAACATATATCATTATAGTTGATTCGCTTACTCCATTTTGATCATCAGTCAGCCTTAAAGTTATGTTATAGTAACCAGGAAATGAAAAATAATGAGTAGGATTTATTTCATTTGATGTGTTTCCATCTCCAAAATTCCACAGCCATTCATCAATTTCTCCGTCTGAATCAGTAGAACTATCTGTAAATTCAAATTGCGTTAAGGTGTTTCCATTGTCTG
>MIYX01000002.1 GCA_001875365.1 Marine Group III euryarchaeote CG-Epi4
ACTTACTATCTGGTAACAAATATTATGGAGCTACGAGGGCAATTTATGGAAATCCTTTGGATACTACAGTACCTGCCTGGACTTACTATGACACTACTCATAGATATTCTTCATACAGTAATGTAGAGTCTTGGAAGGAAACCACGGCTACTTTAGATGATTTCGCAGGATACGATGATGTTCGTCTCCGATGGGTAGTAGGTTTCAGCACATACCAATTATCATACTACGATTCATTCTTCAGAGTGGATGATGTTTCCATAAATATATTAGAGAAAGATCAAACATTTGGTACTGAGACTAAGACTATAGATTCGATTTCTTTTAAACAATCTGAAACGGTTAACTTTTTCGACGAAGTTGGCAATAAGTTCAAACCATCTACAAGAGGATTAAATGTAGGTGATAAAGTTGGTGTTTCTATCGATGTTCCAGGAAATTCTAATGATGAAGATAAGTCAAACCAAGAAGTACTTGTATTCAGAGAAGTCAAGTATATTATCTTCGCAGATGATTTCGATGGTGAGGATAAAGGTTGGACCACAGGTGAAGTTCAGCGCGGAAATAGTGATTGGGCTATTCGTACGCGAGATTCAACAAGCGGTTCAAGCTCAATGGACAGCGGTTATAGGAATAGTAATCTAGTTCCTTCAGATACTTATGTATCAACTCCAATGCTTGATTTGGGACTGCCGGTTGAAGCTGAAATTCAGATGAAAATAGCTTATTACGGATATTCTACGTATGAAGGTTACCAAGCTCAGATATCTGATGATGGTGGAGTTACTTGGAATAAGATTGAACCTGTAGGTGGATATGGACAATTCAGACAATCATGTACAACATGTACAATTTCAACTTCTTCCTACTACAATAACCCATTACGTGGCCAAGAAGCTTTCACATATTATGGAACAACTTCACGCGGATATACTTACTCACCAGATCCACAGGGTTTTGTAGATGCTAAGTTCAATCTAAACGATTACACTGGACAAAACGATATTAAGTTCAGAATTGTTGCAGGATGGTCTAGTTTTTCACAATTTGCAGGATATGCTCAATCGTTCTTCAGAATGGATGACTTTGCAGTTACAGGCCTTGTCTACAGCAACAATGTAGGAGTTTCAGCTATAGAACTTAAGGATCCAATCGGAATAGATGAGACAGTTTCTTTATCTACGACAGTAATTAATGCGGGAATTAATAATCAAACAGCTACAGATGTCAAGCTAAGACTTCAAGTCGGACCTATGGGGCTTGCAAGTTATGACACTAGCGATGATTTAGAAAGTTATACTACAACATCAGATGCAGAAACTGCAGGTTGGACTTTTACAGATAAGACATGTAATACAACCTACAGTACATGTACGTCTTGGGGAAATCCTGCTGGGTTTGCTATAGTTTCAGATCGTGATGCTACAGCACTAGGTCCAGTTTCAGGCGAATTCAGAATGAATGATGGTGCAGGAACAACAGATATGGTTACACCTACACTAGATTTCACGGGCGCTGAAAATGATTTGAAATTAACTCTAAATCACAGATTTAATTTCGATTATGTTGCAGGTATGAGCACAGCATATAGCGGTGGTCAAGTACACATCTCTACAGATGATGGGTCGACTTGGGAGCTATTGACGCCAGAAGGCGGATATCCAGGCAATATTGGAGGTTCAGCTTCTATGGGTAATCCATTGTATAATCAACAAGGATTCGTACACTGTAGTGACTGTACAGGAGTAAGTGGTAAAGCTTCAGATGATAAAGACAAGTACATAGATAGTGTATTTGATATGTCAAGTTATGCCGATGAAACGGAAGTCAAACTTAAATTCACAGTAGGAATGTATCGTTTCCAATACTCAGGCGATGGCGAACATTGGTATATTGGTTCTTTAACATTCACAGGAACAGGTATGGAATCTATAGCTTATGAAGAGATTGTACCTATTTCAGGTGCTTCGGGTCCATTCGTCAGTGGCGAAAGATACGAGTATTCAAAAGATTACTACTTCCAAGTTCCAGGAGAATACAAAGTTGAATTTACTACTTGGATAGGTAACGACCCTTCAGCAGGCGATGATTTTGAAGGTGATAATGTTGTATCAGTAGCAAGGGAAACCATGTTTAGCATAGCTTCAACAACTGCAGACGCAGACGCAACTTCATCCAAAAATGATGAGTTGAATAGAAGATACTACGAAGATGATTGGACTTCAGCTAAGGATGAGGGCCCAGAAGAAGGGCATCAATGGAGGCCAGATGCTACATCTAGTTCTCCAGACTCACCAGTTTGGTGGGTTGGACCTGACGTACGCGGAGTAGCCAACAGTGGAGATGACGTAAGTTTAATTTCACCAGTTATTGACCTTTCACAGGCAACATCTGCGAAGTTAGTATTTGATCATGCCTTTTCTTTCTGGCAAACTTCAAGCAGTTCGCCTAGAAATTATGATGGTGGAAGAGTAGAAATTAGTTCGAATGGTGGAGACAGTTGGTCAGCCTTGCCAGTTACATCTGGTGAATCATATGGTGGAAACATCTATTTCTGGTCATACTATGGAAATCCGTTGGGCGGTAACCAAGGATTTGTTGGTACATCTTCTGCAGGATCTAACTTAGTAGAAACTCAATGTAGTTTGAATGACTATATTGGAGCAGGCTTCGACAATGTGAGACTTCGCTTCAGATATGGTGGCACATTCCCAGCTCAGTCAAGTACTTGGAGTATCGATAACGTTGGCATCTATGGTCTTGGTTTTGATTTAAAGCAAACAAGTTCATCAACGCCTTACGCATTAGAAGTCGGTGAATCTACAAACTTTACTACTTCATTCCTCAACCAAGGTAAAGGAGATCTTGGTGCAGGTGGAGCCATGGCTGATGCTTATGCTCACGCTTACATCAATGATATGAGTGGTAATGAACTCTGGTCAGAGTCTACTTCATTAGGGGACTTGAAAATGGCATACTACGATGAGAATGGAAATACGTTCTCTGGAGAGAGTACGCCTGTATGTCCAGGTTCAGATTGTATAACATTCAACTATGATGGAAAGGACAATAGCGGAAATGTTATTCCTGCTGGTATGTATACTTCAGGCATAATGGTTGCTGATTCTAATGGAAATCAATTAGCAGATTTATTCTCTGCAAACAATGATGCAAATCATATGTTACTAATTGGTCTTAGCGCAGAAATGGGTTCACCAATGCTAGCAGGAGGTTCTAACTGGAATACAGTTTCAGATGCTCCAACAGGCGTCGGCGCTGGCGCGCTCGGTGTAGATTGGGATGAAACCGGTGTTGCAACGGGAACATTAGCAATTGATATTGTAGATCAAGCAACCGGTTTTGCACCTGAATCAGCAGTAATTCAAATTGGAACAACCGTCACTTGGACGAACTCAGATACTACAATGACTCATACTGTAACCGACAAAGAGTCTCAGTTTGATTCGTTTGATCTCTTACCGGGTGAATCTTACTCATTACCTTTTAATGAAGTTGGAGTGTTCAATTACTTCTGTAAGTATCATGTTGGTATGGAAGGCACTATCACGGTAATATCAGACAACAGTGCAGATGAGCAAGCAAGAACAAACTACCTTAATGTGTGGTCATCAGAATCTTACTTGTACTTCTGGGCTAACTATGATATGTCAGATGACAGTACAATTTCAGTATATGCACAAAAGAAAGGCTCTGACCTCAATGATGCAGGAACTGTAGCATTATGGCAAGCTAATGGTTTCCAAATAATGGACGGTTCAGATCATACATTGGTTGGAGATTCTTTGACAGGAGAAAGTGGTTGGAATCCATATTATATCTATTTAGATTCTAATAAATTGGGTTACAATACTCTCCAATACAATCCTGAAGAAGATAATTCTTATGCATTTGTATTCAGAGCACGCGGAGTTGAAGGTTCGGCTGAAATCGGTAACGTTCAAGTTATAAGATCAGATCACACTGGTTTCTTCTTTGCTAAAGATAACCCTAACAAACTAACTTATGAAATATTCCCAAGTTTGTCTGTGGAAATGGATTATTTTGCTAAGAATATTGGTACTGAAGACAATGAATTCCAATTTACTCCAGCTCTTGTTGCTCAAGGTAAAGATTACATGGGCGAAGAATTCACAATGACTGTAGAAGTATTAGTGAATGGTGCAGCATCAAATGATGTAACTTCAGTGTCAGACGGTAATGGAACATACACCTATACTGTAGATCTTGCTCCAGATGATGAAGCAATGATTACAGTAAGGTTCTTGGCTCCAGATTTTGATGCTAAGAAAGGAGAACCAGCAGGAAATCGTAAGTTTGATGTCAAAATGAATCCAGTAGATACGGGTAGTGATGAAAATATGAGAGAGCCAGTTTCGGCAACCTTATTCATTAAACCATCACAATTTGTTCTAGGTGAAATGTCATATGACAGAGCAGGAGTTCTTGAAGGAGATTCACTAGCAATAACTGTGGAGGCATGGAACGAAGGAAACTATGCTTCAGATGTATTAATGGTGGTCTACGTAATTGATTCAACTGGAGATGCATACAACACACCAGACGGTGTAAAGCGTATGACTAGAGTAGCTTCAACTACAGAACCAGTGATGGCACCAAAACCAGTTCTTGAGTCACAAGGAATCTATCAAACATGGTACCCAATAACAGCAGTTTGGGAAGAAGCATTCATACCAGGTGAAACAACTCTAGATTACACAGATGTTGAGTTTTACGCAATGATCAATCCAGATTTGGAGCAATCAGATGTTGAAAGTGGTTACAAGAAACAAGATGAGTACTTGAACCAAAAAGACGACAATGATGCATTTGGAAAGATTGCTGTTGTTAAAGATAAATCATCTACTCCATCTTTCGCACTTGGAATAGTTGGTATGTCAGTAGCAGCATTAATTGCAGCAGCTGGTGCTTCTCTAAGAAGAGAAGAAGAATAAGTAAGTCAATGAGGAAAAGGGGAAGTTGTACTTCCCCCTATTTTCCGCTTTAAAGGTTAGCGTCAGCTTTAATGAGGCCTAGTTTTAAATCGGAAATATGGTAGAGCTAATATCATCAATGGGAACATTGATTTTGATTGCAATAGGATTATTAGTTTCATACTATTGTATACGAAACCAGTTCATGGTTTCACAGTCATTGGTTTTCATTAATTTCTCAATATTCGCAAGCTGGTGGATATTATATCTGCTATCTCCAAAAATAGGAATTGAAGCTCTTATCGATCTAGGTTTCAAATCGCAATACATTGCCGAGCCGCAACTTAGGTTAGTTTCGATTATAACAGCTATGTTCATGCACGGTGGTTCAATGCATATTTTGATGAATATGCTAGTTCTAATCTTGTTAGGAGTTCCATTTGAAGAGAGAATAGGCTCTAGATCCTTTTTGTTGATTTACTTTATTTCAGGAATTTTAGGTTCTTTGATCACAGGGTCAGTATCAGTTTTCAATGCAGAAGGCCTTAACACATTGAATATAGGTGCCTCAGGCGCCGTTTTTGGGATAATGGGTGGTTTTGCCTTACTATATCCTCGAGATGAGATACCAATGTTACTAGGTCCCATTTTTCTCCAAAGAGTCCCTGTGATTCTTGCAACAATAGTCTTTGTAGCGATGGAAACGCTATATGTTGGAATGAATACGCAAGACGGTATTGGCCATGGAACACACATGGCTTCATTTATAGCAGGCGTTTTTCTTTCACCATTGTTTCCTAAGAAGGGAATTGTTGAAAAACAATCAATTAGTTTTGATATTAATTATCTTACTAAATTATATGATAAAAGTAGTAAAGGTGAATACGAGCTATCAATGTTGAAGCGGGCAGATGAACCTGAGTTACAATCAGCCTGGTTAGAAACATTCTTAGAAAAACAAACATGCTTAGAATGCACTAGCAAGCTAGATTCAAATGGTGTTTGTTCAGATTGCGATACTAATTAGCTAAGCTGTTAGGAAATGATCGTAGAATAGAGCGACAACTATCGAACCTATTGTACAGGTTATAATCATAACTGGAACACCTACACCTAACCATTCCTTTGTTGAAATTTTATGTCCACCTCTTTCGCTGATTGCAATAGTCATAACGTTTGCACTAGAACCTATTGGTGTTGCATTTCCTCCGAAGCCGCAACCGATTGCTAAAGCCCAATAAAGAGGTATAATTTCTACGGCACCATCACTCAATCTTCCTATTTCTTCAATCACAGGTAACATAGCTGCACAAAAAGGAATATTATCTACAATAGCAGATGCAATTGCGGAAATCCAAATGAGTACAATTACCAATACTACAGGATCGCTGTGAATGTTCCCATTAGGGCCAAAGTTATCAAATATCATATTAGCAATAGCTTCGAGATAGCCCATAGCTTCCAATCCTCCGACCATAATGAATAATCCCGCGAAAAATAATAGTGCACCCCATTCTACTTTGTGTATAACTTCATGGATATCCATTCGTTTTTCATGAGGAACACCAATCATGCTTATTGACATGGCAATTCCGGCCCCACCAAGAGATACAGCAGAAATTTCTAAATCTAAGTGTAAGAGTTCAACAGCAGCAAACATGATCACAGTTACTGCCAATGCCCCTAAAGTTCTGTACATTAAGACATCATTTTTTACAGCAGCCCATTCGTCTTCGTTAGTGACTTCCTCTACATTTTGAGGTTTAACTTCTCTCCAGTTTTTGAAATGGCGGTGCATATACCAAAGTGTGGCACCCCATGCAATTATAGCCAAAGGAGTCAAATGGTAAATAAAGCTCATAAATCCAAATCCTAAGCCACGTGCGCTTGCATAAGATGCAATTAATACGTTTGGAGGGTCTCCGACTAGTGTCGCTACTCCCCCAGTATTTGAGAAAATAGCTAGGGCAATTAGTGGTGGAATTGGGTTAATTTCAATCTTAGAACAGATTTTTAGAGTTACAGGAGCGATTAGAATTAAAGCGGTGACATTATCAATGAATACGGAAATAACTGTGGTGAAAGTTCCTAGATAAAAAACCAGTTTCCATGGATCGCCTCCAGATAATTTTGTAGCTTTGATTGCCACAAATTCAAAGAAACCACTTATCTCGAGCATTCCGGCAAAAATCATCATTCCCAATAAGAGGCCAATTACATTGAAATCAATGGCTTCAAACAAATTGTTTTGACATACAGCACCAGCCTCCCCATGTCCGCCTCCGGTACACCAAGTAAGAGAATTATAATAAGTTCCAATTAAGAGCATTCCCACAGCCCCACCCCAAGCAGCCAGCGTGCGGTCAACAATTTCTCCTAAAATTAAAGCAAAGGCTATTAGGAACACAAGTAAAACTAGTATTGCTTCAATTGAGCCAGTATCTGCGATGTAATCAGATGTTGCATTAGTCGACATAATTAAAATACTTAGAGCCACAATAAAAGCTTAAGCCAGCCTATTCCATAGTGGTTCAGTCCATATTTTTCTCAATTTGTCTATAGAAAAGTTAAGCTTTTGTTTATTATGTAATATAAATTCTACAGTCTCATTCACAGTCCCAATTTTTTTAGCAAAATCAAATCTTTTAGAAAATTTTTCTTCGAAACCAGGTTTAACTTGAACCAGCCATCTTCCATTTGATTCATTAAATAATTCTAAATCATCTCTCATTTCTCCAGATAAATTTATTTTTGCACCAACTCCGCTCATACACATTTCAATTATTGCTAGAACAAGTCCTCCGGTAGAAATGTCATGGCATGCGGCAACTTCTTCACATTCGATAGCATCAATTAGTTGTTCCATTCTAGGAATGAATGAATCAAAGTCAGTAGTAGGTACATTTGGGCAATTAAGGCCTAAGGTTCTATAATACAAACTAGCACCCATCTGTTGTTTATTGTCTCCTACTAGCCATATATCACCTTCATTCTTCAAATCACTAGTAATACATTTTCTGATATCATTGACTAACCCGATTCCCATTAGGACTGGCGTTGGAGGTATCGCACCTTCAGTAGTCTCGTTGTATAAGCTAACATTGCCTGAAACATAAGGGACGTCAACAGAAGTTGCAGCATCTCTTAGTGCATCACAACTTGACTTAAATTGGCCCATTATCTCAGGCCTTTGAGGATTTCCAAAACATAAGCAATCAGCTAATGAATCAATCCTGGCCCCTACAGAGGCTAAATTGCGGCAAATCTCTTCGACAGCACTCATTGTGCCATGGTATGGATTAGCTTCCATTAAGTGAGGGTTAATGTCTGTGGTTAAAGCAAGTCCTTTCCAAGAATCCTCTACAGGTTTTAATACAGATGAGTCTCCATGAACTTCTTTACCAATCTTGCCTTGAATTGGTTTAATTGCAGTAGCGCCCCTAACTTCATGGTCATATTGCCTAATTACCCAGTCTTTCGAAGCTACCTCTGGATTACTGATAATTTCCTCTATTGTTTTAGATAAATTCAAAGGAAGTTCTGGTAATTTTACAGCTTCTAGATTATTGATCTTAGGTAAAGTATAAGGTCGATTGTATACTGGACCTCCAGTTGTAAACTCTAAATCCAAATTCAAAATTTCAGTATTGTTAAATCTTACAATATTCCGCTTTTCTTTGATAACTTCTCCAATTGCAACTGCTTCGACGTCCCATGCATTACATCGATCTAAAACAGTTTTTACATTTTCAGGCTTAACAGTAAACATCATTCTTTCCTGAGATTCAGAAACCCAAATTTCCCAGGGTGCCATATTTTTTAATTTTAAATGAACTTTTTCTAAGTCAACTTTTGCACCAAAACCAGCATCTAAGGCAAGTTCACCTACAACACAAGAGAGACCGCCCCCTCCTAGATCTTTCATTCCAGTTAATAGTCCTAATTCATTTAATTCTAAGCATAAATGCATCAAAGGTTCTTTTGTAATGGGATCGCCTAATTGAACAGCTCCAATATCATCATCAGATCCAGCATCTAAATCTCTTGAAGCAAAAGTAACGCCGTGTATTCCGTCTCTTCCTGTTTTTCCGCCGGCCAAGATATAAATATCTCCAATATCTCCAGCATGACTATGAATCATCAAATCTTTTTTTACTATTCCTATGCAACCTACATTTACTAAAGGATTTCCAGTGTATCTTGGATGAAAAGCAACTTGTCCAGCTACGGTTGGAATTCCAACTCTGTTCCCGTAGTCTCTAATTCCTGCTACGACGCCACTCATTAGATATTGCGGATGTTTAATCCCGTCTGGAAGCTCATCACGAGGCAAGTCTAAGTTTCCAAAAAAGATAGGATCCACAAGTGCAATAGGTTGTGCACCCATGCATACGACATCCCTTAGTATCCCTCCAATTCCAGTTGCAGATCCTCCGTAAGGATCTAATGCAGAAGGATGGTTATGTGATTCTAATCCGACAGCATAATAATGCTCATCATCAAATTCCATAATGCCAGCATCTTCACGTGCGATAACTTTTTTTGATGTTTTCAATCCAAAAACAGTTTCTTCTAAAACAGGTTTAGAAGATTTATAGCAGCAATGTTCAGACCATGCTTGATCGATAGCCTGTAGTTCAACATCCGTAGGTTTTCTTCCTTCTTTAGAAAAGTATTTTTTTACATTTTCCATTTCATCATTTAGTAAACCAAGTCCTAACGATTTTACAATTTCACCCGAATCAGAGTTCTCTAAGTCAACATAAAAAACATTTTCCAAATTTTTAACAGGTTCAAGCATTTATTATGCCACCGAAATAGAATATTCATGAACTACTGGATTTGCTAATAATTTTTTGCATATTTCCTCAGCTTCCTTAATTGCTTCAGCTTCTTTCTTATCAATAATGATTCTGTAACATTTAACGGAGTCCACTTTTTTAACGCTATCAAAGCCTAGTAAATCTAGCGCTTTTTTCACATTACCGCCTTCTGGATCAGCCATTCCTGATTTTAGTCCAACCTGTATTTCGATTTCAGTAGTCATAAAAGTCTAATATTACAGATTGAGGCCAGAATAAAAATTAATCGGCATAATTTTAGAGTTAATCTAGGAATCAGATAAGATTAAAATTGTCCAAAAGAAGTATAGCAAGCAAGGTTTGAAACCCTGCAGCAATATCGTCTAATAAAATTCCATGTCCTCCATGAAGTTTTTCTAAATTTCTAGCAGGCCATAATTTTACTACATCAAAAACACGGAATAAGATAAAGGATAAAATCCAAATATGATTTTCCATTGAAAATTGAAGTAAACTCAATGAAGCAATTATAATTAGATATCCAATAACTTCATCTAGAACATATATTCCAGGATCGCCTCCGTATTTTTTTTCAGCCCAAGGTGCTAATATTAAACCAAAGTAATACATTATAGGAATTAATATTAGTAAAGCATATTCTGCATTGTTTCCAATATAATTAGTTATTAAGAATGCTAGTACAACACCGCCTAAAGTTCCAAACGTCCCAGGAGCAATAGGTGCTCTTCCTAAAAAAAAGAAAGATAAATAAATTTCTTTGAATAACTCTTTATTCATCTTTAGCCTCAACCCAAAAATGGTTCATTCTTTGTATAGCTGTTAGATTTCCTAAAATTGCCAGCACAGCAACTACAATTGTAATGATAGTCTCAACATCACCCATCAATTCACCAATCAACAATCCCATCCCTAAAGTAAACCACCTCTCGGGCCTTTCAATTAATCCAATACCTTCTTGTGAAACACCTAGTCTTTCGGCGGCTGCACGGCAGTATGATGTTTGAAACGCTCCAATCATTGCAGCCATTGCCCACATTTGCCCCGAAATAAATTCAAGGCTTTCAATAGGCAAAGGATTTACCCAATCGCAAAGAATTAAAGCACTAAAAGCGATGCAATCAGCATATCTGTCTAAAGTTGCATCTAAGTATCCTCCTCTTACCGAGCTGGTTTTTGTTGCTCTTGCAACTAATCCATCTGCACCGTCAAAAAGAGACGCAATCATCCCTACCAAAAAAGCGTAATAAATATTTTGATCGTATAATAGCAATGCAGCATACATAGTCAAAACAACTCCAGAAATTGTGATGTGATTTGGTCTAATTCCCAGTTTTCCTAGAATTTTAGCAAGAGGGTCAAATAGTTTTCCGGCAGCAGTTTTCAAAGTTTTACTGAGCATTACAGTTAAGTGTTATGGGAGAGGCTCTTTTAGTCCCTTGTCCAATGAGCCTGTAGCTTATGGACCGAGACCTAATAAAACAACAATTAGAATATGCGCTAGAAGGAACAAACTTTGATGACCAAGGAGAGTTATACAAAGGTAAAGTTCGAGATAATTACATCAACGAAGATACCATAACAATGGTGACTACAGACAGAATTTCTGCGTTTGACAAAGTTCTAGGTACAGTCCCTTTCAAAGGGCAAGCCCTTGTAGAATTAGCAGACTGGTGGTTTGGAGAAACTGCAGATATTGTTGCAAATCATATTATTAAGCGACCACATCCAAATGTTTGGAAAGTCAAGAGATGTGATCCTATACAAGTAGAAATGGTAGTTAGAGGTTATCTAACTGGAGTAACATCCACTTCAGCTTGGACTGCATACCAGAAGGGAGATAGAAATTTTTGTGGTAATGAATTACCAGAAGGTATGCGTAAGAATGAAGCCTTCCCTGAGCCAATTATCACACCCTCAACAAAAGCTGCACAGGGAGAACATGATGAATCGGTAGCTCCATCTGAATTGTATAAGAGAGGAGCAGTCGATCCTGGGTTGTACAAAGAATTAGCTAGAATATCAATGAGATTATACGAAAGAGGAGTTTCTAGAGCTGCAGATCATGGGATGATATTTGTAGATACAAAGTATGAGTTTGGTATTTCTAAGGGTAAAATAATGCTGATGGATGAAGTTAACACTCCAGATTCAAGTCGATATTGGATGAAAGAAGATTACGAGGCACGTTTTGAGAAAGGTGAAGAACCTCGTAAATTGGATAAAGAATACGTTAGAACTTGGCTTTCAGAACAAGGGTTTACAGGTAAAGGTAAGCCGCCTAAGTTAACAGATGAGATTCGCGTTGAAGCTTCTGCAAGATACATGGAAGTCGTTGAAAAATTTACTGGAGAGCCTATGCCATTAGACGTAGGACCAGTTGACAAATCAATATACTCAATACTTAACCCGTTTGCTTATTAGTTTAATAGTCAGCTTTATATCATATGCTCGAGATTTGCAAATTCCTAGAGGCATATTTAGTTATGAGCCAAAAGAAATCTAACCAACAAAAAAAGCCAAAATCAGAGATTAAATTGGCTGAAGAGCGATTTCAAAGTTGTGTAGTAAAACGTAATAACCATAATGATGAAGCTCGGACTCTTCGTGATGAAAGGAATGCTTTACATGATCAAAGAGGAAAGATTATGGAAGAAATCATGAAGCATAGGGAAGAAATGAAATCAAATACTTCCGCTAAAGCCAAACATCAGAATGTTAGAAATACCGCACAGGAAAAAGCTAAACAACTAATTTCAATAAAGCAACAGAAAAGAGGAAATAAAAAAGGTGGAAAGTCTCTTACCGATACAGTTCAGGCATTACATTCAGAAATTCTTAATTTAGAAAGAAGAAGAGAAACTACAGAAATGCCAATTTCTAAAGAGAGAGAAGTGATGGAAAAGTTAGGAATATTGAGGAGAAGTTTGGGAGAGCAAGAGAGCGAACTTGCAACTCAAGAGCATTTAAACTTAGAAGTATCAGAATTAGATGCAGAAATAGATTCAGAATTCTCCAAAGCCAATGATGAGCACAGTGAAGTTATAGTTCTGGCCAAGCTTAATAAAAAAATATACAAAAAGGTTAGTAACCTTATGAAAGAAGCTTCTCATTTATCTACAGAAGCAGATAAAAAGCATAAAGAATTTGTAAATGTTCGTAAGAAAGCTGACAATCAGCATTCTAAGGCTATGGAAATGCTAGAAGCATTGAAATCACACAGAAAAACGGCTAACGAAGAAAGACAAGCTAGATGGAAAGTAGTTAAAGATCATAGAAAGAACATAAAGGATGAATTATATAATCCTAAAAAATTAGAAACTGCTGCAGATGATGCCTTGCAGCAATTAATGTCTGGCGGTAAAATAAATCTTTAATGGACGCCATAATTCTCGCAGGTGGATTTGCTAAGAGAATGTGGCCATTAACCAAAAATAAGCCTAAACAACTACTTGATCTCGCGGGAAAACCAATGCTTGATTATGTCCTTGATTCTTTAGATAATCTTGGTTTTGAACGAGTAATTATTTCAGTAAATAGTTTTTTTGCGCCTCAATTTCAAGATTATTTATTTTCTAATTCTAAGGATAAGAAAGTAGAATTATTTATCGAAGAAAGTACTAATGAAAACGAAAAATTAGGTGCTTTAGGAGCTTTAAATCTTTTATTCAAAAGGAAAAAATTAACAGGTCCAGTTTTCATAGCAGGAGGTGATAACTTATCAGATTTTGATTTAATTAAAATGGTGGAGCTGTATGAGAAATCGAATTCAGATGTTATTGGTTTATTTGATGTTGAAAGTATAGAATTAGCAAAATTATACGGTATAGCTAATTTAGAGGGAAACAGAATTACTGATTTTGTTGAAAAACCTTCTTCTCCTCCATCCACCTTGGCAGCAACAGCTTATTGGTTACTTTCGGAATCAGGTATCGATAATTTTTTGACATACATAGAAGGTGGAGGAGATAGAGATGCAATGGGTAATTTTTTAACTTGGAATGTTAAACGTAATCCAGTTTTGTCAGTATCATTTAAAGGAAATTGGTATGATATTGGCGGTTTAGAATCTTATTCAGAGGCGCAGAATTGGTTAGAAAAAAGACCTTAGGTTTTTTTTAGAACGGCTGTAGTGTTGAGTGATGGCTAGTGATTTATCTATACTTGGAGAAGTTCTTGTCATCAGTTCTTTAATTATTTTATCATTGGGATATTTTTTCTCGAGCAGGGCCCATATTATTTTTGGTAAGAAGTTTCCTGTAAAAATAGGTCATAATTTGAATATAATAGGTTGGTTACTTCTAGGTTTCTTTTGGTGGATACAAGTAGAGCATTACATTCTAATTAATGATCCAGCAAACGGTTTTTTCTGTGCATTAGCGATGCCATTTTTCGGTTATTTGGCTATACATGAATATCTTAGTATACGCTGGAATGCTAACTATGAACCACTCAGATGGTTAGCTGCAATGACAGTTGTTGCTGGCGGAATTTATTTTTTCGTTGAGCGCGTTCCTATTCTCTCAGGTTGGTTAATCCAAATAGTTGCGGAGCAATCAATATGGATATTAAATTCATTTGATATTCCAACATCTTTGGGCAATCTAGATTACGGTGATGGTTCAAAATATTACAGACCTGCTTCCAATCACGAAGAAGTTCAAATTGCTATTGAAGGTGACGAATGGCGCAATCCCGATTCAGTATCATTAACTATTGTATTAGCATGTACAGCTTTACAAAGTATGATAATATTTGTTGGCGGGGTTGTTTGTACTAAGGCTCCAGCAGATAGAAGATTTTATGCATTTCTTGCCACAGTTCCTGCAATTTACTTATTAAATTTAATTAGAAATGCAGTTGTTATTTGGTTAACATATGAGCACGTCTGGGGAGATGAAACTTTCTTTTATGCTCACGGAGTTTTAGGCAAAGTTGGAAGCTTAATTGCCTTAGTATTTTTAGCAATAGCTGTATTTCACTTTTTACCAGAAATGCAGGATTCCATATTAGGAGTAATTGACCTACCTCTTAGAAAAGCTCCGGATGGTTTACGAGGACTTCCTTTTGCTAAAGGTATGCCGTCTCAAGTAGCATATCTCTTAGTTACTGGTTTGGTATTATTTCCATTTGGCTTCTTTTCAACATCAGTTGAAGAGCAAGGTTTTGATTCGAATCTTCCTCTTGAAGGTATGTATACATTATCGATAATTTGTTTATTAGTTTCTTTCTTTTTGTTGTATTTTTACCGAGATCCTGAAAGAAAAATTGAATCTGGAATTGTTAGTCCTGCTGATGGACTTGTACAAAGAGCAGAAATAAAGAGCGGAATGGTCCGCCTATCCATTTTTATGAATGTTCATAATGTACACGTAAACAGATCACCTTTCGACGGGAAAGTTTTGTCTATTAAGCATAAATCCGGAGGTTACCTTCCAGCTTTTCACAAGGATTCAGACAAGAACGAGCGTCTGATGACTAAGATAGAGACCTCCATTGGAGTAATGAAAGTAATTCAAATAGCGGGAGTTTTAGTTAGGCGAATTGTTAGTTACGTTAAACCTGATACAGAAGTTACTAAGGGGGAAAGAATAGGCTTAATCCATTTTGGTTCTCGTGTTGATTTATCATTTGAATCTGCAGGAATAGATATCTTAGTTAAAAAGGGAGACAGGGTATTGGCTGGACAGCAATTGGCAGAATATACGCCGCTATCATCTTTATCAACAACAGAAAAATTATTTGAAGTTCCTAAACGTATGTTCTCAAAATTGCAAGCTACTCAAAGAGAGGATTGAATGTCCAGTCTTAAGCAACTTTTCAAACCATTAACTTTGATTTCGTACGCAGATATGGCAACACTTTTCAGTGCATCTTTAGGTTTTTTAGCTATAACATACATTATAGACGGTAGTGAGAAAAGTTATATCGTAGCTATGTTGATTCTACCTTTGTGTGCAATTATTGACGGGATGGACGGCGCATTAGCACGTAAATTTGGCACTAAGCACCATTATGGGAAGTACTTAGATTCGATCTCAGATTCAATATGTTTTGGCTTAGCTCCATCTATTTTGGTTTATTCTTTGTATTATAATTTAGAGAGAGGTCCTGCAATAGACATTTTTGATGACAATTTCGAGGTTAATTTTAGATATAATTTAGGTAACATTGTAGCAATATCTTCAGCACTATTAATTGCACTTCTAAGTATTATTAGATTAGCCAATTTTACCATAGGAGACCAAGGTAGTAATGAATATTTTTCCGGGTTACCTTCCCCTGGATTAACTATGTTTATAGTAGTAATCTCAATTAAGTATTCACAGATTAATGATTATAATAATACCCTAATTCCCTTATCTATTGGTTTGGTTTCATTACTGACTGCATCAACCATACCTTATGCTAAAGCTAGAAAACAATTTAAATTTCCTATTCTTTTTGGGCTAATATTTTTAATAATAACAATAGTTCTTAGATACTTAGAACAAGCATTTTGGCTTACAATGTGGCCCTTAGCATTACTTTTGTACTTAGTTTATTTCTTGCTTTTGCCAGTACTAATTTTAAACAAATACTTTGATTAATTTTTTCTTCTGAAAACAATCAATGCTAAGATACCTATAACGCTCAAGAACGAAGGTCCAGGAAGTAAAGAGTCCTCACCTTCAGATATAGTTTCTTCAGATATGGTATCTCCTTCGACTGTAACAGTTAGAGTAACCTGGTCTAATACCTCAAAAACATATCCTCCGCTCGAAGATTCAGTTGCAGCTAAAATATTCAAAGTATAGGTATATGCTCCAGGTAATACTTCTCTTGCAATAACTGCTAGAGCACCCCAGTCGAGTTTCTCACCAGATTTTACTTTTAGAGGGTAAAGTTTAGTATCAGATGGAGAAATTGCAATTCTCCATTCTTTATTATTTTCATCAAAATAAAGATCCGTATCTTTAGAACCATCTGGCATGATTAATTCAAGAGCAACATCTACATCTACAGTACCTTTATTTTCAATAATAAATCCAGCAGATGTCGTTTGTATCTTTGAAGCTTCTATAGTTATTTCAAAATTAGCTGAATTTAGACATAAATTACTGTAGTCTGCAAAACAAAGATCAACGTCCTGTATCTCCTCAATAGGCGTTTGCACAATAACATTAGCAAAAGCCCTTCCTAATTGTTCACCATTGCTATGGAAAGCTTCTACTTCTACTCTATAGTTATCATCGGGAGTATTTAGAGGAACATTTACGTTTCCATTAAATGTGTCGCACGTTATGTCTAATTCAAATGGTGTCTCAATATCTAATGTATACCAGTCTTTTGCGGTTCCATCAATTAATAGGTCTATTGTTAGTTCTGTATTTCCATCATTACATATTTGATATTCAAAAGTTATACTTTCTCCAGGAGCAACAGTCTGTTGAGCAGAACCTCCAATAATTCGGAGTGAACCATCTACATCTAATTCTTCTATCTTCACTCTGATTGTTTTATCATTTTGAGCAGATTCGTCTCCTCTAGAGGTAGCTACAATTTCAATATACACATTTCCATCGTCCTGTTCATCAGGGATAGTGATTAATCCATTGACTGTAGCTTCACCGTCAGCACTGATAGAAATACCATTATCTTCGAATTCAATCCATGATTTCTCATCGCCTATAACATCAAGATCAAATGTATCTGAACCATCGCCATTGTTATAAATTGTAACGCTAAAATCTATACTCTGCCCTGCTATGGCTTCGGTATTTGTTGGACTTACTACGATTTCTACTTCATAATTTGTAGGATTATCAGTTACATCTATTGTTAAGTCTAATGTTTCAGTAATATCTCCTGCGTTTAGTGTAATAGTTAAATCATACAAGCCATAATCAGCATCATCAGGTATTGTAATTTGTAATTCAATATCCTTACTTTCATTACTCTTCAGTTCCATTTGACTTGTCATAGATCCCCAGTCTTCTGCAGTACCTACCATATCGAGATAGAATGTATCAGTTCCTGAAGCTCCATTTTTAATAACAATGTTAAATTCTAGTTTTGCTCCTGGTTCACCTTCTTTATCTTGATTAAAAGTAGATAACTCAGGCAAATGAATCATTTCGACTTCGAAATCGACTTCCTTGCCGTCATTTCTATGATTCTCATCTTCTTTTGTAGTTTCTACAATAATTGTGAATTCATCAGGACTACCGCTGTTCCATTCCCATTCCAAGGTTTCTTCGTCTCCGGATTCAAGTGGGCCGTTAATCAATTGATTTTCATTCCAAATCTCAATACCTTCAGAGTCGAGAACTGTAGCTTTGACGTCAATACCAGCTTGAGTGTCGGAGCCATAATTTCTAATTATACTTGAAAATGTAATAGTTGAATTCTCTTTTGCATCACCTTCTAATTTAAGAACTTTTACTCCCACATCATCAGCAGCTGCGGAAGCTCTTAACCAGTCAAGAGCTCTGCCTACCATATCTTCACGATCATTTGAAGTATTAACTTTAGCAAATGTAAAAGGAGATACAATCAGCCTGTAATCACCCTCATAATGTAAAGACATGTTGAATACCTGTGCAGCATCATCCCAATTATCCATTCCACTTTCCATATCATCAGATAAATGGCTTGTAGAGCCTCCATTAGATGTCAATTCTACATCATCAAAGTACCATCCTTCATAAGTATCGATAACACCATCAGAGCCAAATCTCCATTTTAACTTTATTTCTTCACCTGAAAAGTTGGTCAAGTCAAAGATAGCCTGTACCCACCCACCAGATTGTCCGTAATATCCTGGTTCTCCATCCAGCCCACTAACAGATTGAGCAGGATATCCTCCATTAGGCTGTATTACTTCCCAGGTTTCACCACCATCAGTAGTAATCTGTACATTTCCTCCATCGTATGCATAACTTTCACTTTCAGTATCGTAATAATGTTGGAATGATAGTTGAGCACTGTTTCCTAGAGAATACTCTTCTGAAGTATATACTGAATAATCCCATCCGTTACCATATTCTCCACTTCCTTTAGATTCATCACCTATCCACATAGAATGAGTTGGACTATTTGCTTTTCTATTTGGATCATTAACCGTATTTACAATGTGCCACCAATTACTTCTATCAGTATAAAATGCTCCGACAGCTTCTTCTCTTGGTCTTATCCAATCGGCATAATCAGAATAATATATGCTAGTATCTCCCATGCTGTATTCAGCATCACCAAATATTTCATCGCCATCTACTCCGATAAGAGGGTCAGGAGTTCCGTCATTGTTTCGAATATAATCTATCATAAAATAATCATATTCAAATTCACCTGCTTCTCTTGGACCATCACTTCCATTGAGAGCTGTTAAAAATTGTTGACCCATAATCCAAAGACTTCCGCCTTGATCTAAGTAATCACTGATACATTCTTCCCAATTTGTGATATTTCTTTGATTGTGATCACCTTGAGTCCATATTACTACATCATAATCATCCATTAAATCTAAAGTAGGATAAGGCCCTAGCTCCCCATAGGATCCTAATTCACTATCATAAGGTACAGTGTAAACATCATAACCTCGACTTTCGCCCTCAGTGAAATATTGTTGTAGCGAAAGTTTCAATCGATTATCTATTTTGTCAACGTCTTGATAATTATTATATCCGTTATTTTTACCAAAATTTGCATCAATTAATAGAACTTTATCTCCGCTTTCTTGTGAATAGTAGAATGGAGTTGCAGAGATATCACTGTTATCTTGAGTTTCAGGATCATCTCGACTTGTTACAGTTACAGTAAAAGCATGTTCATTACCAGTTGGTTCAAGAGTAGGTGCAATGACAATTACGCTGAAATTTTGGCTTGAACCGGAACTCAGGTAAATTGAACTTACGTGTGAAATGATTTTCCAATCATCGTTCTGTTCAGATTCTAACGAGATATCATAATATCCACTATTTTCTCCAGTATTTGTAGCAGTAAAATTAAAAGTGACAGATTCCCCGGATAAAACATCTTTAGCTTGGTCTTGTACTGCTAGAGCAACATTATAGCCGCTTTCAGCTATATCTATAATTTTTTCTTTTGGATTATTGCCAGCTCGTTCGTCACCGGACAATAGAGTTTCCACTCTTATTGTATATGTTCCTTCAGGGCCACCTTCCCAGTTCCATTCTAAAGTTGAGTTTGTTTTTGAGTCTAATGAATCTATGGTCTGAGTTTGATTATAAACTTCAGTCCCATCATCTCTTGTAACAGTACCTCTAACATTAAATTCTTCTTGGTCATTAGTTCCAAAATTATAAATTTCAGAATTAAATGTTACAGCCCTTCCAGGTTTTGCTGTATCTGGAGAATCTAATTCTTTAGTTCCAACATCATTTGGTATTGGTGGAAGACTGTAAACTGCAAAATTATCAACATATAATCCCTCAAGTTGAGTATATGTGTTTGATTCAAATCGAATTCTGAATGAAACATCGCCTTCATATTCACTGACATCACTTTCGACGTAAATCCATCCATTTTCATCAGCACCTTCATACTCACTTGAGTAATCTCCATCATCTCCAGGGATAGTTTCCAATGTTTTCCATTCTCCTGAATGATTTATTTCTAAACTAGCTGAATCTGAGGGTCCATCTATTGCAAACCATATCATTGAAGAAACATATTTTTCAGATCCTTCCCCTATATCAAACATTGGAGATTCCAAAGAATCATTCAATGATGCACTATATCTCTCAGTTTCTGGATTGCCTAAATACCACGAATAATCACCTGAATATGATTTATTGCTATAATAATTCCATTCACTAATTACGACGTCGGCTTCCCAGTCGCCATCTCCATCTTCAAAATCGTCTTCGTATGTAGTAGTAGCTCCATTTTTAATTGTAAAATCATCAATATACCAGCCTTCGTAGTTATTTACGGACGAGTCCGTACCAAATCTGAATTTGAAATAAACATTTTGACTAGAATATTCATTTAATGTAAACGTTTCAGTTATCCATTGTCCTCCTTCATCATTTGGCCCGCTGCCAGAGTAACCAGGTTCACCATCTAATCCAGTTACAGAATCTGCAGGGTATCCATTATCAGGGTTAATAACAGTCCAGTTTTCTCCATTTGTTGAAATCTGGACATTACCTCCATCCCAATCTGTTGAATCTCCACCACCTTCCGTGTCATACCACATACTAACTTGCATTGAAGGATTTGTTCCTAAGGCAATATCATCTGCAGTATACATGGAAAAATCCCAATTATTATCATATTCTCCAGTTCCCTTAGATTCATCACCTACCCACATAGCGTAAGAGCCACTATTAGCTTTACGATTTTCGTCTTCATCAGTATCAATTAAGTGCCACGGATTACTCAATGATTTGTAATGACTCCAGCCATCATTTCCGTCGTCCATGTCGTCACTAAATTCAACATCAACACTTCTCATCATTGAATCAATTATATCATTTTCAGGTATTTCATCATCTTCATCTATGACTTTAGCCTCAAACCAAAATGTACCGTAATCATCAGTTTCCCACTCCCAAGTTAATGTTTCGTTACTGCCTGGAGCTAAATCATCAATATCTTCATTTCCTAGATTAGCAATTACATTTCCCGCACCATCAAAGATTTTCCCACTAACTTCAGAATTCATAGTTACGTCCCCAAGATTGGTTACAATAACACTCATTTCTCTGTCTTCTTCTTTTTCAGCAATCATTGGAGTTACTCTAGCAGTACTTAATCCTAAATCGTATGTAACATAAGTATTTACATTTATTATTTTTTCATTATTTTCTTCCTTTTCATCGTCAGAAATTACTGCCTTACTTTTAATTTGGTATTCATAATCTTCATCGTTTGGAGTGTCCCATTCAAATTCAACATTAGTTCCACTTCCTGAGCTTAAATCCTCAATGGTGTAAGATTCTGTGAATGTATATGAACTGTTCGAACAAGTAATCTCCAGAGTTACTTGGATATCCTCTTGATCCTCTGTACCTCGATTTCTCACGGTAACATCAATTATGTTCTCGGTATTAGGTTCTATAGTTTCTTCATTTTTAGGAGTATTAAATCTACTCAAACTTACATCATTTTCTAGTTGTTCGAGTAAATAGTCAACAACACTTTCCATAAATTCATCTCTATCATCACTGCTTGTTATTGAGCTAAAATCAACGGTCATAAACACCATTTTGAATTCGTCTTCAGTTCTTATAGATGAAATATTGTAATCGCCATTTGAGCTTAGAATTTTTTCAAAGCCAGTTCTTGGATTAATATCATCAGCATAATCTGAGCTTATTGCATCAGCGTTATATTCGGCGCCATTTGTTATGGGATCATTTTCGACTCCATAAATTATGGATGGAGTTGCTCTATCATTATCTGCATAACTCACTCCAAGATAATCATATTCAAAATCCCCTTCATTACGTTCACCATCAGTACTATCGAAATCATATAAAATATCCATACCTACAACCATCATTGCTCCTCCTCCTTCGAGGTAATCAGCTACAGTTTCCTTATCGTTATTTGTAAAAGTTACATCTGTATCTCCGCTTTGGTAATCAAGTCCACATGCCCAAATAACTACTTGGTATTCGGACAAAATATCTATATCTGGAGCATCAGAACTGCTGTTTACTCTGATAACATCATATGCTATCTGACTTGTTAAATTATCAAGTGAATCTATGAAATAAGTATCGGTTTCAGTTCTCGTGCCTCCGTTATTAGCACTGTTATCATCATCTAAAAATAAGATTGGAGGATAGGCTGCAGTAATACTTTCAGTAGCTTCGTTATTATCTTCATTGGATTCAGTAATTACTTCTTCTTCATCAACAATGACTTTTATTGTGTGTGTACCTCCTACAGCAGTCCATACAACTTCAGCATCGGCCGTATCACCTCCAGGAATGGTAATAGTATCTTTATCTATGAAAGTCCCATCTGAAAAAAAACTAACGTTAGTAGTGACGCTCAAAAAGCCACTTGTTCCACCGTCATTTGCAATTACTGCAGTAACAGTTATTTCATCTCCACCAGTAGGAGAATCTTCACTAAAAGTAATTTCATCTATTGATAAATCAGGATCATTTTCATCGGCTATTGTGTTCATTGCCGATAGTGGCAACATTAGCATGGCTAGCAATAAGGCAGTTATTTTACGAGACATTTTTCTCCGCGGTTGCCTAGGCAGTACAGATATAAAGGTGTGTTACACCCTACGGGTGTAAATTTTATGCATTAATTTTGAGCCCTTTTCTAAGGGTTTTTCCCCATTATTTTCCCATTCATTTCCTATTCCAGGAAAATATATGCAACTATCTCCACTTACATTATCTGGGACTAAGGTCATATCAATACAATCAGCTAAATCCATAGCCTCTTTGTAAATGCCAGCACCTCCTATAAACCAAATATCACCTTCACAAGAATCTACAGCCTTATCTATGCTTGTGAAGCATTCTACGCCTTCAAGTGAACTTTTTGTTATTACTATATTTCTTCTTTCTGGTAAGGGCTTTATTGGCAAAGATTCCCAAGTATTCCTGCCCATAATTACAGTTTTTCCAATAGTCAGTCTCTTAAATCTCTTTAAATCTTCAGAATAATACCAAGGAATCGCGTTATCTTTTCCAATAACTCCCTCAGGTGACGTTGCTACTAGTATTCCTCTCATACGGCAACTTTGAAAGGTATAAATGGCTCAGGATTGTAATTTTTCAATTCAAATTTTGACATTATCGTTTCAGTATCTTTATCTAATAAGTTCATTACGTCATCTAAGGTTTTTATGCTTGTATCAATTTTAAGTTCAGGTAGATTTTTTATCTTCCTTTTTGTTTGTTCTATAAGTCCAGGGATATGGTCGTATTCTTGCATAGTTCCATCGGCTTTTTTAGTGTATATATGAGCATCAACTAAAGTGTGTCCGAAGGTACCAACTTTCATATCTGATAAATGAGCAAAAAGGTGTAACAAGAATGAATAGCCTGCAATATTGTAAGGAACGCCTAACGCCACGTCACAACTCCTTTGAGTTAAATGCACACATAGTCTGGGTTCTCCATCTTTATCATATTGAACATTAAAAATGAAGAGTAAATGGCATGGAGGTAAACCACTAGTTTGAGCATTTCCTGGCGCCCAGGCACTAATCACCATCCTTCTGCTGTTTGGATTTGCCTTTAAAGTATTCAAAACATACTTTACTTGATCGTTATATTCCTCGTTTCCATGGACCGGATATTTTCTCCAAAAATTACCATAAGCACTGGGTACAAATCCTTCTTCATCTGCCCAGTGATCCCAAAATTTACAACCGTGCTTTTTTAATAGGCCGATATGCAAATCACCTGACAAAAACCATAGATTTTCTATTACAATATTCTTCCAAGAAATTTCTTTAGTGGTTAGTAGTGGAAATCCTTTGTTCAGGTCGATAGAATAATTAATATTAAAAGCTGAAATAGTGTCCACCCCCGTACGATTTTCCTTTCTAGTTCCCCGCTTGAGTACTTCGTTAACTAAGTCAAGATATTGTTTCACTGACTCCCATTAAAGTGGCCCAATAAAGGCTTATTTCTTTTAGAAAATTATATATAATTTAGTGCAGTGTGTATTGAATGCCATTTCGAATTATAGACCATGAGTCAAATGAAATTTTGCTAGAATCTCCACACGTTTCAGATTTAATTGAATATATTGATAAACACTCGGATGAGTATCTCGTAAAAGAATTAACAATTTCTTAAGTTTTTTTACACTTAAATAACTAATATTTCTACGCTTTTAACTAACTAATATTTCTACGCTTTCAATAAGTCCGATATCGCTTTCTGTGACTCCACCTTCATCAGAAGTAGTTGAAGTGATTCTAACTGCGCCTTTATTGTAAATTAAAATTTCTGGATAATGACCAACTTCGCTAGCTAATTTAGCAACATGTTGAACAAATGTTGCGGCGGATTCAAAGCTATCGAAAGCAAATTCTTTGCGCAAACATCTGTAGACATCATCATATTCCCATCCGTCCATACCTTTTATGGAGTTAGCGACATCACTATCTTTCAATACTGCGCTCATTATACATCAGATAATAAGATGCTATATACTGTTTCACCTAATTGATTTATAAACATATTTTTAAGTGTATATTTGTGAGTACTTCTTCACCAAAGGCATTTGGACTTCGTCAGGACTTTCCATTTGTCAGAATATTTGGATTCATTTTGTCTTTATTTACAATGACAGTAATGCGATCTACGATCGATAAAATAGTTCCAAGTCCTTATTATTCTATAACAAACAGAAATACTGGAGAAGATTACATAATTTTTACAGACGATGCTATTTGGATGTTAATTTTAATGTCATTTGTTATTTTTCTTACACTTACATTCATTATTCCGATAGTGCTCTATTTTCGTGGTTTAAGCCGATGGGAATGGGATCCTACAACAGTGGTATTCTGGTTAATAATTACTTGGAGTTTATCATTTTTCTTCACGGAAATAGCTGAAACAAACGCCTCAGTTAAACCTTTGTTTTTAGTTTTAACAAAAATATCAGATGGCTCTTTTGTAGTATTTATGACTGTCTTTATTTTACGAGCTTACAGTAATTATCTAGTTCCATTGATTTCTGATTGGATAAATGTTGGCAAATCAGATACGCAGTATGGGCCATTGTTAGATATTCTTGGTTCAATTTTGATAATAGTTTTTGGTATTACAAATTTCTTATCAACATTTAATGTTGAATTTGGAGTTTTAGTTGCAGGAGTAGGTGTTGTTGGTTTAGTTATAGCGTTAGCGGCTCAAGACACCCTTAGTAATTTCTTCTCAGGAATTCTTCTTTTGCTTGATCAAGGCTTCAAGACAGGAGATATGATTTATTTTAATGATACCTATTGTTTAATTAGGGAGATAGGCCTTCGTTCTACAAAAATTTATGACATTGTAAACCACGTAATAATTATAATTCCAAATAATGCTCTAGCAAATCAGAACATATTAAATCTTACAAAGCCAGACAGATATTACAGACTGAGAATTGAAGTTGGAGTCTCTTATGATTCTAATCCCGATGAAGTAGAAGCTGCATTGTTAGAAGTTGCCAAAGAAAATTCAAGTATTGAGCATGATGATCCTACTAGAAAGCCTCTAGTTAGATTCCAAAATTTTGGCGATTCAACATTGAACTTTGCATTAGTCGCATGGATTAAAAATGTCATTAAAATGAGGCAAATAAATTCCGATCTCCATCATGAAGTATTTGCAAAGCTTAGGGCTAAAAATATAGTAATTGCCTTTCCACAGAGAGATGTTCATTTATTTCACGAGGGAGATTCTCAGCCTAAATCGGAAGAAAAAAAAATAAATACAAATGTTGAAGAACGTCAGGAAGTGGTTGTTGTAGCTTCAACATCAGATAAGCCTAATGAAGTATCTGAACTAGTCGAAGATTTACCCGATATTTTAGATGAAGATGTTAATCTAGACATAGACAAGGATGAAGAAAATATGGCTATGACTGCACTCATGGACGAGCTTAAGCTTCTTAGGCAAGAAATGAATACTATCAATGAAAGTAATCAATTATCAGATGATGAAGAAATAAATTCTCTTAAAAATCAGATATCAGAAATGGCAGAGCAGTTCAAGGATAATGAGAATGAACAATTAGAGTCTTTAAAAGAAGAAATTAATATTTTAAAGAATAATCAAAATTTAGAAGAAGAGCGCATTGCCAAAGAAGAAGAGCGTATGGAAAAAGAAGAAGAAAAACGTATGGCAAAAGAAGAAAATGCAGAATTAGACGAAGCTCAGAGACTAATCAAAGAAATTGAATCACGTAATTCTGATTAATTTATATTTCTTCATCATACCAAATAGGTGGTGTGAATAGGTCTTCCGACTCTCTATCTATTATTGGTAAACTTAAAATACTATTTTGATTAGTTCCAACTGTAACATATCCGCTACTTACAGTTGAAGGTATGTAATCATCGCCAGTTTGGCTAATAACAAGTTCTAGCGCACTCCCGGCAGGCACAACAACGTCCATTGCAAACATTTCCATTTTTGCGTTTACAGTACCAGTAACTGTACAAGGCTGTCCACACTCTCTTCCGCCTTCGTGATACCTAAGGTCCATTACCCCGTGTCCCAAGTGAATTCCTCCAGCAATTGCTAGTTCAATGTATAAATGTCCTGAAGTTTGTCCTGGAGGTATTGTTACATCTACATGGAAAGTGGGCATTCCTGAAATCCGAGTTTCATTTTCAAAAAATTCAGTTTCAAGTGTTAAAGTGTTTGTAGGTCCAACCAGCCCGCTTCCAGAAACAACATTCAATCCTTCACCTATCGGTAATTGTAAGAATTTTCTGTCATTTGCTGGCCAAGTTTGTTCAATTCTCCATCCTCCCATATTATCTTGCATTTCAACATGCAGTGCAGGTTTCATATTGCCTTCATACAAATAATAATCAAACCATTCTAACAAGTCTTGAGCCCAATCATATCTCACAGACATAGGGTATGCTTCAGCACCTCTGCCGGCAGACATCCCATTATGATCTCCGGGCCTATCAGGGTAATGATGTCCCCATTGGCCAAATAGTCCTTTAATTTCAAATCCAGATTGTTGCAATTGTTTATAGGCTGGAAATGCCATATGGGGATCAACATTCCAATCTTGCATTCCATGAATAAAATAAATTGAACCGTTATAATTTTGTATCGTTCGTTCCAGAAAGTGTCTGTCAGTCCAGTAAGTGTTGCCTGCGTAGTTTACCTCATCACCAGCTAAGTATGCAGCAGGACCATTTGCGTAGCCTTCTGCATATCCTCTGCACACAGTTTGCCAATCCTCGCTGTCTCCATCCCACCCAAATGAGCCATACACTCCATTATGCATGGCTAAGCCTCTGGCTTCCATAGATCCATTCCTCCACATTAAATCATGAACACCGATTAATCCAGATATAGGGATTATAGTTTTTAGATGCGGATTACCAAACATGGCAGCCTGCCAGGGCGTCGTTCCATCGTATGATTTTCCAACAATTCCTACGTTACCATTACTCCATTCTTGAGTTCCTAGCCAAGTTACGGCAGCATCAATACCTAATTGTTCACTTAAGCCCATAAAATCCATACAGTGATTAGATTCTCCAGTTCCAAAAACTGAAACTTGGGCTACAGCATATCCATGTGGCACCATATTTTCAATCAAGAATTTGCCAAGGCGGTTTGCAGGTGTTAACGCATCCACATCTCCGTCGTCATAGTAAGGCCCAACGTCGGCAATTACAGGAATCTTAGTTCCATTAGGGACATCTGGTAGCCAAAGTCCAAGATGAACTTGGCAGTCGTCAGTTATTGTACATCCTAGTTCACTACTTGGTAGATCAACGTCAATGAATACACTTTCAGGACCTAGTGTATCATACTGACCAGGTTCTAATGTATAGCTATAGGATCCAGTCGTATTGAAATTTTGATTCACTCTTTCCCAAACAGGGACAAGCCCATTATCATATATTGTTGAATCTTGTTCTAGAGTTTCATCGCTATTCATGTATAATAATATTGGCGATATGATTAAAATTGCAACAGTAATTATTGTAAAACTTCGCTCATCCATTATTACACAAAATAAACCTAGGTTTTTACCGATTTCTTTTTTGTTTGAGTTATGGGAGGTAGTTTTAATTTAGCTTGATGGAAAACAGCAAAAGATACAACTAAAAATCCCAAAAGTGAAATGAGTGGAATAATTATTGTATCATAAATATCATAATGTATTTCCTCGAGGGCAAGCGTATTTAAGAATGACATAATCAAGTAGAGAATAGCGAATCTGCTTGCAATTCTAGCCCCTTCACCTTTCTTTATTCCGTATGAAATCCACATTGCAGCACCTCCAAGAAATAGAACAGTAGAGAATCCGAACGACGCAAGAATGAAGAAATCAAATACAGACAAGTCATGTACTTCTTCAGTCACTAGTAATTTCCAAAATTCAATCGCACCTCCATAAAAAAGTCCAAATCCTGCACAATAGTATGGTGCTCCCCTCTCCTCTTTGAAAGTTTTTCTATTGACTCCGATAAATAGGAAAATTAAAATAATAATAGGAGATACTAAAATCTTTGATGCATAACCAATGTCTTCATTGTAAGTATTAATTCCTCCAAGAATCATAATAATGTCTGCACCTGTACCGAGAACGACTCCTAATCCACAAGAAATGTATAATTTTCTCTCAACTAAATTCTCTTCAACTTCCTTAATAATCCAAGAAAAAAAAAGCATGGCAGGTACTATGTATGCCAGCATTCCGATTACATTTCCTTGAAATATTATTGAATCCATAATCAATTTCTACGTAGTAGTGTTAATAATCCTATTGATACTATTGAGAGGCTAAAGCTAATACTTGGTGTTCTTTCATTTTCTTTTTCATTTGTAGGGGGACTAACGAAGCCCTGTAAAGTTATAGAATTCACGTGAACTTCATAGAGAGGCCTATTCAGAGGGTCATTGGATGTAGGAACTTGGGCTGCGGCTTTCACTAGTTCCATACCCTCTCTTACAACTCCAAATACAGCATATCCAGGGTCGTCATCCTGTGAGCGATTACCATTGTCTAATCCATGCTGTGACCCATCACAAATGTAAAATTGACTTGAAGCTGAGTCTGGATCTACACTTCTAGCCATCCCCACAGCTCCATTTATGTGAGTAAGATTTGCATTTGCTTCGAATGGAATATTTTCATCTGATCCATTACTTCCGCATGAGGGGTCGCTTGCAGGATAAGCTCCAACTGCAGTACAAGTTGGATCGCCTGTTTGAATGACAAAATCATCAATAACGCGATGAAAGAAAATTCCATCATAGAATGATTGATTTACTAACTTAATAAAATTGTTAACTGTCACGGGAGCCCAGTTATGAAATAATTCAATTACAATATCTCCCTGAATGTCATCCCCACCACCAATTCCTGCATCATATGTTAGACTAATAACAACTATAGGATTTCCTTGGTAAGATTGTTCCATAGGGCTTGCCTCAGAGCTCCCGTTTGGAACAAAAAGCATCAATATCAAGAGAAAGATGGTAATTCTCACAGGACACGTATTTTTGGCTAGTTTATAGCGGTTTAGTATACAGTAACTATTAAATGTCCTTTAAAGCTAGAATTGTATGGACATTAAGGTTACAGAGAATGCTAAATCGAAACTTTACGAGATGGGCGTATCTGAAGAAACGTTTTTACGTATCGGAGTAAAGTCTGGTGGTTGCTCAGGAAATACTTACGACGCAATACTCGATGATAATATGGGCGAAGTAGATGAAGTTTATTTCTCAGATGGGAATCTTAGGATAGTTTCTGATAAAGTAAGTTCAGTTTTTCTAGACGGACTGACCGTTGATTTTTCTAACGACTTAATAGAACCTGGTTTCAGACTAACAAATTCCAATGCTAAAGGATCATGTGGTTGCGGTTCCAGTTTTAGTACTGGCGATCCTGCACCTAATGTTGACGTAAGCTTCACGGTGTAAAAATGGTTCTGAGTCCAGTATCAATACTTGGAGGCGATTCGGTTTATTGCATTAATGAAGCGCAAATGAATCAAGCTAAGCAGTTAGCTGAAGAAAATCCAGAGTCATCAACTAAAATTAAATCAATGATCAAAGATTTAGAATCCGATTTTTCTAGAAATGAAAGAGCTGCACTTGCCTTTACAATAATAGATAATTTAAGAGAAAATAGAGATAAGTAAAATGGAAGAATCAATAAATGTCTTAGGAAGTAAGTTAGAATCTTGCTCAACCGATCCTATGACTGGTTGGTTTAGAGATGGTTGTTGTAATACAGACAAACGTGATCATGGTAGGCATGTTGTATGTGCAGTTATGACTGATGTTTTCTTGGCCTTTTCAAAAGGAGCTGGGAATGACCTCAGTTCTCCAGGGCCAGGTTTCTCAGGATTGAAGGAAGGTGATAGATGGTGCCTTTGCCTTTCAAGGTGGATAGAAGCATTCGATTCAGGAATGGCACCTTACGTAATTCTCGAATCTACTCATGAATCAGCTTTAGAGATGGTGTCTTTAGAAAAGTTACAAGAATATGCTTACAAAGAGAAGTAGTTTATTGATGTAAATCTTTTCTTGGGTCGTTATCAGTTCCCCAATTTGTTGCAAATTCTTTTGTTTTTTCGTACATTTCTTCAAAAGAATCCCAAACATATAGTATAGGTTGATATTTCGTAACATCATATGCAAGAGTTTCCATTTCTTCAAAATTAGGTTTTCTATATTCAACCTCACCAGATGCACATGCATGTTCCATTTCACCAAAAGAAGATAATAATCCAGGACCTACAGCTTTTACATTTCCGCCTTCTCGACATGCACCAAATTCAAGAACATACCAATAAACCGATCCAAGACGATTAATTGCAGCTTCACTCTCGGTTCTCATGTCAGCTTCGCCAAATAGTACGTTTAATTCAGCCCATTC
>MIYX01000003.1 GCA_001875365.1 Marine Group III euryarchaeote CG-Epi4
CTGAAATGATTCAACGTTTAGGTGATTTAGGACTTGTAGATTATGAAGCATACCATGGAGTGCACCTAACTAAACAAGGACAACACGTAGCTGATGTCATCGAACATAGATTTAACATTCTTGAACGGTTTTTAACTGAAATACTTGGCGTCGAAGGAGAAGAAGCTGCAGAAGTAGCTTGTAGAATGGAACACGTCCTAACAAGAGATGTTGAACATAAACTTACAACATTTTTAGGCGTAGATCCAAAAAAAGAGTCTGAACTTTTTTGTCATAAAATAAATATAGAAGAAAATGGTGAACCTAAATATTTGCCATTAAGTAATTTTAATGAGGGAAAAACCGGCACAGTTAAATTAATATTCGAAGATAACGAATTATCAAAAATATTGGAAAAACAAGGAATAAAACCTGGAAACAAATTAATGCTTAAAAAAACAGATAAGAATATTTACAATGTTGAAAATAGCCGAGGAAATTTTTCACTAGATAGAGATATGGCTTCCAAGATAATTATTCAAAATTTATGAGCTCTAAAGGAATCCTTTACATAATTATAAGCGGTGAAAACGACCATAAAAGAGCATTAGAGGCTGTGAGAATGGCTGAATATCAAACTGGTGATGCCAGAAATGTAGCATTAATGCTACAAGGCGAAGGAGTTGAATGGCTAAAGGAAGGTGAAGAAGACTATAGAAAAGAGATACAAACCTCTATTGGAGTTGTACATGAACTCGGTGGTGCTATTTTTCTATGCGGCTCTTCATTAAATGAAAGAGGTCTAACTTCATCCATGGGTGATTACAAATTTACAATCTCTTCAGCTGCAAAAAGAATAAGTCAAGTCGTCGATAAGGGATGGCAAATTGCGGTTTTTTAATTTTAGAATACTAAATTATTAAAGTTCAGCGTGAAGTGCCTTACACCAATCTTCAATTCTTTCGTCTGTCATTTCACCTTGATTATCTTCATCTAATGATAAACCACACCATTGCCCATCTATCTCTCCTTTGGATTCATCATAATCATATCCCTCTGTGGGAGTGAAACCTAAGGCTACACCTCCGCCAGCAATCATCTTTTCGTAAACCATACCCATTCCATCTTGGAAAGTATCTGGATAACCTAATTGATCACCTTGACCAAATATTGCAAACTTTACACCATTGAAATCCATGCCATCCATATCCTCCAGAAGATCTATCCAATCATCTTGAGCTTCACCTACATACCATGTTGAAATACCTAAAATCAAAAAGTCATACCCCAATAAATCATCTGGTTCTATTGAACTAACATCTTGAACTGAGCAATCATGCTCACTAAAGTTCTCTGAAATCAACTCTGCAGCAGTTTCAGTATTACCTGTACTTGACCCATAAAATATTCCTATTTTCATGTTAATTGCCTCTTATGAGTTAATATTATCTTGTGCTCTATTTGTAAGTTGCGTAAGATTTAAAACTATCAAAAAGGCTATAACTAGGCTCCTCATACAAGGGTTGTAGTAAGTATTTTTTTATTTTATTACGGGAAAAAAAATGAGTACAATTCAAGTAACTGACACAGATTTTGAAAAAACTATTAACGATAATGAACTCGTATTAGTTGATTTTTGGGCGCCTTGGTGTGGTCCTTGCAAGGCTTTAGGTCCGGTTCTAGAAGAGATAGCCTCTGAAAATCAAAATATAGTTATCGCAAAAATGAATACTGATGAAAACCCAAATACTTCATCCGCTCATGGTATTATGTCAATACCAACAATGATGATTTTCAAAAATGGACAACTGGTAGACCGATTAGTCGGAGCTATGCCAAAAGATGCAGTCATGCAGAAAATACAACCTCATTTTTAAGAATAACTAATTCTAACCTCAGAATTTGTTAATTCTTTGACTAGAGCATCTGTATCCGAACTACTTAAGTTGCAGGCAAAAGTATAAACTTCATACATTTTATGAAAGCTGCTAATTTCTACTTTCGAATAGTTATCGAAAGCCGTTATACTTACATTTAATATTTTAACTATAGGAATTCCACCTTCACGCGGTTCTCCCATTAAAATAGAAGCTATCTCTTCCTTACGGAATCCTCCTCCTTCAAGTACCAAATGATCTCCGTAAATCATTAGCCATCTTCCCTTAACTTTTACATCTTCCCAAGCCAAACTAGCTGGAAGCGGAGGGCCTTCTCTAGCTACTTCTTCTGGTTCGCCCCAATCGTCACCATTCCAAAGATTATTTTCTAATAAAAAACCAACAGGCAACCAATCTTCACCATCCCAAAACCTTGCATCCTTTGACAATTCCCCTTTTCCTAAATCATCTACCAATCTTTTTTCAGAAATTGGTCCGTAGACTTCGTCATCCACTTTTACTAAATACTCTTGCTCAATTTCTGAATCGTTCATTTTGCCTCATAAATATATGCACTATTAGAATCTAAATCTGGCATTTCACCTAGCCTCCAACCTGGGGCAGTTGTTTCTGCGTAATAATAACTGATTTCATCTGATGCTCCTTCATTAAGTACATAATGCACTCCTTCCGCTCCAGTAACATTAATTCCTACTGCTGCGTGTCCATACCCATCCCATGCTTCGGGTATTAATATTATGGAGGCATCGTAGCCTAAAATTTCAACTAAGGATATTAAAAGTGCTGAAGTATCCTCACAATCTCCTGTCTGATCGACTAAGGTTTCTATTGGATATCTCGGATATTCGCCAACGCCTGCAGTTACATTATCTTCAGAATATTTTAGCGATTGGGAAAAACTAAGAAAGAAATTGATTTTATGCAATAGAGAAAAATTTTGTTCGGATGACATATTATTTAGTATATTTGCTATTTCAAACAGTTCAGAATCACTAGTTGTAACAAAATTAAGATAATCTCTATATTCAGAAATTCTATGTGGTTGGCTAACATAATATGAATATCTTGCAGGATCAAAATTATAACTAAATTGATATTCTAGTTGACGAAATGTCCATTTGAAAGATTTAAGGTAACCAAAGTTAAAAACCTCTATTTCCAAAACTAAAACCGCATCATTCGAATCATTAGAATCATCTAAACTTCCATCTAGAGTTCCATTTGAATTAATCCAATCTTTGGCCTCTAAGTCATAAACTATAGTTTCTCTGTAACTAGAATTGGAACTACTAATATCTAATTCCTCCGAACCTCGGAATTTTAAAAAATGTGCTACAATTATGAACTCATGTAAAATCTGATTATCTGGAATATTGTACTCAAATTCCGCAGTTAGGTTAAACTTTTCTTCCCAAGGAATTGACCAAGGATTGCCTGAATTATCAAAGCGTTTAAGTTGCTCATTTCCTTGGTATAAGAAAAAAATGAAAGGGGCCGTTTGTCTATTATTTTGCTTATCAATTAATTTAACAGTCTCAAAACTAAATTTCAATGCTAAATCATTATAAGGATCTAAATCTTCTGAATCATTGAAACCATCATTATCATCGTCTTGATCTAAGTTATCTCCTATACCATCCAAATCATTATCTGCACTTTCAAGCGGATCAAATGGGAAAAAATCATCTGAATCATTGAAGCCATCATTATCATCATCAATATCTGAATTATCGCCTATTCCATCTAAATCATTATCATTCCATTCACTAGAGTCCCTTGGAAATACATCTTCAGTATTAGGAATTCCATCTAAGTCTGCATCATATAACATTTGATTAAGAAGGGCTCCAACCAATAGACCCACTACTAAGATAGATGATACTTTTACACTGGATTTCATTACAAACCTAATAATTTAGGTAATTCACGCATGTTTGTAAAAGGTTCGGCCCCTGCTTCAATTAATTCTTCTTTTGAGCTCATTTTTACTAATCCCAATACTCGTATTCCGGCCCTAACTGAAGCTGTGACGCCTGTAATACTATCCTCAATAACTACACATTCATCTTTTGAAAACCCCATTTTATCTGCTGCATATAAGAAAAGAGCGGGATCCGGCTTCGGATTTGCTACCTCAGAGGCTGTGTAAACCCTACCTTCAAAATATTTGTAGAGGCCGGTTAATCTCAACGAATTCTCTACATGGCCTGGCCTTCCATTTGATGCCACACATTTCGCTAGTTCCAGAGAATTCAAAACTTCAGAAATTCCGTCCATAGGCACCAAGTCATACTTGTAAGCCTCAGAAACCTTTTGCACTAGCCTAGGAACCCAATCTTCAGGCAAATCATTTCCTGACATTTCTCTCATCCCATAAACAACTGCATCTATTGTCTTACCTCCCCATAGCTTAGTTGCTTCTTCCCAAGTCATTTCTATTCCAAGCTCACCAGCCATTTCAGCTATAACTTTGTTAGTCAAAGGTTCACTATCTACTAGAGTACCATCGCAATCAAAAATAACACACTTAATTTTCCTCAATAAACTGTCACATCCGATGATTTCATTATTTCCCTTAGAAATGATGTTGCATAAGTACCCTTGTGTAACCAAAAAGTGAGAACTGGATCATCTGAATTAAAGTCTACCTTAATATCATTATATTTTTGAAACAATGGCCTATACATACCGTAAGATGATAATTCAGGTATATCCTCAATTATGAAGTCCTTAAATTTAACTCTAAAATCATTCATTACTTCTTTCTCCAGTTCTCCTTGCCGTCCTTTTGAAAAGTCACTGTTAGCACCTGGCAATAATCCGGCTATCCAAGCTTTCCCCTCGCTACATCTTTTCGATAATTTTGACTGATTTCTTTCTGTAACTTCGATTGTGACTCTCTGATCAGGTCCGCCGTAACCGTCTGCAGGCATAATGTAATCTCCAATTTGAGGAAGGCAGGCATCTATTCCTTCCTTAATTCGCATGTCAAGAACCCTGTTAAAAATTAAACTTTGATATCCGTGAACTAGCATCTTAGATAGGCTTTCAGGAAGTTGAAGTATAGCTCCAGTATAATCTCCTTCATTTCTAGATAAATGCCCTAAAAGTTGTCTTTCGAACAACATATGTCGTGGAAACTTTTCAATTGATTTTGCAAAATCTTTAGTTTCCAATAGATATTCACGCCCCTCATGTCCTGCAAAATTGGGCGAACTAAGTGTAAGATAATCAAGAACAGCTCCCTCATAATCTCCTTGCACTATCTTTTCGCCTACTATATGAGTTATAGGCCTTACAGCTCCAAATCGTTGTACTCCAAAATAATTCGGGAAAAATCCTTTTAACTCTGAAAAAATATTTTTAATATGGTTATTATTGGAAGAGTTGGTAACCTTTATCTTAAATTTATTTCCAACCAAGTTCCCTAAACGAATCGGCTTTATTGAACTATGTAGAAACTTTAATTCTATATTTTCTAGATCTATAGTAGACAAATTTTTCACTGAAGTTTTTATTGAGAAATGCTGATTGGTTATTGCTCTCTTGTCCTTAGTCCCCGCAAAACCTATAGATTTCTGACCTATGTTCAATTTACGAGATAATTCTTTTACTAAAACATGGGTATCCCAATTCTTAGCTTTAATTTTTACTATTTGGTGCTTTCCATTAGAACTATCTTGCATCCATATCCAATGAGACCTTCCAGGAATTGAGACTACTTCTTCAACAATAAAATCTTCTGACTTCTTTCTGAGCTTCCCGCCTATGCCTGACGTCTTTGAAAAAAAAGACTCTGAGCCAACTATATGTTGACTAACCAAACCCATTCACTTTGAAATCGCTTTAGCAGTGACTTTAATGTCTGCGATTATTTTTTCGACTGCTTTCATAACTGAAGCTTTCGGTGTACCTTTCTTTGTACGGACATAAAATTTAGGATTATCTAGTACTATGTGACCCATGTAGTAAGAAGCGTACTCAACGTTTGAATTTGCAAGAGTGTGGTTCATAAGAGGTCCAAGTAATGTTTCACTTGCGCCATGAATCTCAAACTCTAATTCGTTTTTAGTTTTGTTTACTACTGTAACTTCCATAGGGTTGTCGGACAAAAAGGGTCATTATAAAGATTGGGCATTTTCAATTGCTCTTATCCTCATCTCGTGGGGTGCATTTGTTTTAATTCCAATTGGCGAAAAAATACTGGTACTTGCAAAAAAACCGTCTTTTTCTAAACATTCTACGATTTTTAATTTTTTAGGAGTTTGCCCTATTTGGGCTGCCCTAGCCATATCATTTATATCAAATAAACCTGGTGGACCTTCGGATTCTTTTCTTAATATATCAAAAAATTTACCCAATTGCCCATCACAATTTTCCGGAACTAAATCTGAATCTATTATTTTTTCCATCCAAATTGGCCCTGCAGATCCTGCAGATTCTGTATCTAAAACTTCCATATCTTGATTAAGCCATTTAAGAGAAACTGGCTTTGCCTCTGTAACTTTTACAAATACACGTAAATGATGTCCTTCAGAGTAAGATAACATAGCTTCAATACTTCTGTCATACTTTGTAGCTAATGTTTGAATCCTCCCTAATAATATCCTTGTTCCCACTTCCTTAGCTGCCACTCTCCTCATAGAATAAGCGCCGTATCTTTTAAAGCAAATTGATGGTTTGGCACCACAAAGAACTGCAGTATCTGTTGCTGCTATTCCTAAAATTCCTCCGTCATTAACATTTTCAATTATTGATTCAAGGTAAGGTGCTGGTGTGCCAAAAGGATCTACATCTATCCAATCATATTGTCTTTCCTTTACCAGATTCTGCAAATCATCATGAAATACTTCCGATTTTAGGTTATTTAATTTTAAGTTATCCTTTATCGCTTCTACTGCTAATTTAGAAGTATCACAAAATTCCACATCATAATTGCATTCTAACGCAAGTCTTATGCCTCTGATTCCAGAAGCTGACATCCCATCTAAAAAAATACCACTGAAGTTTAACTTTTTAGCAAATTCTACGTTTAAATCTCTACTAAATTTCATCGAAGGATTATAGAAAACCCCTTTCTTTTTCCCCGGACCCTTATCTTTACCTGAAAGATTTGCCTTGAACTTTACCTTACCCTCTCGGTGCTCGATCAAACCATTCCAGTTTTGAGAATATTAACCGCTTTTGAAGGTAAAATAGCCGAATTAATAGGAGTTACTTCAAGCGTTCTTAAGTCATCCCTTTTCCTTATTGATTGAAGTAAAGGGTTTCTGGAACGCTTGTGCATAGTTATGAGCATGGGCTTTCCGCATTTTAATGCCTCTTTTAAGACAGCACTAAACTCTTTTGATTCTGAAACTAGCTTACCAACTTCATCAACTAGGATTAGATCTGATTCTTCAATGGCTTTCTGAACTGAGGCTGTAGCAATTCTATTGACTGCGTCAAGTCTGATACCTAAAGGAGTGGATTCTGGATTTCTGCCCGGAAGCTTTGGCTTAACGTCCCATCTTACAGATGCAGATAACTCTTCTTCTTGAGTTATAAAATCTTTAAGATTATAACCTACTATCTCTCCATCTTCTTCTATAGGGTGTGTAGTAAATCCACCTATGCTGAATTTTTCTTCAACCATTTTAGCAATTCTCAGAACAGTTTTGGTTTTACCCGTACCTGGCTGACCGGAGATAGCTACTTTTACAGGAACCATATAGAGTGCCATAATTGGAAAGACGATATAAGTACGTATGCCTGTTAATTATAGTCTAAGCGCTCAGGGCAATTTTTTCTTCTTGAACAACTGTTACATTTACCTGCTCTTTTATGATTTCTATGAGCTTCCAATTTTCCTGCAAGAATATCATTCATTTCTTCTAGTTTTTCAACTACAAGACTTTTCAATTTTACATCCCAAATAATCTCATGTGGTTTGTTATTAATGCCATATCTTATTTGGCCAGATGGCGGTTTCTTACCAAAAGTTTCCTCTGTAAGTAAACAATAAGCTCCAATTTGTAATATGTGGCTAAAGAATGGTGCCTTAGGAGGGCGTCCTGTCTTAATTTCAACTGGGATACGGTTCTCATCCTTCTTAATTATAAAATCTGGACGACCTGCTAAGTTATAACTCCTAGATTTGAGGATGGGCGTATCGTCTGTTAAGCCATCTGGAGTTTCAATAGTCTCATCTCCTAATTTATAATCGTCTCTTAATTTATCAATTTTTTCCGTAGAAACCAAAAGCTTGTAAAGAAAAAATGATGCGACAAGCATCCAGCCTATTCCAATTATTAAAAGTATAACTCCTAAGTTAATACGTAAATTATCTGTTGATATCCAAAGGATAACAAGAGCAACCGTAACAACTGCCATTATCATTCCGACAACCGTTAACAAGGTAGATGAAGTCTCACGAGACTTCTTTTCTTCTACCAATAAATTTGTTAAGGAATTACCTATCTCTTTATGTTTTTCTACCCCTGAATTTACCTCATCACCCTCTGCATCTATACCTTTTAAATCTAAATGCCAAGATAATGGACAATAGCCGTATCGCTCCATTTCTGAAGCTGAAATTATATGTTTGCTCATGGGGTTAAGTCCGGGATTGAGTCGGAATTACTTAAAGAGCTGTAAATAAATAAATTAGTGCAATGCACTAAAAACTAAAATACTGATCATGCCAAGCTAAATTTCCATAATCTGCTATCTTGTAATTATAATTTAATACTTGTTTACCTTCATCCGAATTGAATTCCATTGATATTATTAATTCGTAATAATCTGCATGAGGTCCGTCGAAAATTAATACCGGTAATTTTACGGATTGTTTAGGACTTAAAACACCAGGATAATGCGTTTCACTTTCGAGTAACTCTGTAGAATTCCAGACTGCTAATTTTACTTTAAGATCATTAATCTCTTTAGTTCCAGTATTACTTACTTTTGATTGAACAAATAAACCTGAATATGAGCTATGATATACTGTATCTATTTCCACTTCTGTCCTAGGAAGAAAATAAGAATAACATAATAAGACCAGTAAAACTGCTACAATTATTACCGCAAATTTACCTACTACCTTACGTTGTTCTACTGTGTTCATAATGTCGCCCCTATGGAAGAAATAAAGCTCATACCTGGCTCTGGCATAATGTAGTGTTTTTCATCATCTCCGAATTCAGTATCCATTCCATTTTTTTGTATTCCAAGCCATGTCGGTAGAATATTGTATCCTCCAACTTCCTTAACTCTAAGATCCATCATGACTGCTGAAGTTTCTAATTGAATTGGACCCAATGTAAGTTCTCCTCCAATTGCAAAAGATAATTGGCCACCCTCGCTATTAAGCATTTCAAAAACTGGATATAAGCCGAATATCTGATTAGGGATTATCTCAACATGCTTTATCTCTTTAGCATGTATTACCATATAATCTAAATGAAATTGAGGAGTTGCAGGAGATGTTGTTGTTACTAAATAAGCACTTTCGATACCTTGGGGTGAGTCAATTATGTAGTTCACACCATCTAAAATCATTGTAGTATTATCGCCTACATTCCTTACATCGATAAAAGTACCTGAGTGACCTCCTGTGTATCCTTCATCAACAATTAACATAACATCTATCTCTTTTGAAGAGGTTGTAACAAACAAATCTGGGAATCCTTGAAACACAAATGATTCATCCATATCAAATTCAAGATTAGGATTAATTCCCATATGAAATTCTTCAGGAACATCATGAACTATGGCCTGAGCTGATTTCCAAGAACCATAATCTCTGTTAGCAGTTTTAACCCAAACATAATCCATACCTTGGTCGGCCTTGTAAATGATATCTATTTCTTTACCAACTATAACATCTGCTCGTAAATCTTTAGGAACTGAGGAAAAATAAACTTCATTGTAGGATGGTCTGGTCATATTGTGCGTTCTAAGATAAGCTCGCCCTATTCCTCCAGTTTGCTCAATGTCAAAAATTGCATCTAAATCACGATCACCAGTTTTTCCCGTTTGGAAATAAGCTTTAATATTATTATTTTGTTGAACTTCATCCAAGAACAATTCTATAGCTGTCTCATTTTTACCTCTATTTATGTCTAAATAAATCCAAGGAGTAACTGGAGACCAATCTCCTAAATCTAAATTAATCTTATCAGGTTCTCCAAACTCAGTTGATAATTTAGCTGATGTTAAAGTTCCTTCTAAATACATCTTGAGAACATCGCCATTATCGTCCTGTCTCAATAAAATTCCATGAGTCCAAGCTGTATCCATATCTGTAGTGTTACCTGATTCTATTCCTAGAATTATTCTTGAAGGGGCACTCGATGAACTATAGTTTGCATATATGTCATCACCCAATTCAATATCTAAATTAACTCTCTCTGGAACTTCAGGAATGGAGATCTCAAGATTCGTTTCAGACTCTTCATCAATAATTGAGGCAAATAAAGAACCTAGCTGTTTGTTAGTTAGTAAAGAAATATTACCAATTATTGGACCTTCAGAATCCTCCAAGTCTGATAAGAAGATTGAAGCATTGAGATCAACCTCTTCTGGTAAATCATCAATTCTCAATAAAACACTTCTATTTCCGAAATTTGTAACATCAACCAATATACTGTCCATCGCTGGAGAATCGTTATTAAAATCTTCAAGAACTACATCAACTGTAGTACCTACTTCTTCAACGTCTAACAAGTTTAGTGAAACTTTAGGAGAAATTCCTGTGATAAAAACTTTAGCATCCATAGCTCCCTCATCAGACATGTTGAGAGATACTCCTTCAACCCAATTTGTTACAAGCCCCTCTGTTTCACCAAGTTGCAAATCTAAAGCCAAAAAATCAATAGGCTGATTAGAACTAATATTTACTCCAAAATTACTTTCTTGAATATTTAATGATAGATTCATATCACTTGGCAATCTTGGAATCAAAGCCTCGAGATGATAGGGATTTTCATCTTCTTTTTGATCTATGACTAAGTAAATAGGTCCAACTGGTTGATCCGTTTTAAATTGTATATCTCCAGTTAACGTTAAGTTATCTACAGTTGCATTAAGAACCAAATCTGCATTTAGTTCTAAATCCAACCCTGCTGGAATTCCTTCTATGAATGCAGTTACCTCTGGACCAATTATTCCTTCCTCTCTAAAAATAATGTAATCCGATCTATCTGCATAATTGAAATCGGCTAATTCTAATTTCAAATCAATTTTATCTCCTCTGGAGGTATAATTGGCATCTACTGTTTGTGGTAAATCTTTGAAGAGCATACGAGCTCCAAGAATTGTTTCATCGCCGATGTCTTTCTGGCTAGACCAAAGACCTTCGACCCATACTGGTTCTTCGTCTAACAACGAAATATTACCTTTGTCAACCCAGGCAGTAACAGAAACGGTTTCATCAACATCATAAAAGAAGCGAGCAACTGTTTCAAATGATTCAACGTTAGTAACTAGATTAATTGATAATCCGGCAACAGTATCTACCAGCGCCTTACCTAATTCAGATAAAGCTTCAATAAATTGTGCAACATCTTCTAAATCATTCACTTCAGAGACATCTCCTCCAAGTATTGCCGTTGAATTCAAAAGAGGAACTGCTACTACAATTTCAGCAGGAAGACTGTCAATGAAAACATAGGCATCTAGGCCTTTGTGGTCTTCCTCGTACTCTGTGTCGTCAATGGCACCTACTTTGAACTGAACTGGCTGCCTATGTGTAATTTTGAAATCTGCTAATTCTCCAGAACCATCGCCGTCAAGCCGCAAAGACTGTATCCAATCTAAATCTCCTGATAAACTGGCTATCTCATTATCCTGACCCATGTTATCCTGATAAAGCATAACTGAACTTCCATTATAGTTAGAAGTATCCCAAACCCATCCTGTGGCCTTTCCAGCCTCTGTAACATTAGTTATTAAAAATGAAAAATTAAACCAACTGTCCGTAACCAGTCTAAGATTACCTTCAGAACTCACAATTTCAGCTGAACCTGGAAGATGCTCTAAGCGAATTCTCGAATATATGTCGCCTGCAAAACTAGTAAAAGTAATATGATCAATTAATTGATCTGAATTATTTCCTCCTGCATATTGAAGATTACCATTATCTATGTTTAGATTAATATTTGAAGGAACATTACTCAATGTTATATTAGCCCAGTGAGTAGTTTCCTGACTATTACTTATCCCTTCAAAATAAACCCTAAATGGCTTATCACGGGAAGGCTTCATATCTAAAGAAACATTAGTGAAACCATCCTTTGAATAAAAACTAATATCTCCTATTTCTGTAATGCGTGCGCTAAAACTATAGTCAAGGTTCTTTTGTGAAACTGAAGAGCGGTTGTTTGGGGCATTGCTATCTAGGAAAGCTGACTGATTGTAAATTGCAAAGAAATCATCACCGCTACCATCATCTAAATCAAGATACTTATCGCTAGTAAGGAAAACGAAAAGATTTTCCAAATAAGCCAACTCATCTTCTCTAGTTCTCATAATTACATCTACTTCACCATCTCCCTCTCCAATAGTTGACTGCAAGACTGCTTTAGGAATTGATCGTAATAAATCACCAACATATACTATTCGACCTGCTAAACCTAATAATAAATCGCTAATTAAACCACCTACTGCAGAGTCATCAACCGCAGTTGGATCTGTATCATCAAATGCATTATCATTTGAATCATCAAGATTTAAATTTCCTTGCAGTACTAAGCTTTCAGGTAAATTAGTAATTTCTAACCCTGTGAATAATTTATAATCATGATCGGTCCATGTAGGCTCTCTGCCATCTTCAGTATAATACTCATAATCGCCATAAACAATCGAATCAATAGATTCAGTTGTGTGAAATTCAATAACTGTCCAATTCCTTTCTGAGGTCGATTCATTTCTTACTTCTAGCCATAAAGAAGCTTCTGGCATATTTAATTCGTTAAGACAAATTTCGTCTCCTCCTAAAATTATCTCACAGACAGGTACTCCTTCGACATCCGCTACAATGTGCGATAAGAAAGAATCTGAACCATCTGAAGGTTGAACATTGTATTCATAGTACTCAAAACCTAAATTGAATTTTTTATTAGTTTCATCTAATTCTTTAGTCTCAGTTGAAGGTGCATATAACTCGATAGAGTCTCTTTCAACTCCATCTTCTGTTTTTGAAACTAATCTGATTCTAAGTTCATCAGGAACTTTACCTCTAGGGTTTGAGAGATCAGCTTTAATGAATGTAATCTCTTCTAAAGCATCACCGGGATTAGCAAAAGTCCCCTTACTCCAATTATATTTGAGATAACCTATTGCAATATCAAGAGAATCAATTCCATTATTGAAGGGATCTCCTGAAACATTATTCATGTTAACTGATATTTCATAGGGTGCATTTACAAAATCTGCGTCACCTGGATTTATACCAATTCCACCGCTGTCAGGACCTATTGTGAAAACAAATTCTTCAATTACTACTCCCAAAGAATACTCAGCCGGAATTTCACCTGAGCTAAAGTGACTATTAATTCCCCAAACATAAGTCTGATCATCATTATTTTCATCTTGATATGTTAAACCTCTAACAATAGCCACATCCAAAGGTTGACTCAGACTATTTCCAATCTCTTGAAATTCAATTGCTATTCCTAAATTCGCTTCAATCCCAACATCCCCGTTAATTGGATTTAAATCTGTTTGATCATTAATGATATCGTTAATTACTGGAACAAGTCTAACTCTAATATCGTTTATACCATCTTCATTAACATCTATTGTCTCCCATGAAGTATCACTTTGGTCAATTCCATTGATTAATGCAGACACTAGAGCTGCTGCAACTCCTTCGAAACCAAATTGTTCAAACCAAGCAGATAAGATAGCTGTAGAAGCGCCCCATATTGTTGAAATTAAGTTAGCATTTTCTACTCCCTCTTCGCAAGGCTCACCAGGTAGAGGAGAATCTCCACATCCGCCTATGTCAATGACACCATTACCGTTAGCATCATATGCCCAATAAATCAAGTAAGTATCTGTAAATAATGAGGCTGCTGAACCCAAAAATGACTCCTGATAAAAATCAGCTTCGCCTAGCATTGTTTCGATTATATCTGCCCTAATAGGCTCGGGATCGTTTACTCCAAATGGAACTAACCCTCTATCTGAAAAATCATAATTTACATTTTCATAATCTACTGTAGCGTTAACATTATCGTTCTCATTTTTAGAATTCAATAAAACTTCCCTGTTATCCAATAATGAAAAATCAAGTTCATTTCCTTCGTGAAGAGAACGTAGGAAGTTCAATTCATTAACAACTGTTTCATCAACTTCATCATTTCGCTGATTAACGCTTTCAAAGAAAGTATCTAGCTCTTTGGCAGTTCCGTAATCTGCTTGTATAACTGCTGGACCTGTTACTGCTGGAACTAGAAGAATCTGAAGAATAAGGGCTGAAAATACTAAAAAAGTAATCACTCGTTTTCGGCGAAATGCGCTAAAGAGCGATTTGTTCATTGCTTTATTTAGAATCCAACGCTATAAATAAGGTATTAGTCGCGAAAAAAGATAGATTGATTTTATATAGTGAACTAAACTCGATTGAATAATGAATGAGGACCCTTTGCAAGAAGCTCTAGCCGATAAAGGAGCTTTTACAGGCGAAACTGATGAGAGTGAATTGCAAGCTCTAGTTTCCAGATTGCAAACAAATATTCTCATCATAGGAAGCGGAGGTGCTGGAAATAATACTCTGCTTAGACTATACAAAGAGGGCATGACGTCCCTAGAACTTTTGGCCGTAAATACTGACGCTCAACATCTCTTAAACACACATGTTCCTCACAGAATGTTAATCGGAAAAGTTTTGACTAAAGGGTTAGGTGCTGGATCTGAACCAAATGTTGGTGAAGGGGCAGCTGAAGAAGCCCGTAATGACATATTAGAAGCATGTAGAGATGCAGATATTGTATTTCTAACGGGAGGTCTGGGTGGAGGCACCGGTACAGGCTCCTTACCAGTTATAGCTAAATTGGCTAAAGAAAGTGGAGCGTTAACAATTGCAATTGTTACATTACCATTTAGTAACGAGGGTGCAAGAAGATCTCGAAACGCAAGAATAGGTCTTGAAAAATTAAGAAAATGTGCCGATACTGTGATTGTTATACCTAATGATAAACTACTAACTGAGGATATCGCACAATTACCTCTGAATTTAGCATTTAGACAAGCTGATGAGATATTAGGAAATGCTATCAAATGTATGACTGAAATTACGTCCCACAGCGGACTTGTGAATATTGATTTTGCAGACATGCGCTCGATAATGTCAAGTGGAGGTGTTGCGATGATAGGCATGGGAGAAGGGCAAGGTGCAAATCGTGCATCTGATGCTGTAACTGCTGCATTAACATCGCCGTTACTCGAATTAGATATTGAAGATTCAAAAGGTGCCTTGGTAAATGTTACTGGAGGTGATGATATGACGCTTCAGGAAGCCCATGAGGTTGTAAGAGAAGTTCATAGTAAGATTAATAAAGATGCTCGAATCATTTGGGGAGCTTCGATAGATTCTACTCTCGAGCATCAAATTCGTGTGATGCTTGTAGTTACTGGTGTCAAGTCTTCTCAGATATTGGGACCACCCGACGGAGTAGATGACGGAATGCAAAGTAAATACGGAATAGATTTCGTACATTAGCAAGATGAGCTTTATCAACAGAGTATGGAAAACGCAACAGAGACTTGAAGAACGTTTCAAGAGAATTGGCAGAGGCCAATATGGTAGAGTTTTAAGATTGGCCCGTAAGCCGACTAATGAAGAATTTGTAAAAAGCTCGTGGGTCGTTGGAATTGGAATCGGAATTGTTGGTTTAATTGGATTTATTGTATATTATTTGTGGCTTAAAGCTCCACCTATTGTTGCAGACTTATTAGGAATTTAAAAATGGCAAAATTCGTTGAAGAAGAAAAAGAAACTGAAGAGGTTGCTAACGAACCTTCGTCCGATACCCAGATTTACACTATGAAATCTCAGATCGGACACGAGAGAACTGCTAGTGAAAGACTGGCTGATAGAGTACGAAGAAGTGGAGCACCAATTTATGCTATATTGGCACCTCCAAAGCTTCGTGGCTTTATTTTTGTAGAAACCGATAGTCCTGAATCTTTGCGCGATAATCTGAAAGGATTAACACACGCACGTGGTATGGTTATGAACAAAGGTGTAGGGTATGGTCGCTCTAAGCAACCTGATACTTTTGGCACTGTAACACTTGAAGAATTGACTCCGCACTTAACACCACCTCCTGCTGTAACAGGTATAGAGGAAGGAAATATTGTAGAAGTTATTGCTGGCCCTTTCAAAGGAGAGAAAGCCAGGGTTCAGCGTATCGATCAAGCCAAAGAAGAAGTTACTGTTGAGCTGTTTGAAGCAATGGTTCCTATTCCAATAACTGTTCGAGGAGATCACGTAAGAGTTCTAGAAAAAGAGGTAAATTAATGGGCGAAACAATAGAAGCATTAGTAGACGCAGGCAAAGCATCCGCAGGACCTCCACTAGGTCCATCGTTAGGACCAACTGGTGTTAATGTAAAGGATGTCGTTGATGAAATCAATTCAAAAACTAAAGAAATGGCAGGAATGCAAGTCCCTGTTAAAATCAAAATAGATGACAAAAAAGGATTTACTATAGACATAGGAACACCTCCAGCTTCATCTTTGATAAAACAAGTATTAGGGATAGAGAAAGGATCTGGAGAAGCTGGTTCTGTAGTTGCTGCAGACATGACTCTTGATCAAGCAATTACTGTTGCTAAACAGAAAGGACCTGGATTAACTGGTGGAGACATCAAAGCAATGACATCTGAAATTTTAGGAGTTGCAAAATCTATGGGGCTAAGCTGTGAAGGAAAAGATCCTAAAGAAATACAAGCTTCAATTAAATCTGGAAGTTTAGACGACCGATTTTAGATAAATTCTATATTATCTTCTGCAATTTTACGACCACAGTAAACACACTGTATGCTCAAAGAACCGCCATTAATTATATTGAAAGTTGTTTTTGCTCCTCTCTCATTATTACTAATGCAGTTATCATTGGAACATATGGCCATATCTGATATTAATTCAGGCAATTCAGCTACATTCTTCTCTGCAACTACAAAGTTTCTTATTATATTTACTTGAGAACCTGGAGATAAAAGTGCTAATTTCTGAGATTCTGATTCACTTAATTCTCTGTCTTCTATCTTGATTACATCTTTACTTGAATTTTTCTTACTAGGAACGTGCATCAGAAGCGTAATAGTAGTTCCCTTATCGATCAAATCTAAGGCATCCAAAACTTTTCTACCTCTGCCTGCTTTTATGTGATCTATAACTGTACCGTTTCTTATTGGTTGAACTCTCATCAAATTATCACTCATTTTTTACCTCCTATTAATTGCTCGAGAAGTGCCATTCTTACTGGAACTCCATTGAAAGCTTGACGGAAATAAGCTGCATGTTTCGTATCGTCTACATCGATTGATATCTCTGTAACTCTAGGAAGAGGATGTAATATTCTCATATCTGATTTTGCATTTTTTAATAACTCTGAATTTATAATGTAAGCACTTGCTACTTTCTTATATTCTTCTAAGTCCGGAAAACGTTCTTTTTGAATTCTTGTAACATACAATATATCTAAATCATTTAAAACATCTTCAATTGAATTGTATGAAGACCATTCGCAAGACAAATCATCTGTAACATAACTAGGCATAGAAAGACTATCTGGTGAAATAAAGCTCAATTTATTATCAAATTTAGCTAAAGCATGTGAAAGTGAATGTACCGTTCTTCCATAACGCAAATCCCCAAGCATACCTACGTTCAGTCCTTTTAATTTTTTCATTTCCTCATTAATTGTGAATAAATCAAGCAAAGTCTGCGTCGGATGTTGGCCTGCGCCATCTCCTCCATTGATTAACGGAACTGCTGAATTTTCAGAAGCTAAACGTGCTGAACCTTCTTGAGGATGCCTCAAAACTACAGCATCTGCATAACCTGCAACCATCTTTATTCCGTCGACTAAAGTTTCACCTTTCAAATGAGAAGTAGCTGAAGGATCTGCGAAACCAATACAAGTTCCTCCTAATCTTTGCATTGCAGTCTCAAAAGATAAACGAGTTCTAGTTGATGGTTCAAAAAAACATGTTGCCAATATTTTGCCGTCAAGACTCTTAGATTTCTTTTTACCTTTTGCAACAGGGACCAACTCTTTTGCACGTTTTAGAATTGATAAAATTTGCTTTTTGCTTAAATCTGAAATAGAAACTACGTGCTTCATAGAACTCCAAGGAAGGGGGCTTTTTAAATTGGTAATAATAATCAGGATTTCTCAAGATTTTTGAACAAAGATAGCATAAAAATAATTCTAACTCCTTCAAAAACTTTACCTAATGCAGTAAATATTGCATTAATAATTATGTAAGGGATACTATCTTCCTCGCCTGTCAACAATGCTACTTTACCTGCTATCAAATTTATTATAAATTCATTTAAAATAAACATTACTATCGAAATGCCTATTACATTTAGAAAAACTCTAACAAAGTTACCGCTAACTAAGTCTTTGCTGTAAATTAAAGCTGAAACTGCTCCTTTACCTCTGAGAACATAACTAAATTGCCAAAAAATAAAGTATGTACCTGCTAAAATGCCCGGAACAATTAGTAATACAGAACCAACTATAACTACTGAATAGTACAATATTGCTGTAATTACAAACATAGGAAGCATGGCTGTCCCATCTCTCATAGCTTGAACTGGAGGAATTTTTTCCCCTCTAATCGATGATGCTATAACCCTAATTGTAGCAATCCAAGCTATACCTCCAATAATAGCGGCAATTAAAGCTAAAATTAATTCTCTAATGAGCCAACTTAAGGAATCATCAATAATCACAACACCAGTGAGGTCCTCAGCAAGGTCAGGAATTAGAACTGACAAAAGTGGAACTAAGAATTCAACAACGAGGAAAACCGGTACTACTATAGTCGCTATAGCTGGTAAATGAAGTAAAAAGAATTTGAAAGATTCTCCCAACAATGAGAAGAATCCCTTGTCATTTGGTTTAAAAATTTCTACGGGTTTTTCTTCAGATTCAATTACCATGTCTTCATCTTCCATAAAAGACTATAAACATCTGTGTTAAAAAATTAGACTCTAAACAGCTAAATGAAAAAAAGTGTTTTAGAGGGGGGACAATTGGGAGCTAACATTAATGCCTGAAATCCAAATTTTAGATGAACACACAATTAATCAAATTGCCGCCGGTGAAGTAATTGAAAGACCTGCATCTGTCGTTAAAGAATTAGTTGAAAATTCTTTAGATGCTGGTGCTAAGAATATTTGGGTTAGAATTGAAGAAGGCGGAACTTCTCTCATTGTTGTTAGAGATGATGGAAAGGGTATGGATCGATTAGATGCCGAAAATGCATTTAAAAAACATGCTACATCAAAAATAAGAATATTTGATGATTTGCAGAATGTAAATACATCTGGCTTTCGTGGGGAAGCTTTGCCTTCAATTGCCTCAATCTCAAGACTAAGAATGTCGACCTGCACAAAAGATGACAACATAGGAACTCGAATAACAATAGAAGGCGAAAATGAATTAGTTATTGAAGATTTAGCAACGCCTCAAGGAACTAAAATTGAAGTTGCTGACTTATTTTTCAATACCCCCGTGAGATCAAAATATCTAAAAAGAGTCTCTACCGAACTTCAACATATTGTGAAGATAGTTACTATAGAAGCTATCAGAAGACCTGATGTTTCTTTTACACTTACACACGGAGAGAGAAAGATAGTTGATGCTCCAGAATCTGATTTGAAAACAAGAATTGGTGTTCTTTTGGGAAATGATGCTGCTAAAGAATTAATTGAATTTAAAGGAGATAGTGAAGATTTCCAATTGAGAGGCTTCTTGACAAAACCAGCAATTTCACGTAAGACTACTTCAGGACTATACCTTCACATTAATGGACGGCCAGTACAAGCTCGAAATATTTGTTATTCAATTAAGGGTGCTTACGGTAGTTTGTTACATGACGGACATTTTCCACTAGGTGCTCTATTCATAGAAATTCCAAAAAATGATGTCGATGTAAATGTACACCCTGCAAAAACAATAGTCAGAATAGCTAAAGAAGAAATTGTTAGCAAAAAAATTAGAGTTGTAATTAACGAAACCTTAGCTGAACATGCATTAATTGCACACGTAGATTTGAGTGATACGAAAACATTCACTAGTATTGCCACTGCTAACGATAAGGTAAAACCAAGACAATTGAATAATGTTGATTCCTTCCAACAAGAATTTGAAGTTGATTTTCACCAAAATGATGTTCAAGAGACAAATATGCCTACAATGCGCCCACTAGCACTTGTGGAAAATAAATACATAGTTGCCTTAGGTTTGGATGGAGTATTCATTATTGATTTTCATGCTGCTCACGAAAGAGTAATGTATGAACGGTTAAAAGATCAAATGAGATTTAAAAGAATAGGAAGTCAAAATTTGTTGGCTCCAATTTCTCTAGAATTATCTAAAAGTGAAACAAATGCTTTCGAGAAAATGCTACCTGAAATAAATGAAATGGGATTTGAGGCCGAGAAGTTTGGCCCTTCTTCGTTTATGATACGTAGCGTGCCTGCATTATTGGCTGGATCCGAACCAGATCGAATAAGAGAAGCTATTGATGACGTTGTCGAAAGCGGTTCAATGAAGTCTGCTGAGGATAGACATCAACATATGATGTACACGGTAGCTTGTCATTCTGCACTTAGAGCTGGCGACAAGTTGTCAATGGCCCAGATGGAATTTGTAATAAGAGAAATGGAGTCTATTCCAAACCCTTATGCTTGTGTTCATGGAAGACCTACAGTAATGACTATCACGCCCGATGAATTAGATAAAAAATTCAAGCGAAGCGGATTCTAATTACTACTTGATTCTAAATTACCGAACTGGTATAGTAAGGCTGGAAGCATAATTACTGCAGCTACAAATGACAGGAAAATCATTACTGCCATAATTAGTCCGAAGGTAACAAACAGAGGCATAATTGATAGTGCAAGAACCATAAAACCAATGAAATCAGTGAACGCTGACATTGCAACATTATTGCCTGTTTCATCTAAACTTTCCTCCATCCAGTCTTCTTGAGAACCTGATGGGTTCTCAAATCGTGCTTCACGTACTCTTTGCACCATATGAATTGCATAATCTACCCCGAGACCTATTGCCAAACTAGATATCTGAACTGTGACCAAATTTACTGGAGTATCAGATAATACCATCCCTCCTCTGAGCCACAGTGTTATTGCAATTACAGGAAGAATAGTAATCAAACTTAATCTTACATCCCTTAGAACTATAAGTACAATTACGAAAGCTAGAACAATCGCAACTACCAAGCTTTCTTGGAAACTATCTGTAATTTCTAGCATGTAGACATATCTTTCATAGCTCAAACCTGCGACTGTAACAGATACTCCATCAATTTCTTCTAAACCAGAAGCTGAATTTTCTAAATCTTCTTTTAAGTCCATCATAGAACCATAGATATCGTCTGGTCTTTCTACCTGAAACCAAGACCTAGCCATAGTTACGTTTCCATTTTCAATAAGATATAATTCTCTAGCCTCAGACGGTGAAATCCTAAAAGTACCTTCTAGATTAACTGTACCATTTCTGTAAACATCATTTAGAACTTTAGAAATTTCATCATCTGATGTTGGGAAGCCAGTTTGAGGATCAACTGTTTCAGGAACATAACCCGTACCAGGAACATTAAGAGCTAAAAGTGATTGAGTACGTACAACATAAGGAATACTACCAAGCCAAGTTGCACTTGGGCTATATGTGGCAACATCTTGCTCCATATTGTCAATCTGCACTACGGTCTCATAACTGGCGAGATTCTCTCCTTCAATTAGATAGTAACCCGGCTCTCCGTTCTCGGTAAAGGTTGCTTGACCTAATGAGACGGTCTGAATGAACCTAGAATCATTGTCTGCATAATCTTTAACGTCAAATCTAGACTCTGGATTGCCAAGTACTAATGGCGATAAGGCCACACTAATAATCAAGAAGATGACTAACATTGGCATTGATCTGCTCGCCATCAATGAAGATAATTTTTTGACGCTAAAAAATTGACCCATGGTAGATGCTTCAGAACTTGATTCTTTAGGAGGAATTATACTCCTAAGAACTGGAACAAAGACGCCCATTATGAGATAAGCTTGAATAATTCCCAATGGGCCTAATATTCCCCATTCGAATAAATCAGGAATTGCACTTAAGGTAGCTGTACCAAATGCAACTACAGTAGTAACTGTTGCTACACCTAGGGCGGGAAGAAGGGACTTAATGGCTGCAAACGCACCAATAATACTAGCTTCTCTAGGGTGACTAGAAAATAGCGGATTTTCTAAAGTTAATCTACGCCACCTTGTAAGGCTGTGAATAACAAAATCCACACCTAAAGCCAGCATCAAAATAGGCAGCATTGCGGCCAATTGTGTTTGAGGGAAACCAAGCCAAAATGAATTAGCCGTCATACATACCATGACAAGGGCTAAACCTAAACCACTTACAAGAACATCAAGAACATTTCTAAAGTAAAAGGACAATAAAGCAACCATAAGGAAAAATGAAAGACCAATAAGTGGAGCTGTCGAATTAATCTGGTCTTCAAGTTCTAATCCAAATGCTAAATATGAATAAAAGTTGACTTCTTCATCAGAATCTAATTCTTCTAGGTAGAATGCATCCACCTTTTGTTCCCAATATTCAAAATGCTCATAGTCACCTCTTTGCCTTGGGTAATCTGCATAGAGTCTCGAAGAATTAGCCTCGCCCACCATCGAAAATCCTTTAGATTTCCACTCTGTACCTGGCTGAGCAATGAAAACACTAGCATTACCGAATTCATCCTTCGGTTTGACACATCCATCATCACCTAAAACACACAAATCTGGAGAAACAATATTCCTGTACGGAAACGACCCATCATCGGCTTTAAAATTAAAAAGAGAATTTAGAACAAAAGTTAAGTGTTCTTGATCTGCACTTTCAAAGTTAGGACCTGCGTAACCAATTGCAGAGGTCAATGGCGTTTCATTATTCATTATAGAGCGAACGGTGTCTGCGATTCCCCAAATAGATGAGAATTCTTCTTGAGAGGTTTGCCAGTTGAATTTGGTGTCAAAATATTGACTAGTTGTATTATCTGCCCTAAGATTATCATTGCGTTCTACAGTCTCCCTGAAAACGTCCATTTTTAGAGTATTGTGATTTTCTGAATCTAGTGAGTTACCCATTACGATTTGGAAGATAAGCCAGTATTCCTCAGGCATATTCTCCTCAGCTCTGTCTGATGCTTTCCAAACGTCACTGTCGGGATAGGAAAATTCCTCTCTTTGACTCATTTCTCTTCCTAAATCTGGAGAAAAACCCGCTAAGATGAAGATGAAAAAAGCAAAAAATGCAAACATTGAAAGCTGCCAACGTTTTAAGGATGAATATGCGCCACTCATAACTAAATTTTGGTGCTCTGTTATTAAAGGTATTTACCTAATGCTTAACCACTGGTACTAATTGAGATACGAAATGCTCATACTCTTCACCCAAATGGATGTAGCATCTAACCCAAGGATAAAATCTACCGTCTTGAGCCTTAATGAATCTCCAAACATGACCTTCACCTTCCAAGTCTTCTGCAAGTAGAATATCTCCTCTACGAATTACAACTTTATGCTCAGAATCTTCTGAATTAACTCCACAACTTTTGAATTCCAAACAACCACTTAAAGATAGTACTAATTGTCTTCTAGGTGCCGTATGGGCTAATTTGGGACCTTCGCCTTCCACATTTTCTGGAACTGGAGTAACTGCAAATTGTGTTTTAACATCCCCTGAATTATCTCCCAAATTTTTGTTCACTAATAAAGATGAAAATAAACCCACAGAACCTAAACCTGTCTTCGGTTCTATGGGAATTTGCATCTTAACAAATCTAGTGTGCCCACTACTGTCAGTATACATTCTGACCACTGGTATACCCTCTGTCATAACAGAGGGTTACCAACCACTTATTTAGGTTTAGTGGATTCTGCGGCGTAGACCTGCTGCGCCGACTAATACCAATGAACCAACTACAAAGCCGATACTTGGTACTTCATTATCCTCTAAAGCTTGTTGTACTGGATCGTCTGTTCCATTACCAACTGTAATTTGACCAACCATGCCTAGTTGAGCGTGAGGTTCACAAACATAGTAGTGTATTTTGTTATCTGCTGTGAATGTATGCCTGAAATCAACCGTCATTGCTGGTTCTCCACTGCTAAATCCGAAGTCAACACCTGTTAAATTCATAGAAGCATCATATTCGGCTTCTAACTCAACTACATTGTGTGCCATTGCTGCGTCTTTCCATTGCCAGCAAACTGTTTCACCAACATTAATGGCTAACTTAACTGGATCGAAAGCCATGCCATCTGCAGATAGTTTGACTGTGTAGTCACAATCTGGCTTTGGCTCTACCTTACCAAAAGTAATGTTTACTGGACCAGTACCGTTCATGAGTCCATCAGCATCCATCATACAATTATCACAGCTAGTAACTTCGTATCCTAATGTATTCATCATCTTTAATGTCCAAGTATCTTGAGCTTGGAATGGTATGTATGCAACATGAGTGTCTAATGAATTATCCACGCCTTCGAAGCGAAGTTTGAATTCAAAAGAACAGGTCAATGGTTTGCCTTCGTTGTCTTCAACATTTCCTATTAAATGAGGATCATTAGCAGAAGGTCTGCAATTATCACCTGCATCTTCTGGGTCTTGAATTCCTGCAATTCCGTCTAGGAGAGCTGGATTGTCATCGCTGTCATTATCGTCGTGATCTCCGGGACCGCTATTTGCTGAAACCCACATAAATCCGGCATCGACGCAATCTTCTTCATTATCAAACTGGAATTCAATGTCATGATTTGCTATGTCATAGCACACCATAGAACCGTGATCTCCATGGTCATCGTGGTCATCTTCATGACCTCCACATTGCCTGTAACCGTCAGGTGCTTCTCCATGTCCGTCAGCATCATCCATATCTTGACAATTACAGTCTTCACAATACCACATTTCATCACCGTGATGGTCGTCGTGGTCAGGCATCATGCTCAATGCTTTATCCAAAACACATTGTGCCACTTCTTCATTAACATCCTCAGAGATACCCTCACACATTGATAAGAATTCATCAACTGTCATATTTGTATGACTATCATGATGATAATATTGATCATTATACCAATCAACAATGTTTTGAAGATCATTAGTGCTATCCCAACTACTAACATCAAAATCATAGAGTGACATATGATCATCGTGGTCGTCGTGTTCGTCATTTTCAAAGAAACCAAGCTGATCCATCATGTAAAATAATTCTAACATATTATCTGCAGCCGTAACTGCGTCAATTTCACCATTTTCATATGCTGTCATATTGTCCACCATGCCGAAAATTACAGCAAACGCCATGAAAATTTCATCACAAGATTCTACCTCGTCAGTTTCATCATCATCACAGTCCAGTTCCATTTCAAAAGACTCAAGTTCTGCTCTTGGGAAATGTAGCCTATCATCTCCTGGTACTACAGATTGTACACCATTTTCATCGTAATCGTAGTATGAAGAATTTAACGAACCATCCCACTCATCTTTGACTAAACCATCTTCGTCATGAATAACGTTTGTGAAACCAAACCCGCTACCTCCCTGGGTATATGACAGAGAAGTTGTCACTACAACATAGTCTCCTGGTGATAAGTCCATTTCCATTTGAACTTCACTGCATGAAGAAATATCGTCAGGACATTCTGGCTCTTCACCACTAGTCATGTAGGGTATCTTCATTATTGATCCAATTAAACCAGCACTTGTATCTGTAGTATCGAAAGAATCATAAACGAAAACCATGCCAGATTGTGAGTAACAATCATATTCATCACAATCGTATCCATAAGAAGTCAACGTACCCTTGAACCCTTCTTCGCCAACGATAAAAGTTTCAGCATGATACATAACAAATTCAAGACCAAAACTAGTTGTCTTAGCATCGAGGAAATCTGCCATAGGAGAAGCGTCGGTTACATTACCTGTAATGTTCATAATGTGTTCACCTGTAGAGTCGTGCATAACATGATTGTAAGATCCTGTTCCGTATCTAATAATCTCATTATTCTCATCTGAGTGATCGTGTTCCACATTTCCTTTGGTCACTACCGTATATGATGAACCGGCTGTTAAATCTGCAACAATCAAGTGTCTACAGTTGATATAAACCTCATTACCATCATACCAGTCACAATAATTTCCGGTGCGAGTAATAATATCACCTGATGTTAACTCGGTGCCTATGTCTTCAGAAGTAATTTCACCTTCCATTAAGAAAACATCTCCAAACCATGATGTAGGACTATTGTACCAACCTTCGTCTTCCCCGTCATCACAATCTTGTTCACCGTTGTTTACTTGTGTAATCCAGATTGTATTACCGTCATGACAGTCGAACCAGTTAACTTCATGCCCTTCGCAATCTTCATCGTCCCACATTTGACAATCATCTGAATAATCATCTGGTGTGTTACTATCATACCATTGTTCATCTGCACCATCTTCACAATCTGATTCATTATTATTTACTTGGTCGAATGGTATGCTGGTTTCACCATCTCCACAAATGAAAGTAGGCTCTTTGTATGGTGGATGGAGGAAATTCTCTTCAATGGAAACTTCCCCATCGTTGACTGCGGTGAATGTTTGTAAATCGTAAAGACCGTTATCGTGAGCATCAAAGAAATTTCCGTCATCGGTTCCGTCAGTATCATCCATACCAGTATCATTAATCCAATCTTGCATTGCTTCGCTTTGCATGAATTCTTCGGCTGTTATGTGTTCAGCTTCGTAGGCGAACAAGGCGTTAAAGAAAGCGGAATCGTCATCTTCGTGATCGTGATGTCTATCGTAGTCTGCATGTGAGGAACTATCATCATCATCGTGATCGTGATGATAATCTTCATCCCCATGGTGGTGAAGTCCTTCTTCAGAATCGTGATGGTCGGGATGATTATCTCCATTGTCTTCACTTTCATCATCGCACATGTTAGGGTTTTCGTAACAATAATTGTACATGAATCGAATACAAGACATGTTAAAACCTGCGTTTTGACACTCTTGCATAGCTATGCAATCATCATCAGATAATCCTGGAGGACAACCATGACCGTTTCCGTGGTCGTCATTGTTTTCCATAGTTAAGAAATGTTCGTAACACTCTTTTGTGATTTCACCAGGATTACCTCCCATCATATCTTCACACATTTGTGCCAAATCTTCTCTAAATCTGTCGGATTCTTCTACTGGATAATTACCTTTTATTTTTACAAGCCAGTTACCCAAATCTTCCATTTCAAAAACAACATCATAATTTTCAATTCTCCAATCATTATCATCGTGGTCTCCATTGTCACCGTGGTCTCCATTGTCTTCATCATGGTCGTGATCGTGCTCATCATCATGATTTTCGTGATCTGCACTTGCATTATATGCTGGAACAGCAACAAAAGCACTCATGACCATCATGGAAAATACTGCTAGCACTGCTAGTCT
>MIYX01000004.1 GCA_001875365.1 Marine Group III euryarchaeote CG-Epi4
TGAGCTTGTACAGTTTTTTGAGCTTCAGGGTCACTTGGCAACTTAGTTTGAGGAGAAAGCATATCGCCTTCTTCTTTCCAGTTAAATTTTAATTGTAAATCAGGATTCTCGTATTCAGGTTCTGCAGTGGCATTGCTTGTTAGCATAAACATTGCAGCGATTGCCAATGCTGTAAAGACTAATATTTGTCTCATAGGAAATTAACACTTTGAGTTTTCTTTATTAAACTTTTCTTCTGATAAATCCAGTAAATAGTAATGCAGAGATAACGGCGGCAAACTCGAAGCCAGGCAGCCCCAGTAATCCACCATTTTCCTCTTCGCCAGCACTATTTACAACTAATTTATCAGCAATATTTAGTAGAATAGGCGTAGTTGTAGATGTATCTTTCTTTGAATAAGAAAAACTGACTACACTTTGATCTAGTTTTGCATATTTATCCTCAATCTTCCAGGTTACTCTTTCAGAAATAATCTCACTGCCATTCAACATATATTTTGAACCTTCAGATACTTTAGGATATCCCCTTGTTTGCTCGGCGTTGTTTAATTCTATACCATCAACTAGAATAGTTATGAAATTTCCATTTACAGCTTCATTGCAGTCGGTTGACCAACCTTCAATAAATTCGAAATAAATAGTGTTTCCGCTAATTCCAGTGTTACCAAAAATTATGGCATTTGAAAGAACTTTCATACCAGAGTCTCTAGTGAAATTATCATAATATATGTAAATTGATTGAAAAGCTTTCATTTCAGCTTTCACAGAAAGTTGCTGACCAGTAGTTAGGGTCGTACTTAGGTCATTATTTGGTGTTGCTACGTATTCGCATGGTTCATCTTTACTTGCACCTTGTGAATCATCACATTCGCGATTTGCGTCTTCGTCTGTAAACTGATAGATTTCATTTCCATCAATATAAACAGTCCATTGCAAGTCTAAGGCAGCGTCATAATCTTCTTCGCTTGTGTCTTCCACCCACCATAAATTAAACATTATATTATTTATTTCAGTGTCGTAATTTACAGGATCACTTTCCCAAGTTCCCATATTCTTCCAGTCTCCTTTGTTTCTAGTAAATGGAGAACTGGTTTCGTAAGAAGAATGTCTTTCTTCAATTGCAACCCTTTCTAAATCGCCGCTTGTTTCTGGAGAAAATTTAGCACTTTCTTTAAGGTTTAAATGAACTGCTACTGGTTCTCCAGTTATTTCCTCTGCAGAAGAGTTACTGCTAATAAATAAAAAAAGTATACAAATTAAGAGTGCAATTAATATGTTTTTTTTGTTAGAGAGACCTATGTTCATATTTTCCTTATATTGTAAGGGAATAAATTGTTTTCCTATGGCACAAATAGTTAAGAAAGAGTTCTTTAGCAAGCTATGAATGAATATTCAGTATCTCTTGAAAGAATAAATAAATATCTTGATTTAACAGCAAAAGCGGCTGCAAAAGTTTCGATTATTGCAGATGAAGGGACAGAGAATCATGCTAAGGCAGAGGATATTTTGGGAATGGTTAATGCATATCATTCAGATGCTAAGTTTTTTTTAAGCGAGGGTAGAGGTGATGATGCTTTTGCGGCAGTTAATTATGCACATGGTTGGATAGATTGTGGTGTAAGACTTGGATATTTAGATGGAAAAGGAGATTGGCAGCTCTTTACCCTTTAGTACTAATTAGCACCAATTCGAATAGATCCGTCTCTATAATGGATATGAATATTATTTCTCATATACTCAGCTAGATTAGATAAGGATTCATAAACATCATTTTCTTTCATTTTCAGAGCTTTTGCAGCCTTCTTAGTAGACCATGGTTTTTCAACAAAATCATTCAATTTAAGATATTCATAGACTTTTTTGTCTGAATCAGTTAAATCATTTAGTGCCATTAGTTTCCATATGTGGTTAGGGTGTTTAAACTTAACTATTTTCTAGGTATCTGATAACGTGGCTCTCGCTTTCGCTTAATGGATACATTTGCTCACCTAAGGTATCTTTCCATAGCCTAAAGAATGAGCCTTTTAGATAATCATTGATAAATCTAGGATGAATATAAGAGCCTCTACAGACTGCGGGAGTATTTCCTAGTTTTTTTGCAACTCCTTTTACCATTTTAGTTATGTTCTTTTTTCTTTGTTTTTTATCATCTTTTTTCTTAAATTGAGTTATTTCCTCTGCAGCCAACTTAGTTCCACCCCAGGTTCGGAAGTCTTTGGCAGTAAATTTCTCGCCAGACGCTTCTTGGATGTATTCGTTTACATGGTATGCCTTTACATCTTGAGTATTTCCTTCTTCGTCAAAGAATAAAAATAAATCATCTCCTTTACCTTTTTTTGCATCTTTACACATCATTACTAATGCTGGTAGATCAGGAATTTCTTCATCGTTAATCTCAATTTCATGTTTCTTATTACTTTTTCCAACGAATGTAAATTTTCCGCCAACTTGTGAGTCATACCACTTATCATGGTCGTCTGTTATTTCAGTAGGCTCGAAATCAATATGTTCATCTTGCATTGTTGACAAACCATATGTAGCTTTTTCCTTATCATCTCTGGAAGTTTCATTGCCAATTCTGATAAATGTGGTATCTAGTAATCTAACTATCAAGGCCATCACTCTTTCATAAGGCAAATCATGTTGTTTTCCGTTGCCTTCAAAAGCTAAATCCTCGAAATATTTTTCTCTTATTTTAGGTAAAGTTCTTCCAAAAGTAGACATTTTCTCAAATTTAGCTTCACTTCTTAAATGAGTCCAAATAGGATGATAAATGTATTGAGTTCTATCTTTTGCATCTATTCCAGTTGCTTGAAGATGGCCAGTTTTTTCTTTGCAAATCCACACCTCAGTCCATGCAGGAGGTATTCTCATTTCCTCAATTCTTTTAAGATCTCTTTTTCCCTTAATCTCCTTTCCATTGGAATCTAGAAAAGTGTGTGTTTCATCTTTTTCTATTTTACGAGTAAAACCTTCTTCTGTATTACTAGAATAGTATAGTCCCGCTTGCTCTGCGTCGGCAATTGCATTTATTTTCTTTTCATTCGCCATTATACTAAATTTTCGGGATTCAGCCCTTTTAGTTCAGGAATAACAAACATTCCATCTTTTCGAATTAAAACATCATCAAACCAGATTTCACCGCCACCATAATCTGGGCGTTGAATTAGTACCATGTCCCAGTGTATATCCGATCTATTTCCGTTATCTGCAATATCATAGGCGTTTCCAGGAGTAAAGTGGAAACTACCAGCTATTTTTTCATCAAACAAAATATCTCTCATTGGTTCAGTTATGTATGGGTTAAAGGCAATTGCAAATTCTCCGATGAATCTACCACCTTCATCTGTATCAAGTATTGAGTTCAGTTTTTCTTCGTCACTTCCAGTTGCTTTAACAACCTTACCTTTTTCAAATTCTAATCTTATATCATTGAAAACGGTACCGTGGTACAATGTTTCAGCATTAAATTGAATGTGTCCTTCTACAGAATCTTTTACTGGAGCTGTAAAGCATTCGCCATCAGGAATGTTCCGTTCACCAGCGCATCTTATTGCTGGAATGTCTTTAATTGAAAACTTTAGATCAGTTCCTGGACCTTTGATATGAACTTTATCAGCTTCAGTCATTAATTTTTCTAATGGTTTCATCGCCTCATCCATCCTCTTATAATCTAAGCAACAGACGTCGAAGTAGAATTTTTCAAAAGCTTCTGTAGACATATTAGCTTGTTGAGCCATAGATGGTGTCGGCCATCTCAAAACAACCCATTTTGTGTTTGCAACACGCTCTTTGAAATGAACCTTTTGTAGAAGTTCAGATTGATAAATGGCCATTTTTTCGGATTCAATATCAGACATTTCAGAAATATTGAGACTTCCTCTAAGTCCAATGTATGCGTCCATTTCCTTCATTCTAAATTTTTCTACATCACCCATTAATCCCATATGTTCTTCTGAAGTATCAGAAATTAGTTCTTTTAGAATTAAGTTATTTTTCCAAGTAACAAAGGGGATTCCTCCAACTTTACGTGCAGCTCTAATGGTAGCGATTACCATTTCTTGAGGAATGTCAAAAGCTTCAATCAATACTTTTTCACCCTTGGCTAATGTGCAAGAATGGTTGATTAGCAAATCAGCTAATTTCTCAAATTGTGAATGAATCATAGCAACACAATTGAGCGCAGTCTAAAGAGCTTTTCTCAGATTAATTTTCTTGTGTTTGATAATTCACCAACGATATTTTTACCCATTAATTCTTCTACTTTATCAGGTTCATGTTTTGTTAGCCACATCATTTTGACAAGTGAAGTTTCGGGTAATGTATCGTATGTTTCCACGACACCTTTTTCCAATAGTTCTCTTCCATTTCTGTAAACATTAAGATTAGTAGTTCCAGCTAAACACTGTGTAGACATTGCAACAGGAATGTCTTTAGCCGTTTTCCTTATTGAGTCTAATAAATTTGAGTTTATATGTCCCAATCCTGTGCCAGCTATCACAACACCTTTCTTTGAAGAAACGGTGCTCTCCCAGTCTTCGGCTTTAAATCCAGGATGGGCCCAGACCATAGCTATATTTTCATCAAATCCAGATCGGATAATAGTTTTGTCGCTAATTGGTTTGTATTTTCCTTTCCATTCAATATTTTCACCCACAATACCTATAGGCTCATCATTCAACGATGTAAAAGCATTTCTTTTTGATGAATGATTCTTTCGAGTTCTGTTGCCTCGCCAGATAGCCACGTTTAGATCATCGGTAGTTTCGTGCATAGCAATAGATACTTCGCCTAAGTCAGTCATTGCAGCTTTTGCAGCACCTTCTAAGTTCAGGTGGGCATCACTTGAAGGCCTATCAGGGCTTCTTTGAGAACCTGTAAAAATAACAGGATTTGATAGTTCAGGTAATTGGAATGAAAGTGCTGCAGCAGAATAGCCCATAGTATCTGTTCCATGGCCAATTATAATTCCGTGATTTTTCTTTGAATGTATTTCTTCAACTTTAACAGCCATTTGCTCCCAATGTTTAGGTTGCATATCTTCAGAGGCTAGAGATAGTAAAGGTTCAGCTTCAATATTAGCAATTTCTTTTAATGAGCTGACAGAATTTACAAGCTGTTCAGCAGTTATTGCAGGGCTTACAGCTCCAGTTTTGTAATCTACAAAAGAAGCTATTGTTCCACCAGTTCCAAGTATTGTTATATCCTTTAATTTTTCATTTTTTTCATTAACTAGTTTACTACTTTGTTTTTCCTTTGCCTTTTCAATAATACTAATTTCAGCATCTTCTGTAGAAACTCCAATATTATAGCCATTGTCTAACTTTAGAACAATAATATGTTCTCCTGAAAACTTATTTCTAGGCATAACAATCCCTTCCAAAGTTTGCTCTTTATTGGTAATTTTTACTTTATCGTAAATGTTTGCGCCATTATCGCTAATGAATTTCTCGGCCAATTGAGGCATAGTCCTTCATTGAGGCGAGGTTTATTACTATCATCCCCATACGGTAAGTGTGGGTTTCAGGGATAGATTACAGAACTTGAAGGATTCCGTAGGTCAGTGGGCAGAGACTGCCAGCGGAGGTTCCCAAGATAATAGAATAGAAAAAAACCTTACTGAGATGTCTGCAGGTACGGAGATTCAAAGAGCTGCTGCAATCAAGGCATTAGTTATTCAAGCTCAGACTGAGGATAAATGGCTTGATCCAATTATAGATTCATTCATTCGAGTATTACCTGATCAGATGGAATCTCCACAAGAAGCGTTGATTGAGGGGTTAATGGAGCTAAGAAAGGCTAGGCCCAAAAGAGCGAAAGAAATTTTTGAAGGTATGCAATCTGCTTTAGATAGTCCATATCCTTCCGTTCGTTCCAGAGTAGTAGATATTTGGACAACATTTTCATTAAAATCTAAGTCTAATAATAGTGATACTATAGCTGATTTATTCGAAATGCTAAGTGACGATGATAAGGATGTGCGGTATCAAACTCAAAAATCACTTTCCAAGATTATGAATACAATACCTAAAGCTGCCCTTCCGGCTTTGAAACATGCTCTTCGTGACGATGACTGGCGAGTAGTTTACCATTCCATAGTATTATTGACTGAATTTGCTAAAAAGTATCCACAACCTTCCGTTGCATTAGCTCCAGAAGTAGTCTCAGCTTTTAATTCAGGTGAAAAATTAAAGGAAAGAGCTGCAGATTGCATTGGCATGTTGGGTTTGGCAAACCCACATTCAGTTAAGGATGCAGTTCCAGGATTGATTAAAGGTATTGAGAGTAAATCATCTGAATTACGTAAAGCTTCAGCTAAGGCAGTAGGAAGAATTGGTAGTAAAGATGCAATGGTTGTTTTTCATGCAGTTCCTAAATTAGCAAAAGTATTGAAGAATGATGATTGGTATGTTCATACTGAAGTTGTTAAGGCTTTAGGATATATTGGATCCAACAAACCTACTTTGGTCAAACCACATTTAGCAATAATTAAGAACAGAACAACTACAGGGGCAGATAGGAATATTTGTCAAGCTGCAGAGTGGGCTTACAAGAAAGCTGGCGGGAAATAGATGCCAGGCCAAGGTCGTCAAGGCCGTAGTGATGCATTTCAAAGGAAAGCTCGACGTGAAGGTTACCGAGCTCGGTCAACGTACAAATTAAAAGATATACAAAAAAGAAGTAAAATATTCAAAACTGGAGACAAGGTGTTGGACTTGGGTGCAGCACCGGGTGGCTGGTCTCAGGTTGCATTAGAATTTATAGGTGAAGAAGGAAAACTTGTTGGAGTAGATTTACAACACATATTACCGTTGACAGGCGCCCTTTTCATTCAGGGAGACTTACGTGAATCAGAGACAAGAGAGCAATTACAGGAATTAATGCCCAAGGCCGATGTAGTGATATCAGATATGAGCCCTAATTTATCAGGAAATTATTCGGTAGATCAAGCACGTTCGGTTGAGTTATCTTCTTTAGCTTTAGAGATTGCAGCTGAAAGGAAAGCTTCAGCATTTGTTGTGAAGGTGTTTGAAGGAGCTGATTTTCAAGAGTATAGAAAAGCAGTAATCGATGAATTTGGTTCAGTAAGAACTTTATCTCCTGAGGCCTCTCGTAAGCAATCAAGCGAAGTATATCTGATAGCTAAGCGGAAACGTCGATGAAATTAGGAATACTTTTCTCAGGAGGTAAGGATTCGTATATTGCAATGCATTTAGCTTCAGAAGATCACGAAATATCATGTTTGCTGACAATTAAATCTTCTAACCAAGACAGCTGGATGTTCCATACTCCAGCAATTACATGGACAAAATTACAAGCGGAATCTCTAGGCATTCCACAAGTTATTCAGGAAACTGCGGGGATTCAAGATGATGAATTGGATGATTTATTTACTTTAATCAAAAAAGCAAAAAAAGAATACTCAATTCAAGGAATAGTTACAGGAGCCTTAGCATCAACATACCAATCAACGAGAATACAAAATATTTGTAATAAATTGAATTTATGGTGCTTTAATCCAATTTGGCAATTGTCTCAAGAAAAATTATTAGAGAAACTTCAAACTTACAATGTTACTTCTATTATTACCGGAATCGCAGCAGAACCATTTGATGAATCCTGGTTGGGAAAAGAGATTAATTCCTCTACAATTAATGAATTATTATTATACTCAAAAAAGTATAGAATTAATCCTGCTGGCGAAGGAGGAGAATTTGAATCTTTAGTAATTAACGCACCTATGTTTTCAAAAAGGTTAGAGGTACTATCTTCAAAAATACACTATTCTAATTTTTCAGGTCGTCTAGAAATAAAGGAGGCTAAACTCAAATGAAAATTTTGTTAATATCAACTTGTAAAGAAAAATTGAGTGAATATGAATTTGTAAACCCAATTATTGAAATAATTAAATCTTATGATTATGATGTAATAAATTATAGAAACTTAGAAACTTTTAATTTTCAGATATATGATAAGGTAATAATTTGCGGAACATCTCTACAAGATAATGATTATTTGAACTACTTATTCGATTTTAATAAATTGAAAAATCACGGTAAAGGGATATTAGGAATATGTTCAGGCTTCCAAATAATATGCAGTATGTTTGATGAGAAAATTATAGTTCAAGAAGAAATAGGCATGATAAATGTTGATATACAGATTCAGAATCCCTTAGCAAGTGGAAATTTTCAAGCATATAATATGCATAATTTTTCGGTAGATGAAGTTACTTATTTCAATGTTTTAGCTAAAAGTGAAAAAACAATACAAATGATATCTCACAAAGAGATTAATGCTTTTGGCGTTTCTTTTCATCCAGAGGTAAGAAATCAGGAAATAGTAACTAATTTTTTATTAATCTAAAGTTCTTTAGCGCCTTTTACAACTTTGCTTGCACTCAGATTTGTGAAGCCAACTACGCCTGCAATATCTTCTGTGGAAGCACTTTTCAAATCATCAACAGTGTGGAATCCAGCATCATATAAGTTTTCAGCTTTTACAGCACCTAAACCTTTTATTTTTGCAACAGAGGAGACGAATGCACTTTTTCCGCCGCCAGGTCCACTTGATTCTTTAACTTCCGGAAATTTTCCACCTTGTATGTTCCTCCATTCTTTAATAATTTCAGAAACAGATTCTAAACTACTAATATTGGCGTTAAACCAACCATCTCTTGCATGCAAAGATTGTCTTGCCAAATCAAGTTCATCTTCCATTTCCTGAGTAATTGATAATAATCGTTCATATTTCTCAGTTTGATCTTCTATAATTCCTTGCATTTCTTTAATCTTAGGTTCATATTCAGCAGCAATTTTACTTTGCCTTTGCCTTTGAATTTCAAGGTCACGAAGCTTTGCATCTCTCTCAGTAAGTAATTCTTGTAAAGAAGTTATCATTGTTTGCCTGGTTTCAATATCCGATTCTAAGTAATTAATTCTGTCCAAAGATGCATTCAAATCTTTTTCCTGTTGTTCGTAAGCATCCCATAACTTTTCAAGTCTCTGCTGTTCCTGACCTAAGCTGTTTTCAAGCTGTGCAATTTGTTCTTCTAACTCAGCGCTCATACTAAACTCTATGTTTCAGACCACGCTACCTATTATATAATCTCCTCTGTCGATTAGACATTGTGAAATTAGTAGTAGGTTGCGGTCGTTTGATGACGAGTGATTTAGATAAAATTTTATCTTTTGTAAATTCAAATTTAACCCTTGTAGACTCAAAAAGTGTTTGCGGAATTGAACATTTGCATCAAGCAGCAACTCTTTCTCTATCATCTCACAATAATGGTTTTAATCTATCAAAAGATAAATCTACAGAAGTTTTACTATATTTGACTTCATTGAGACAAATATCTAAAGCATTAAAATTAGCTGGAATTAATAAGGATACAGAAGCAGTAGGGTGGGTCTACTTCGGTGATTCTTCTCCAGAGTTATCAGAAATTATTACCGAAGACGATTCAGTTATTTCAATTAAAAATTATGATTTTTCTAATTTAGCCAAGGATATTGATATTAGTCTTGATGATCATGTCAAGCAAAAGATAATTATGACACGAACTGCTATTTTACCAGTCCAACCACGCTGAAGTATGTTCTATTTGGATATTGGCTAAGTTATTTTATCCCAACTATTATTATCAGCATATGTCACGCACTGACTTAATAGAAAAATTAAACGGTGGGCTAGGCTGGGAATTACGTGCAGCAGCCCTTTATTCGCATTATTCCGCGTATGTCAAGGGAATTCACAGACTACATCTCAAGCCTTTCTTTGATGAAGAAGCTACCGAATCTCATACTCATGCTGAGATGGTTAGATCTGCAATTGTTAAGCTCGGAGGTACTGCAGTTACAGACAGGGATCCAACAGAGATAGTCCACACAACAGATTACCTGGTGATGCTTGAAGAATCCCTAAAAACGGAGCAAAAAGCTGCTGAAGGATATGAACAAGTACTTGCTTTGATTAAAGACGATGAAGAAATGTACGATTCTATAGAACAAATTTATTTCCAAGAACTTCGTTCAGTAGAAGAAGTTACACAGCTGATGTAATTACTGATCAATAATATTTTCTTTAATTCCCCAGCCAATAACACATCCAATCAAAGATCCTACAATTCCGAAGAACATGAATTCTACATCAGTAGCAATCATATTACCTAGTGAAACACCAGGATTAACATCACCAAATGCAGTACTTGAAACAATGAACAGCGTTGCAGCTATTGAGCCTGGATCCTGTGAAGTTAACAGAGAAGTTACAAAGAATGTTGTTCCAACCATTGCAGCCAGTAATAATGCTGAATCTCCATCTAGAACCGAATCACTTGTTCCAGGATTAATTAAATCAAACAAATAAAATCCAAGACATGCGCCAACAATCTGGCCTCCAATGTAAGCAACAGTAGTGTCTCTATCCATTTTATCTGAAAGATAAGTGGGAATAGTTATTACTGGATTAAGGTGACATCCAGATACAGGTCCAAGAATGTGCACAAGAACAAAAAGGGTTAAAGTAAGAGTAGTTAATCCAATTAAAATGTGCAATGTTCCATCGCCTTCGCTGACAACTCCTGCATTATTTGTTAAAGATGAAACTCCAAAAAAAACTAAGAAAAAAGTTCCCATCACTTCAGCGCTCACAGCTTTCCAATTTGTACTTTCAAACATATAATCTCACATCATCATCGGGTCTTGCTTTTAATACCTACTTGTGACTAAGTAGATATGATTCAGATAGCTAGTCCACAGATAGGTAAAGAAGAAAGAGAGGCAGTGGATAGAGTTTTACGTTCAGGTATTATTGCACAAGGTCCGGAAGTAGCCAAATTTGAGAAAGAATTTGCAAAGCTTTGTGGAGTTAAACATGCAGTAGCAGCATGCAACGGAACAACAGCTGGCCACCTAGTTATGTTAGCAAGCGGCATAGGTCCTGGCGATGAAGTTATCACAACTCCTTTTACCTTTTTTGCCACGGCCTCAGTAGTAATAATGGCTGGGGCTAAACCAGTTTTTGTAGATGTTGAAGAAGACGGTTTTTGTCTAGATCCTAGTAAAGTAGAAGCTGCAATTACAGATAAAACAAAAGCTATTCATCCTGTTCACCTTTACGGAGAGTTGGCAGATATGCCTTCATTTATGGAGATTACTGAAAGAAATAATTTGCTTTTAATTGAAGATTCCGCTCAGGCTCATTGCGCAAATTATTGGGATGGAAATGCCGGTAGCTTTGGGAAAGCCGGTTGGTTTAGTTTTTATCCAACAAAAAATATGACTACCTCAGAAGGCGGAATCATAACAACAAATGATGAAGATTTTGCTAATAAATGTAAAATAATTCGTGCACACGGTATGTCTGCACAATATCAGCACACTGAGTTTGGTTACAACTATCGAATGACTGATATTTCAGCAGCTATCGGACGTGAGCAACTTAAAAAGTTACCAAATTTTAATGCTAGGCGCAGAGAAATAGCTGAAAGATATAATTCTGAACTTTCTGACTTAGTGATTACTCCAAAAAATAGAAGAGGACATGTTTTTCATCAATATACTATTCGCTCTGACAAGAGGGATGAGTTAAGAGAATTTTTACTGGAAAGAAAGATAAATACGGGAATATATTATCCTAGCTTATTGTATACTTACTCTTCCATGAAAGAGTACCAATCAAGTTGCCCTAATGCGGAAATTTTGGTTAAAGAAGTTTTGAGTTTACCAGTACATCCAGCTCTTTCAGATTCAGATGTTTTTGAAGTAATTTCCTCAATAAAATCATTTTTTGATTAATTTTTTCTGATAATTGATCAAATTTGGAACTTTAAGTCCTTATTTTTGGGCATAACTTTATACATTTTGTCCAAATGCTTTTGATAAGGTTATATTTTGTCAAATTCATTCCCCAGATTAGGTAAACCAGCTCCACTCTTTGAAGCAGATGTAGTAAGATTCGACCCTCGTAAAAAACAAATATTTTTCGATAAAATATCTCTAAATAAAATAATTGATGAAAAAAAGTGGGCAGTTATTTTTTTCTATGCAAGAGATTTTTCTGATTTATGTCCTACTGAAATTCACTCATTTAATCGTAGGATAAAGGATTTTGAAAGGGCTAATTGCGTTTTAATTGGATGTTCTACAGATTCAAAGAACTCACACAAGGCTTGGATGGAAAAGCCACGAACAAAAGGAGGGATTGATAAATTATCATATCCTTTAATGGCAGATCCCTCTCTTAGAATTTCTACTTCATATGGGGTTCTCCAGCGTTCTTTAGGCCAGGCATTAAGGGGCACTTTCATAATCAACGATGAAGGAATTTTGATGTCAATGGCTGTAAATCCCACTTGGATTGGACGCAGTGTTGATGAAACAGTAAGAACGTTACAAGCACTGCAATCTGGGAAGTCCTGTCCCGCTGGTTGGCGTCCGGGTCGAAAAACGCTGTAAATTGCTAATATCTTAAGTATTTGTGAGGTACACTTAAAAGCCCTTTTCTATCTATGCAAAGAATATTATTATGCCAAAAAACTCAGAGGATTATAAAGCAGATCAGATTCAAGTATTAGAAGGGTTAGAAGCAGTACGTAAACGACCTTCAATGTACATAGGCTCAACAAGCGAGGCTGGCTTGCATCACTTAGTTTACGAAGTAGTAGATAATTCAGTTGATGAAGCAATGAATGGTCATTGCGATTCTATTGATGTTGTATTACATACAGATGGATCATGCTCAGTAACAGATAACGGAAGAGGTATTCCCATAGATCCTCACCCAGTCTATAAGGTTCCTGCAGTAGAAATAGTCATGACTAAACTTCATGCAGGAGGAAAATTTGATAGTGATACCTACAAAGTTTCAGGAGGTCTTCACGGAGTTGGAGTTTCAGTTGTTAATGCCCTATCAGTTAAAGCATCTGTAGAGATTCATAGAGATGGCGGCTCATACACTCAAACTTACAGAAGAGGTAATTTAGATTCAGATTTGAAAAGGTTAGGTGACAGCGATAAAAATGGAACATGCGTTAGATTCACTCCAGATGAAACAATCTTTGAGACCGTAGATTTTGATTACCAAATATTAAGGTATAGACTCAGAGAATTAGCCTATCTTAATGCAGGAATCACTATAAATTTAAGAGAGGAAATAGAGAATGGAAAATCAGATAAGTTTTTCTATGAAGGTGGTATTTCAGAATACGTTAAGTTCTTGAACAAGGGTAAGACCTCTCTAATGTCAAATCCTATGTTTGTTACTGGGGAAAAAGATCAAATTCAAGTAGAAGCTGCGTTGCAGTGGACTTCAGCATTTAGAGAAAACATACACACTTTTACAAATAATATTGCAACTCGTGAGGGTGGAACACACTTGTCAGGATTGAAAACAGCTTTAACACGTACAATTAATAGTGTAGCTAGGAAAAGAAAGCAGTTAAAAGAAAAAGATTCCGCATTGGAAGGCAATGATGTTAGAGAAGGTCTAACTGCGATTTTATCAATCAAAGTACCTGACCCTCAGTTCGAAGGTCAGACTAAGACGAAATTAGGTAATTCAGAAGTTAAAGGGATCGTTGATAAAATCATGACAGAAGCTTTATCGAATTATTTTGCAGAGAATCCTTCAGACACTCAGATAATCATTTCCAAATGTATACAAGCATTCCAGGCTCGTGAGGCTGCAAAAAAGGCAAGAGACTTAACTAGACGTAAAGGAATTTTGGAAGGTGGAGGCTTACCTGGTAAATTGGCAGATTGTCAAAGTAAAGATCCCTCTGAATCAGAATTATTCATAGTGGAAGGAGATTCAGCAGGTGGAACTGCTAAACAAGGTAGAGATAGGGCTACGCAAGCAATTTTACCACTGCGAGGTAAAATTTTGAATGTTGAAAAATCAAGAATTGATAAAATTTTAGCGAACAATGAAGTTATGGCCTTAATCACAGCAATGGGATGTAGCATAACTGGTGTAGAAGAAGAAGATGAATTCGAGCTCGGGAAAGCTCGCTATCATAAATTAATAATAATGACTGATGCAGATGTCGATGGAGCCCATATTCGTACATTGTTATTGACTTTCTTGTACAGACACATGAAAGGTTTGATTGATGCAGGATATGTATATGTTGCTCAACCACCTTTGTATAAAGTTAGTAAGGGTAAAAAGATGTCATATGCTTACGACGATGTTCAATTAGAAAGATTATTGGCTGATTATGGTTCTGGAGCTGCAGTTCAACGATACAAGGGGCTTGGTGAAATGAATGCAATACAATTGTGGGACACTACGATGGATCCTTCAAAAAGAACTTTGCTAAAAGTTGAGATTGAAGATGCTGAACTAGCAGATAAAGCATTTGTCGAGCTTATGGGTGATGATGTTCAACCAAGAAGAGAATATATCGAAGCAAATGCTACAGCTGTAGCTAATTTAGATATTTAATTCTTCCATAACTTTTGGAAAAGCTTCGGCAAATTTTTCAACTTCAGGAGTTGGTATAGAAAACGAAACACGTATGAATCTTTCTCCAAATCTAGTTGAAACATAATTTCCAGCTCTTACAAAAATATCATTTTCATACAACAATTTGTCCTGTACAGTTTGAGGATTAGCTTTATGTTCTGAAATATCAATAACCATCATGCTAGCGGCTGAAGGATAAACTGGCAGTGATGCCCCTTCAACTTTATCAACAGCTTTTTTTATTATTTCTTGATTCCTTCTTGCAGTTTCTAGCATGCCAGGTAACCAATCTTTCTTAGTTTCTAGAGCTGCAATCGCAGCTCTTTGACCTACAACATTTATTCCTAAATCAGATACCATTGTCCCTCGAACCTCGGATATAAATTCTTTAGGTCCTACAAGTGAACCAACTCTTAATCCGGCAAGTCCGCAATTCTTTGATACAGAATAACCAGTAATTGTTCTCTCAGGTAAAATATCAGCAGCTAAAACATGATTAGGCGCAAAATCGCAATAGGTAATATCGTCAATTATCCAAAATTTATGATCTTCAGCCAGGTCACATATGGCTTTTTTTTCTTCTTTAGGGTATGTACTGCCCAATGGATTTATTGGATCAATTAAAAAAATAGATTTAGTATTTGAATTGATAGCTTCCTTAATATCTTCTATATCGAATCTGTAATTTCCATGATAAATGGGTATGTCTGTACATTTAGCACCTCCTAATTTAGCAAACTTATGAACTACAAAATATGACGGATCCGAAGTTATCATTTCACTTCCTTTAGGTTGTATATGTCTCATTAAGCAGTAGAGGGCCTCTGTACCTCCGTTAGTGATGTGTAAATCCTGGTCAGGTAGATTTAAATCTTCTAAAATTAGTTCTTTTAATTTGGGAAAGCCCGAGGCTAGGGGATATTTGGTATATTCTCTTTCATCAGCAGACTTCTTTATTGCGTCTTGGATAGCGCCGTGTGTAGGTAAATGGTTAGTATTTTGTGACATCCAAATTACATTTTTGTTATTGTGCGCATATTCAAAATCATTACTCATATCTTATTATGCAGCCTAAAGATATTAAGGTTGGGCTCCTAGCACAAATATACAAAAATGACAAATTTAACTTTTGAACGTCTAATCAATAATAAGATATTTACAAGACTTACTTGGCTAAGATTTATCGGGTTTGAATTTTGGATGGTTGGCTTCACTCCCTTTTTCATTGGTTATGTAATTTCTTCTAGAGAATTATATAGTTTTGATCTATTTTATGGATTTCTTATCATAGCTCTACTTACTTCTTCCACTTTTGTTTTGAATCATATTTGTGATATTGATCTAGATAAGAAAAATCCTCGAAAAGAATTTAGCTTACTTGTTCGAGGTTCTATCGGCTTGAGAACTTCTTGGATTTTATTTTGGATTTTACAAGTATCTTGTATAGTATTATCATTAAAGTTTAATTTTGAGTTCGTGTATTGCATTTTGGGTTTGACAGTGATATCTTTTGTATACAATATGGAGCCATTTAGATTTAAGTCACGGCCAGGTTTAGATTTATTGAGTAATGGAATAAGCTTAGGTTTTCTGATTCCTTTGGCGGCATGGTCAATAGAACAGCCTCTTGTTGAATTTCCAAGGCTGTTTTTCTTATCAACAGTCTGTTATCTATTGGCACTTTACAGCCCAACTATGGCTATTGATGTTGAGTTTGACAGAAGTTTTGGAGTAGAGACTTTCGCAACAAGATTTGGGGCTGAGTTTACTATGAAATTATCTTGGTTTTTTACAATATGTGGAGTCTTACTTTTATTGTTTTCAGGTTATTTTGAAATTTTCCCTTGGAATTATGAATTATTCATTTGGACGGGATGGCTCTTGATTTTAGAAATAATAGTTCATTATGTCTATTTGCCAATTACCTCGCAACCTACGTATCACACAGTTGCAAAAGGTTCCATAATCTTAGCAACTTTTGAGGCCGTTGCAACGCTAATGTTTTTAATTATTTTTTTGAAATAAGTCTATTGATTTACAAACCCTAGGACTTTCTTACAATTTGAACAAGATACTGCAATAACTCTTCCAGCAGTTCTCTGATTACCAGAAGTTTCGGCAGTAAAATCTACTACTTGGAATCGGTATGTGTTTCCATCTACACCAATATCCTTGTTACAATAGGGACATTTTGACGGTGCATCAGGGTCTTCTTTTGAACTGAACATAGTTTATCAGCGAGCATTGTTATTTAATATGTATACTGCCCTAATCATAGTAATTATGCCCTCATTAATGATAATCGGAACAGCTCATGTAATAGATTTATCAGTGCCTCTTGAAGGATTTATAAGAGATTTTGACCCTACTTGCGTTGCCTTAGAATTAGACAGAGACAGATGGCTTGCTTTGCAAACTAAATCTCAGAGTTCAGAAGGCCCTATTATTCTAAGATTTTTATCACGTATTCAAAAGCATTTGGGCGAGTCTTTCGGTAGTTCTCCAGGTTCTGAAATGTTGGTTGCAGGAAATATTGCAAGATTGTTAGGTTCAGATATCAAATTGATAGATCGGCCAATATTACCTACAATAATGGATGCATGGAGGAATATGCCTTGGATTGAATTCTGGAGGATAATCAAGGATAGTATATTTTCTTTCATAGGCCGAAGTGATATGAATTTTGGAGATAGCATGGATTCTGGAGATTTTACTAAAGAATTGGATGATTTTTCAGTTAATTATCCTGTAATTAAATCTCACTTGATAGATAGAAGAGACACTTATATGTCAAAGAATTTAGTAAAACTATTAAGAAATAACCATGAAAGTAGAATAGTAGCAATAGTAGGAGAAGGCCATGTAGACGGTATGAAGACAAAATTGTCTTCATTAAATCCAAAAATAATTAGACTTAAAGATTTACTTTTGAGAAAGAAGAATACGGTATCTTTTTCAATAAAAATTTAAAAATTATAGGTTATTTCAAAAAGATAATTCCAGTTTGCCTGAACTGGAGTTCCACCATTAGTCAGCTCTATTGCAAGTTGGTAATCCCCTATACTCATTGAATTATCATCATCAGATATAGTTTCACTCCAGCTTTCACTTTCACCACAGGCAACGTTACCATTCTCCTCAGCAATTTGACTTCCGTCTGAATCTTGTAATGTAATAACGTAGTTCAGTGTTCCTCCTAATCCAACACAACCGACATCTGTGAATTCAATTTGTAAAGAGGATACAAAGATTTGGACAGGTAGATTGTAACTAACTGTATCTTCATTACCATCAACTAATTCATTCCCTTGTCCTTCATCTGCATAGTCTTCAGGAACCACTTGTAATTTTTTGGTTATTTCTCCTATTTCTCCATCCTCATCTACAACCATTAGAGTAACATTGTAGTATCCTCCTGAGCTCCATGAGTATTCGGTACTAGACTCGTTAGAGGTTGTTTCTTCACCATTTCCAAAATTCCATTTGTATTCCTTTATTGGAGCGCCTAATGCCGATGAGTCGCTTGCGTCCAGTGTTACATTGCTATTAGCTCTTATTTTTTCACCTGAAGAAAAAGTAAAACTAGCAACAGGACCCAATGATTTGACTTCAATATCTTTTGTTGAAGTAGTTTCTTGACCCTCACCATCTTCAACAGTAAGAGAAACAACAAAATTCCCTGGCAAATCCCAGCTATATTCTGGAGATTTTAGAGATGATGTTTTATTATCGCCGAAATTCCATAAGAAATCTAAGGCTCCACCCTCAGGGTCATAGGACTCCTCTCCTGAAAACTTAATTTTTTCATTAACAAATACTGAGTCTACATCACTTTTAATTTTTGAAATTGGAGGCAAATTTGTAACTGTAAATGAATGTGTAGCAGTACTAAGTTCTCCGTCAGGATCTTCTACGGTTAAGCTAATGGAATATTGGCCTTCGCTTAAATCTAAAGAAAATTTATTCTGTTTTGATGCAGTATAACTTGGCCCACCAGCTTCCGAAAGATCCCATGTATAAGTTAAGAAATCATTATCAGGATCACTACTTGCTAGTCCATTAAATACAATTTCACTTCCTTCAGAATATGCTCCGCCGTTACTTGGTGTTGTTATAGTGGCAGTTGGTGGCCTATTGCCAGGCTCCACAGTTATTACTACAATGTCTTGTCCAGTTAGTCCACCAGAATCTTGAACAAGTAATGTTAGAACTAAATCTTTTCCTGGAGTATCAATAATAACGGTATCAGATACTTTTGTACTTAAATCAATTGGACTTCCTAATCCAGAGAGAGTCCATCTGTATTGTAATTCATCACCATCAGCATCTTTAGATGCAGACCCGTCTATAGAGAAAGGCTTTCCTGCTTCCACTGTGTCGGCTTGTCTTGGCATCATAATTAAAGCTTCAGGAGGTGTATTTTTTTCGGATTCATCATTATTATCAAGGCATCCGCTGAAACAAACAGCTAGAAAAGCTAGAGCTATAGAGATACTTTGAATTTTTTCCATTTTTATTTTAAATTTATTTTAAGTAATAAGTTTTGTTCTTATTGGTCTTTTTCCTCCACAAGCTTGACAATCTAGTATTAAAGTTCTTCCTCTTTTACTAAAGTCAGTATCTGGCCTATTACATTCCTGGCAAATTACAAAAGTGTCAATGTATAATTTAACACGTTCCTTAATTTTTTTCTCAGGGACTCTTCCTTGTAGAACTAATCTCCTGTTATCTATAGATCCGGCAGTTCCTAGCTCTTGAAGAAGAAATTTATACAAATGATTCTCTTCTCTCCTTAAGATATCTATTATTTCCGTAAAATTACGTATGATTGTTTTTTTGCTTCCTTCGTACAGAATTTCAGGTACGGGAGGGATAAATCGTTCAGAGCTTTCAGTCACCTCTTCTATGCCCTCTCTTGCTCTTTCCAATAGCTTTTCGTAGTCTAAATCCACATTGTCCCAAATCGAGCCCTTGTAAAAAGTTTCCTTTATGGTTTTTTAATAAAACCATACAGTAAACCGATTGAAAAACCAAAATGCTGTATAAACAAAACAAGTGGGGCGTAAAGTCCTTGTTTTATCTTTCTAGTCTGTAAACCGACTAGGATACCTGCTGCAGAAATAATACCAAAATAAGCTAAATTTAGTACTACAGGTATTATCAAATCAACTTTTCCAGCCAAAGGCAATTCTATTTTTGCAAATGAAATTGAATATAAAGCTATTAAAAAAAAGAAAGCGCTGATGAATGCAAAATACCTTATATCGAAACTATCAGGGTGCATTCTTGTTACTTGAGCTCTTGTTTTACCATAATTGAACATTTGTTTAAGAAAAGGTAATGGCCTAGATCTTCGGTGATGCCAGACAACAACATTAGGTGCGTATAAAATTTTAAATCCATTTTTTATTAATCTAATGTCGAATTCTGCATCTTCGCCAGGCCATAGAGTGTTATGAAATTTAACAGTTTTAAATACTTCTTTTTTTATAATATAATTACAAGTTGGATTATGCTCAATTTCTTTTGGTTTTGCATGTCCTATAGTATACCTAAATGAGAAAAGAAATTTTGAGCCAAATATTCTTCCCACGGCCTTAGCAAATGGTAACCCTTCTCTTGGAGTAAAGTTTGGCCCTCCAACTCCTACATATTTTGTATTATCATTAAGATGTTTTACTGCATTATTAAGCCAGTCTTCTTTGAGTATTGTATCGTCGTCAGTAAAGGCAATAATTTCACCTTTTGCCAATTCTACTCCAATATTACGTTTCTTACCTGCCGCATAGGGCTCATATTTTGTTGTAGTATTTATTCCGTAATTTTTAGCCCTTTCACTATTTACCTTTAATAATTCAGTTTCTTTATCACCAACCAAAATTAGTTCATATTTTTCTTTCGGATAATCTAATTTATTAACACTTTCAACGAGTCCTTTAATGAATTTTACATTACCTGTTGTAGGAATTACTATAGATACGAAGGGTAGGTTTTCCATTTTTTTTCA
>MIYX01000005.1 GCA_001875365.1 Marine Group III euryarchaeote CG-Epi4
ATGCCACAGATATGAATGGAGGATATAGTCGAAATCGTTGGGGACCTTTTGGAGGATTTGGATATAATGATAACAGAGGCGGAGGAAGAAATCGTAGAGCTACCAGACGAAGTGGTGGATCTAGCCGTAGTGGCGGTGGAGGAAGAAGCGGAAGTGGAAGCAGAGGTGGTGGAGGCAGAAGCGGCGGCGGTGGTCGAAGGCGTTGATTCTTAATCCATTCAAATATTATTCTAAAAAATACAAAGAACGAGACTTAAACCCAAAACAACTGGCTAAAATGATGAATCGTTGGCCTCCCTCGATTGCAAATAGAATCAAAGTTGTTGACATAAGTGAAGACTTTATGAAAGCGAAAATGGTTATCAAACAGTCATGGTTGAATAGTGCTTTTGACAAAATAATGTTTGGAGGAACTACATACTCTGGGATGGATATGTATTATGGAATGGCACTGCCTCTTATTCTAAGCCAGAAGGGTATTGAAGCATATGTTTTCACAAAAGAAGCAAACATAAAGTATCTAAAAGCCGTAAAAAGTGATTTGACTGTTTTTTTTGAATTAACTGAAGAAAATATTCAAGCATATGTAAAAGGAATAAATGAAAATAACAAACACGAAGAATGGCTAACTGTTAAAGGTTACAATAAAGAAGGTGATCTCTGTGCAGAAACAAAACTATTAACTTACGTTAGAAATTGGCCAAGAAGTAAAGACCATGAAAATTGATATCGATGAGGACATTTGCAAAGCAAGAACAATTCCATCTAAGTTTTATCACAGCCCTAAAATTTATAGAAAACTTAAAAAAATATTCAGCCGAAGTTGGCAATTTGTAGGAGATACTGATCTTTTAGAAAAAAATAATGCACATCCGGATATTTTGTTAGAAGGAATGGTTGATGAACCATATGTATTAACAAAAGATGGAGAAAAGATCAGATGTTTATCTAATGTTTGTACACATAGAGGTACAATTGTTTGTGAAAATGCTACAAAAACTAAGAATTTGGTCTGTGGTTATCACGGTAGACAATTCCGCATTGATGGAAAAATGAAATTTATGCCTGAATTTGAAGAAGTAGAAAATTTCCCATCTGAATCTGAGAATTTGCCTCGCATTGAAATGGATATGTGGAAAAAAATGATATTCATAATTAATGATAGAAAATGTGATATTAGCGAATTAATAGGGCCAATGATTGAAAGGCTGTCTTGGCTACCAATAGAGGAATTCAGATACAAGCCAGAATTATCAAGAATATACAATGTAAAGGCTAATTGGGCACTCTACTGCGACAATTATCTAGAAGGCTTCCACATTCCGTTTGTTCATAAAGACTTGAACCAAACACTAGAGTACGATGAATATTTTACAGAAGGAATTGATAACACTGTTTTACAAATAGGAATAGGCAAAGACAATGAAAACACATTTGACCTACCTAAAAATCATCAAGATTATGGTAAAAATGTAGCTGCCTACTATTTCTTTCTTTTCCCAAATATGATGTTTAATTTTTATCCATGGGGACTTTCTATAAATGTAGTCAAACCAAAATCTCCTGAGAAAACTCAAATCCAATATTTTACTTATGTTTGGAAAGAGGAATTGATGGAAAAAGGAGCTGGAAGTGGTCTCGACAAAGTAGAATTAGAGGATGAAGAAATTGTTGAATCTGTACAAAAAGGAATTAAATCAAAGGCATACGACAGAGGAAGGTATTCACCAAAAAGAGAAATTGGTGTTCATTATTTTCATAAACTAATACAAAAGTATTATTGATTCTAACGACGCTTAAACATCCTAAATTCCATAAGTCTATCTACTAAATAAATTGAACCAGGGTATTTTTTAGGAATTCTTAGACTTAAAAATGGAATAGTACCTATACTTCTGCCTATTCCAGAAATAATAAATATTGTGAAAATGGCTTTCCAAGTGTCGCTGTAAAAATCTTCAAGGTAGCCGGCCATGTATCCTCCAATAAGTGCTCCAACAAAGGTAGTAATTCCAACACGAGTATTGTAATAGCTAAAGTATGCAGCCCTTTCTTTGTTAGGTGCAAGATCTAGAACCATGGCGTTAGAAGTTATCAAAAATGCACTGAAACATGGACCTAGAATAAATATTTGAAGAAGTATCATAACTTCAATTATAGGGAAAAAAGCATAAATGAAAGGCAAGATAGCAAAGCCTATCCTACTCATTATCAGAACAGGTAGTGGCCCGACTCTGTCAACTAATCGACCCATGATTGGCTGAAAAGCCATTTCAGATACAGCCCCAACCAAACTAAATGCAACTAATACAATATTGTCTACTTCAAGAACCTCAATTAAAATCATAGCAAATAAGGGCCAAATTAGCGACATATTCAAAGCGTAAAATGCCTGAGCACGAACATAACTCTGGAAAGTGTTAGAATATTCTTTCTTTGCAGTTTCTGATAAGACTAAATCCTTCGTCTTTTCAGGATCTCTGTAGGGAACTCTGATTAATATTAGACCTCCAATGAATGTGGCTATGGCTGCAAATATGAATAATGGCCTAAATGGCTCCGCTGAATTGGAACCGTCAGTATAAACCGAATAAACTGCAATTAGAGAACCTACTAAGCCAAGCAAACCTCCTATTACATGGAATTTACTTAGTGTACTTCCTCTCTTAGAGGGATTCATCCAATCTCCCTGTAATGCTGCCCAAGTCGGATTTATGATTGATAACGAAACTGAATAAATAACTACAAGGAGTAGCATTTCGTTAGGTTCATTAACCGTTGAGAGTAGATATAAGGAAATAGCTCCAAAAACAGAACCTCCTATAATCCAATAAGTCCTTATAGATTTAGTATCTGAAATCCAACCCCAAAAATATTGCAAAGCATTTGGTAAAAGATTCATCAATGATTGAATCCAAGCAATTTGCTCAAAGGAAGCTCCCAATCGCACAGCATAATAACTCAGATAAGGCATAGAGATATCGTTGGCAAATGAACTCGTGGCATGGTATGCATATAGTTCTTTTGGAGGTTCTATTTCCTCACTAGTATTTTCTGAACTCAATGTTTTCAACTGCTGTTATGCAATATAACATTACGCACTGCATTTATGCACTAGGGAGAAATGATTTATATAGTATTCAAGAAAAGGTAACTAGTGCCTGGCATAACTAAACTAATTGGAATTTACGACGCAGACGGAGGAATCTTTGGTGAAATCAAATATTTTGCTGGAAAATTTTTCTCAAATAAGCATTGCTCACTTTGTGATATCACTCACGGCAAGTCGAAAAACGAATGGGCAAAGTGTGAAAAAAGATTACCAATAGCAATTGATTTTATCCATCTCAATGAAAGGAATTCGGCAATTGAAAAATATACTAGAGGAGTTACCCCCTGTGTTATTGGAAAAACGGCTACAGGATATGTCACTGTAGTAACTAAAAGTGAAATGAATGAATGTGAAGGCAATGCAGAAAAATTTGAGGCATTTATAAAGGAAAAATTACAAAATCAATAGTATGACTATTATAGCCCACTGAGAAAGGCATGTTGTGACTGAACAAAAAGAATCTCGCCTGAACGAATTCTTAGAAAATCCCGAACGCTCACTTTGGTCTATTGCAATTCCTGTTATTGCTGGTATGGCTATACAGACTCTCTATTCAGTAGTTGATATGCTTTTCATTGGCCAATTGGGTGGAAGTTCAATTGCTGCAGTTGCATTCAACATGCCTCTCTACTTCTTCGTTATGGGAATTACATTTGGAATTGGTACGGGAATTACGGCTACAATAGCAAGAGCTATTGGAGAGGAAGATAAAGAAAAAGCAGATGATGCCGCAAAGCACGGCATACTGATCGCGCTTTTTTTGGGAATTACTCTGACGTTATTTGGCTTATTAACAGGTAAGAAAGTTCTTTCAATGTTAGGCTCACCCGAAGAACTAATAGATGAATCATGGAGCTATCTCAGAGTCACTTGTTACGGTATGATGTTTATTGTATTTTCAATTGTATTCCGATCAATACTGGCAGGTGAAGGAGATATGAAATTTCCAGTAATGGTAGCTGCTACAGGTACAATATTAAATATTATTTTAGATCCTATTTTTATTTTTGATTTAGACGAATACGGAGGATTTGGACTAGATATGGGCGTTAAAGGAGCTGCTGCTGCAAGCGTAGTTTCTCAAATGATAGTATTTCTTATTTTCATTTTTATGCTATTTTTCAAGGACCATGCGTACATTTCGTTTGATATGCAAAATTTTACCTTTTCAAAAGATCTCATGAAAGAAATTTTAGTTGTTGGTATTCCATCCTCACTTTCAATGATTATTATGTCCTTTGGACAGGGTGTCTTCAATTATATTTTAATAATTGGATATGGACCTGACGCTGTAGCTGCATATACTATATCTGGAAGGTTGGATATGCTAATGTTTCTTCCAATCATGGGAATTGCTACAGGTCTAGTCACTACCGTGGGAATGTTCGCTGGAGCAAAACGATTTGACAAAGTGAGAAGTATCATTATTTACGCAATTTCACGAGCATTTGCTATAGTCTCAATTGCTTCAACAATCGTTTACTTTCTTACGCCTACTATCATTAGTCTATTCACAGATGATGAAAATATCAAGAATATTGGCGTAAGCGCATTGAGAACATTGTGCTTCACATATCCATTTGTTGGAATTGCGATGCCTTGTGGTAGAATAATGCAGGGATTAGGCCAGGGAATACCTGTTCTAGTCATTACAGCATTGAGGGTTTTACTTGTTTCAGCACCTCTAGCCTATTATTTTGCAATTATTGATTCTAGAGACATTGTATGGGTATGGTATTCTATTGCCATTTCTGTAAGTGTGTCAGCAATAGTTGGCCCTCTATGGGTTAGAAAAACCATTAACGAAATGGAAAGCTCAAACGAAAGTCTTAGTAACTAGAGCTAATGCCAAAAAGAAAAGAACTAAGCCTATTGCACGATCTATGGTTATTGAATTAGCGCGTAACGTATCTATTAACGGAGTGCCTGCGAGAATGGCTGCAACTAAAACATACCAAGTCGTATCTATAAGTCCAGCTAAAATTGCCATGACAATTCTCTCCGTTTGATCCATTTCCGGATCAATAAATTGACTAAAAACTGCTATTAAAAATACTAAAATCTTAGGATTTAGGAAAGATATCAAAAAACCTTCAATGAAACCTTTACGCCCGCTAATTTCATGCCCTTCCCTTACATCGGAAGGAACATAAGTGAGCATGTTAAAAGACAACCAAAGTAAAACTATGGCACCACTCCACTGCAATAATAAAAATATCGAATCATGAGCAAGTAAGAGAGCTGAAAGGCCTGTAACGGCAGCCAAAGCATAAAGTCCAAAACCAACGCCATGACCAATACCGGTCATAATGCCTTGTAGCCTTCCACCAGATATTGTATTTCTCAAAACCACAGCAAGACTAGGCCCTGGTGATATCGCGCCCATTGCACAAACAAAAGATAGAGCCAGAAGAGAGGTCCAATCCACCACTGCTATTTTCTCCTGAATTTTATTAATGTTGAACCTAGACCCCTATCTGATAATTTAAGTTCTGAAATTTCAGGATATATCCGTTTTATGTCACTCTGCAAGCCATTTTCAAGTTGAACATAATCTTTGATGACAGTACCTAAATTATGGCCATGTACTAGCTCAATAGAAGACCGTGAAGATTCCCAAGCTTCCGCAACAGCAATCTGTGACTTTAACTTAGCATCTGAGAGAGGTAGACCGTGAAGATCAACCCGCATTCTGATTATATTCCTAAAATTTCTTTAGTCTTCTTTGGATTGTCAGTTGTTAATGCCACATCTGCAGCATCCATTTCCATTTTCATAATGTAAAATGAGATAATATTGATGCCTGCATCACTCAACTTAGTTGCCATTTTTGCAAGTGCTCCAGGCTCATTAGAAAGTGTTGTCAATAGTAATTCATTGGACTCAAAGTCTCTACCCATATCTTTCAAAACTTTAGCAGTTGCTTCCTCGTCATCAGTAACCATTGTGACTGAGGCAGTAGAACGACCCATTCCTACACAACCAAGAATATTGATTCCATTTTCTCCAACTGCTGACGCTACGTCAGCCAATTCTCCTGGCTTATCTGCTAAAGACACATTGAATTCTTGCATAATAATTCCCTATCGGGGGGATATATATGTATTATGCTCTTTTTCTTCTAAGTTGTGCAACGACTAATGATGTTAGAACGATGAAAGTAAACGGTAAAGAAGATGCTTCTTCTGTAATATTAGGCGTCGGTGTACTTGTTGAAATCTGTAAATAAGTTACAACATTAGCACTGGAGGAAGAATCTTTCAAGGCTCTTACCATTAAAGTCTGATTACCCTCAATTGAGTTTCCTGGCAAATATTTTAAACGATCGACAAACATTTGGTAATTTATCTCAAATGTTGAATCTCCTGACTCATAGTTATCCAAATCCATCCAGTTGTCTCGCATATCCCAAGTCCTCCATTGAACTTTGTCAGGATTTCCACTAATTGAGAAAATAATATTCTTGTTCTGGTCTAAATACACTTTATTGTCTTCCATTTTTGAAGAAGTTACGTTAACAGATATTGAATCGGTAAAATTATAAACGCTGTTAGCCGCTTCCATGAGTGCAGGTAAAGCTTCTACTTGACCATGACCATACACATTATTTTGGCGATTTTTCGGTATACCATCTTCTGCACAAGGCTCATTGGCTCCCATGTAATGACACACTCGGTAGGTGGAAGTTTCTTGCATAATGTTTCTAATATCAAATGGAGATAAATCCGGGTTTGCTTGATACATCAAAGCTGCAACGCCAGCAGCACCAGGAGTCGCCATACTTGTTCCTGACAATGCTTCATAACCTGTACCTGTATTAGCTTCTACAGACATAACACTTGAGCCAACAAAAGCGATATTCGGCTTAACCCGACCTTCTTCAGTAGGCCCTTGACTGGAATAAATTGCAATGGCTGTGTCTTTATCGATAGCTCCCACTGTAATAACATCTTCAGCGCTTCCTGGAGTTCCAATTTGAGCACTTACAGCACTATTGCCTGCTGCAATGAAAAGGGCAATGCCGTTTCTAACCATCTCATTCGCCATTCGATTAACGCTTTCTTCTTCATCTGAAGTCCACTCAATTGCTCCAAAACCTCCCAAACTCATGCTTGCTACTCTAATGTTAAATTCGTGCCTTTTTTCAACGGTCCATTCCATTCCCAGCATTACTTGAGCAAAAGAACCGGAACCTGAATCTGAAAGAACCTTAACGCCTACCAGTTGCGCTTGAGGCGCCATCCCAGTATGCTCATATGTTGGAGCTCCTGTACCGGCTGTAGTCCCTGCACAATGTGAACCGTGGCCGTTTCCATCATAAGGCTCTGTGCTACCATCAGTAACTGAAGCATTATTGACTGCATCGAAAAAAGCTATAACTTTGGGATCATCGGTGTTATTATCATCATCCAAGTCATCAAGTCCAACATGTTCATCATCAATACCGGTATCAATAATGGCAACTACGCTTCCGGTACCATCATATCCTGTTTCCTCGTAAATTCCCCATACCCCATGAACATCTTTTACATCTGAATTTGACACTTGGAGAATACCATCTAATTCAACCATAACTACACCTGGCAGTTTCGAAAGCGTTACTAGATCTTCCGTAGATACTGAGCCTGCAATACTATCAATCAAATGGTAAGTATGAAAGTGAATGAAATCAACGCTATTGATTAGCATATCTTTGTCTGAAATAGTAGGCGTGTGATCAAAATCTACAATAACACCTATTCTTCCATCCTCATCAACCCAATTATGCTTTTTACTATCAATAGCAGTCCAAATATTATCTTGTATACCATCCCTGTTCTTGTCCATATTGGTGTTTTCCCACCAATTATCATGAATCACTTCCTCGGATAAAAAGTCACCCGAAGACTCGTTTGAACTGCCAGATGCAATAACTGGCTGGAGCAAAAGCATTGCAGAAAGCAAAACTGCTATCAGTAAGCGCATAGTCTGTCAAGGAGTCTGGGATAAAAAATATTCGTAGAAATTAATGGTGGACCCGTCGGGATTTGAACCCGAGGCCTCCTGCTTGCAAAGCAGGCGATCTTCCAGGCTGATCTACGGGCCCGATGTAGTTTAATGGAGGAAGGGGGAGATAAAAACGACTATCACTATTCTCTTACTCCAGTTTGAACATTCCAAAGACGATAATAACTTGATTTATTATCTATTAATTGTTCATGTTTACCTGACTCAATTACTTTTCCACCATCTAAAACTATTATAGAATCACTATGTCTTATTGTAGAGAGTCTGTGAGCAATGACTATGGTTGTTCTATCCTTTGATATAAAATCCAAAGATTTCTGCAAAGCTTCTTCTGTCTCATTATCGACAGATGAAGTCGCCTCATCGAGTACTAAAATTGGAGCATCTTTCAATACTGCTCTAGCAATCGAGATTCTCTGTCGTTGACCTCCAGACAGCTTGTGTCCCCCCTCACCAATCTGAGTATCATATCCCTCTGGAAGACTTTCAATAAAATCATGTATTTCTGCAACTTTGGCAGCATCAATGATTTCAGACTCAGAAGGTTCTTTACTTCCGTACGCTATATTTTGTAAGACAGAGCCTGGAAACAATGTAATAGTTTGAGTGACCAAGGAAATTGAAGATCTTAAATCCTTTAAACTTAATTTTGATATGTCATTGCCATCCAAAAGAATATTTCCTGATTTTGGCACATGAAATCTCAGTAACAGACGGATGAGTGTAGTCTTACCGCTCCCTGTGGGTCCAACTATGGCTTGAGTAGTGCCTGGTGCAATTTTAAAATCAAAATTGTCCACTACAAGCTCTCTTCCGGGGTAAGAGAAACTAACATTTTCAAAGCTAATTTCTCCCTTAACATTAGAAGAATCTAAAGGCAATGCCCCCTCTTCAATTCTAATTTCAGTCTCTAATAAATTAAGAACTCTTGTTGTGGAAACCATAGCTCTTTGATATAAATCAAACGTTTCTCCCAACCTGGTTAAAGGCCAAAGAAGTCTTTGCATCATAAATATCATAACGCTATAAGATGCAATAGCCATTTCTCCTTCTAAAGTTATCAAACCACCATGAAGCAATGTGCCTGTAAATCCAACAAGTATGGCCATTCGAATAAGAGGAACAAAGGCAGCACTGAGTCTTATTGCGTCCTGGTTAGCCTCACGGTAAGCTTGAGAAGCTTTTCTAACTCTTTCGACTTCAAGTTCTTCAGTTGTGAAACTTTTAATTGTACTAATTCCACTCAAATTATTAGACAACAATGCATTGAGTAAACCAACCTCTTTCCTCACTTTAGAATATCTGGGCGCTATTCGAGATTGAAACATAAAGGACCCAATAACAATAACTGGAATTGCTCCAATCGAGTATAGAGCTATTGTAGGTGAAATATAGAAAAAAATTGCTCCTATTATCACAACAGTAGTACTAACTTGTAGTATTTCATTTGCACCTTTATCCAAAAATCTCTCTAATTGATTAATATCATCATTCAAAATTGACATTAATTCCCCTTTAGATTGATCTCCAAACCACTCCATTTCTAAATTCTGAATATGTGAATAAGCATCTAGTCTTAATTCGTGCTGAACTGTCTGTGCCAAATTACGCCACAACACTCCATAAATATATTCAAATAATGATTCAAAAACCCAGATTATAACTGTTAAAATAGACAACACAATTAATTGTTCCTTAGGGTCTGAATAACCAAAATCAGATAGAACTGATTCTTCTCTCTTAACTACAACATCTACTGCAGCACCTATTAACAAAGGTGGAGCCAAATCAAATATTTTATTCAAAATCGAAAATAAAGTGGCTAACCACATTGTAGACCTATGATTCTTTGTGTGGGCTAACAATCTACGAATCGGTACTTGCTCAGTCATTGTTGCTTTACTCTTGCATAATGTCCATCTGAAATTTGAACAAGTGGAATTACTTCATTCAAACTTGAACGAACAATATATTCAATTCCCTTTCCTTCAATTGCACTAATTTCCAATTTCTCTTGCTCTGTTATTTCTGTAGCCAATTTAGCTTTTGATTCATCTAAGTAATTAATTGGACTTGGAACGTCCCCAAGAATCATAATTTTATCCTTATTTTTATCAAAACTTGGAGTTGCAGACAAAAGGGCTTTGGTATATGGATGTTGAGGATTAGAAAACAATTCATCAGTATCTGCTTCTTCAACAACTCTACCCAAATACATTACAGCTAAACGATCACACATGTACTCAATCACTGAAAGATCATGTGAAATAAAAATATAAGTTAAATCATACTTCTTTTGCAAATCATTTAGAAGATTTAGAATCTGGGCTTGAACTGAAACATCTAAAGCAGAAGTAGGTTCATCTAAAACCAATATTTTTGGATCAAGAGCAAGAGCTCTGGCAATAACTATCCTCTGCCTTTGACCTCCTGAAAATTCATGTGGATATCTATACAAGTGTTCCTCTCCAAGACCTACATTTTCCAACAACTCAATTACTCGCGAACGTGCATTATCTGTTTTACCATGTATAACAAGTGGTTCACTCACAATATCTTTAATCAACATTCTCGGGTTCAAGGCCCCCATTGGATCTTGAAAAACAACTCCTATTTGTTTACGGAAATTGCGCAATTCTTCACTAGTTAACTCCTCTAAATCATTACTACTAAAATTATTCCCAGTAATTTCCTCAGATAAGATAACTGAGCCTGACGTGGGCTCTACAAGTCTAAGCAACGTTCTCATTAAGGTAGTTTTTCCACAACCACTTTCACCAACTATACCGAATGTTTTGCCTGATTCGATTTTTAAATCAACACCATCTAATGCCTTGACCAAAGCTACATCAGTTCCCCAAGCATTTTTGACAGGAAAGTGCTTCCTCAAATTTTTAATAGTTAAAATTCCCTTCATGATGTCCGAACCTCCTCTAAATTTGGAACTTTCAACCTTTCCTTACCACCTTTTGGTATAGCCTCCAACAGGCCTTTAGTATAATCATTCTTTGGATTGGAAAATATTTCATCTACTGTAGCTTGTTCAACAATTTTACCCTTGTACATGACGGCTACTTTTTCACATGTTTCAGCTACTACTCCTAAATCGTGTGTTATCAATAAAACAGACATATTCTCCTCTTTCTGAATGTCTTTGATTAATTGTAATATTTGTGCTTGAATTGTGACATCTAATGCAGTTGTTGGTTCATCTGCAATCAGCATTTTGGCTTTACCTGCTAAAGCCATTGCAATCATTACCCTTTGTTGCATACCTCCACTCAATTCATGAGGGTAAGAATCTGCTATTTGCTCAGGATTAGGCAATTTAACTCTAGACAATGCATCAATTACCATCAAATCTAGTGCAGATGCAGGATTATCTTTCTGAACATAATCTCTAAAGAACATCAACAATATTACAAACAGGAAAGGCAAAGAGAATCCCCATTGACCTAACATAACGAACAAAGAAATAAATGATATACAAAAGGCCATAATTGTAAACTCCACACCAGGAGAAGCTTTCCATTTTTCACTTTTATAAACTGGAATTTCTTTCTCTGACGCTAAGTCTTGAATTGCTTTATTTTGATGTAAAACTAGAATTTCTCCAATCTGTTCATTAACGGTCATGACTGGATTTAAGGCTGATAGAGGATCTTGGAAAATAATACCAATCTCACCCCCTCTTATTTCTCTTAATCTTTCATCTGAAGCATTTGTTATATCTTCTCCATTTAACTTAATAGTGCCATCAACAATCTCACCGGCCTTAGGAAGTAATTTCAAGGCAGAGTAACAAGTAACTGATTTGCCACTTCCTGTTTCTCCTACTAAACCAAATATTTCTCCGTCTTCAATTTTAAGATTAACTCCATCTAATGCTTTAACGACACCGTCATAAGTATTGAAATTTGTTTTTAAATTTTCGATTTCTAACATTAATTCCTCTGCTTAGGGTCCAAAATATCCCTAATTCCATCTCCTAGAAGGTAAAAGCCTAGAGCCCATAGAGCAATAACTAGCCCAGGGAAAAAGAAAGACCACCATTGTCCTAACAAAATATTGTCTTGTCCAAATGAAACTAGCTTACCCCATTCTGCTAAATCTGGACCTCCTCCGAATCCCAAAAAACCTAAAGCTGCCAAAGATAAGACGATACCTCCCATATCCATAGTAGCAATAACAATCACAGAAGTAATGCAATTGGGAATTACATGCTTAAATATTATTCTAAAATCTGAAGCACCCGATGCTTTCGCAGCTTCAATATAGGGCAATTTACGGATTCTGAGAGCTTCAGCTCTGATGATTCTCGTAAACCCAGGCCACCCCACTATTATGAGAGCGTACATCAACATTTCAATAGAAGTATCCTCAGTAACTGCAATAATTGCTAAAGCCAAAACCAAACCTGGAATTGCAATGAAGACATCAGTGATTCTCATTACTATGTCATCGACCCTGCCTCCGTAATATCCAGATACAGCCCCTATTACAACTGCAATAAATGTACCCGTAAAGACAACTTTAACCGCAACATCCAGTGAAGTACGGCTTCCCCAAACTATTCCGTAATAAATATCGTAACCTCTGTCTGTGCTTCCCAAAATGTAACCATCTACTTCACCTGAATCTGCAGTACAAGAAAAATAACAAGGTGGTTGAAAATTCCTAGGTTGATTGAAAGAAAAATGTTCTTCCATTCTCATCGGATCTCTCTGATTTTCTGAAGGGGGGGCAAGCCAAGGTGCAAAAAAGGCAACCGAAATCAAAGATATAACCAAAAAGAGACCTAGCATAGTGAGTGGATTCTTTCTGATTTGGTACAGTGTTCTTTTAAATTCATCAAATTTTGGTGTGAGACTGTCTTTCAAATCGTTCCAATTGTATGCTAGATAACCAAAATAAGAAATAGCTAAAATCATTAAAATAGTCATGAAGAAACCCGATAGTATTGACCAAACTACAAACAACGTTCCTAATGATAACAAGAGGAGCCAAAGGTCTTCGGGATTATTCAAAAATCTGACTCCCATTGAGTATAACGAGAAGGAAATTAAAGAAAATAAGATGATTATACCGAGTATGACTGCGTAATCCACACTAAAGTAGGTTGTGATTAAAAGTAAGACTGAAAGAGAAACTATAACTATCTCCGCTGTACTCGAATGGCCGCTTAATTCAACTCTTGGATCTAAGAAAGCATACAAAATATCAACAATTAAATTTGCGATTATGTAAAGAAAAGCTGAAAACAAAGTATATGCAAGTATTGCAGATACATCTAAACTTCGCATTGCTGTAATTGCCCATGCACCCAATCCCGGCCAAGTGAAAATAGTCTCAGTCAATACTGAACCATTAATTAATCCTGCAAATCCCATTCCTAGAAGCGTTACTGTAGGAATCATTGCATTTGGAGCTCCATGCTTGTAGGTAATTTGACTTTCAGAAAGACCCTTAGATTTAGCTGTTCGAATGTAATCTTGACCTAAAACATCTAGCATATTTCCTCTCATCAACCGGATAATTGTTGCCATTGAACTATATGCTAAAACGGTAGCTGGAAGTATCATGTGCTTTAAAGCATCCTTAAAATGAATCCAAGAACCTGCAGCTATAGCATCAAAAAGTAAAAAATTAGTATTCATATCAATAGGATCTTTAATTTCCCAAAGAACTTCATCAAACCGAGAAGTAATTGGCCAATTTAACTCAGGAAAATAAACATCAAGAGTTACTGCGAAAAAATATTGAAGAACTAAAGCGAACCAGAAGATTGGTATTGCAGAACCTGCTAATGCAAATAAACGAATACTATGGTCTTCCCATCGATTCTGCCTAATTGACGAAAAAATTCCAAGAGGAATCGCTGTTGCTACAGCAAATACAAAAGCTAAAATTGAAAGCTCAAGTGTTGCCGCAAATCTATACCGCAAAGCGTCTGAAACTTCTTCATTTAGAACTTCTGAATAACCCCAGTCAAAAGTGATTACACTTTTGAGATAAGTAAAATACTGAACATAAATTGGCTCATTAATACCGTGTTTCTCAGCCAACATTTCGTATTGTTCATCAGTAGTTCTTTCGGTTACGTATGCAGCTAATGGATCTCCCATGCCATATGATAAATAAAATGTGATTATAGTAACACCTAGCAAGACCGGAATAGTCAGTGCTAATCTTCGAGCTACATATATCCAGAGTTTCACGTTCTGCTAAAGAACGTTTTACTTAAGAATAGAGTGTCTAACTCTTACTCAAAGTGTAGTACAATGTACCGTGCATCATATTATGATACCAACCATTAACCCAGTCTTTGACTATTCTATAACTTGTTGGTTGGTAACACCAAATGTGTAGTGCTTTTTCGTGCTCTAAATCTGCAATATCATAATACATCTGCTGCCTCTGAAAGGTATCCTGTTCTGCTGCAGCTTCCATTATTAAATTATCAAGATCATCATATTGAAATCCTAAGTAATTAGATGGATAGTAGCCCTCAGCACCATGTAAGAAAGGGTGCGCAAAATTGTGCGGATCTGAATAATCTGCACCCCATCCAAGCATGAATATTGGAATTTCTCGAGTCTTTAATTTATCCAAAAACAGTGGCCACTCTAAGCCTTGAATTTCGATATCAAATTTAGGATTTAAACTCTCTATTGCATTTTCAAGCAATAATAGCCCTTCAAGTCTTACATCATTACCTAGATTGTAGTAAGCATCTACACTGAAGCCTGTATCCCAAACACCAGCCTCCCTAAAGTGCATTTCTGCCATTGATAAATCGTAACTATATTGCGGCCCATTTGGATTATATCCCAACATGCCATCAGGTATAGGACCTCTTGGCTGCTTACCCCTGTTGTCTATTACATCATTGATAAAAGTATCATAATCAAATGAATAACAGAAACCTTTCCTAATATCTTCATTAGCAAAGAAATCACTAGAAGGTGCTGAACTTGTTTGATCTACATTAGCGATATCATGATTGAATGAAATTTGAATCATAGTCATAGAAGGAAGATTGGATTTATAATCAATATTATCATAAGTTAATGCTTCATCAACAAAAGTTGGTTGAACATAAACTGAATCTGCATTTCCAGATCGAAGTTCTAGTAATCTTGCAGATTGATCATTATTCTTTTTGATAACTACAGTTTCTATGAAACCTTTTGCTGTAACACCAAAAGACTGCCTCTCACTATCAGACCAGCCTCTCCAATAGTTTGGATAATATTGCATTAAAACATACTGCTCTGGAACCCATTTACCACCATAATCCTCATTCATCATGTATGGCCCGGTACCCATTACTTCTTTTTCAATTGAAGTACATTGTGTACCTGCTGCAGGATAACCACAACCTTTGCTAGTGACCCAATCCTTAGATACAATGGAACCTGCAGTATAGGCCATTATTGGTAAAAATCGTGGTGCAGCTTCCTTCAATTGAAATTGAACTGTGTATTGATCTATTTTTGTTATACTGTCTACAATACCATCACCATCTTCATCAGTATCATCAAGTAATTCTGCATACATCCAGGATGGACCCAGACCCATTATCAATAATCTATTAATTGAAAAAACTACATCATCTGCGTCCATCGATGAACCATCATGAAATGTAACTCCTTGTCTAATTTTGAAAGTATAAGTCAAACCGTCTTGTGATATACCTCCATTAGATGTAGAAGGCACTTCGGTAGCTAAAACTGGAATCAATTTATCTTCCTGATCTCTGTCATAAAATACTAAGGTTTCATAAGTATTTGAGAGAACTCCTCCGCTAGCTGAATCATAAGCTTCTGCCGGATCTAATGTTCGTGGATCTCCTATACTAACAGTTGTGTATACCTTAGGATCTGGAGATTTAGACTCTGATGATTGCTCTGCAATTACTCTAATCGTTCTGTAGACCGTATCTGGGATATTATCTTCGCTGGTAACTGTGAGTTTGACTGGATAGCTACCAAGTACTGAAAAACTACTAAAACCACCTGCAGAGCCAAAAGTATGAGATACCTCTGAACCTGTACCAGTTTCGCCATCACCAAAATCCCAAGACCATGAAGTTATTGCTGAATTCGATACAGACCAATCACCATCTTCATCTTGGGACCAGGCCCAAGAACCGGCTCCATTGAAATCTACAGAAGCACCAGGGGAAACCACTGAAGCTTTAACTGAAAGGATTCCATGAGGCACTCCTGAACCCTCATTAACTTCACCATGTAAAACTGTAATGTACGTTAGTCCCTGATCGTTATTACCAACAGCCCCATCGTCATCAGTAACTGATAAGGAAACAATGTAATCACCTGGACTCTGATATCTGTGCATTGCCATTTTGGTAGTGGCTGTATTACCATCTCCAAAATCCCACAGATAAGAAGAAATTGAACCATCTACATCTTCTGATTGTGATGCGTCAAATTGAATTTGGTCATTAAGATTTACAACTCGCAAACCAGTTACTACATCAACAACTGCAGTAGGATTGATATTCTTCCCTATGGCTTCATCTGTGTCAATACAACCTGAAAACATTAGCAGGCCAACAATGGCCATCGAGCATATTTTTTGTATTTGATTTTTCATTTAGTTCACCGTTATTGTGAATTGAGAACCTGCATTACATTCTGCTGGAACTTGAACATTAACAGACCTACCATCAGGTAGACCTACTGTCAAAACTTGGCCCGGAACGACACCCGGAGGGACTGTTATTGTCATACTAGTAGGCTCATTTGATGGAACTGGAGGTACTGCTGCCTGAGGAGGTGAGACTGGTGGCGCCACTGGATTTGGTGCCTGTTGAACAGGAGGTGCAGACATAGGTGGAGCTGCTACTGGAGGTTGAGTCGGTGCTTGAGCTGGAAAACCCCAGTCATCTTGTGGTTCTTCATCTTTCCCAATAAATGAGATATATCCTCCATAAGCTACTGAACCGATTCCTCCCAATATTAAAAACATGAATATGTATTCATTGATTGTAGAATACCGTGATGTAATTGTATCAGAAGCTAATCCTGAGCCTCCGTTTTCATATCCCTTTAGAGTATAGTCACCAGTACTGTCTTGTACAACTTCAAATTTAATTATTACACTATTACCAACACCAAAATCTCCCATTATATCTGAACCAAAGCGGAAAGGTGGATCATTTTCGGATCTTCCGATTGTTTCTAACCAAACTAGTGTTTTGCCATTGTCAATCTCAATTCTTGCAATACTATCTGAAATAGTGATTGTATCTCCAATAGAATAATCACTATACTTTTCTTGTCCAGATGAAGTATCAATTTGATCTACAAAATCTTGCCCTGAGATACACATCATCTTCGGAAAAATATAAGTTAACCCAAGAAGTCCAATAACTGCAAATACGACACCTACTGCAATAAATGTATTGACGCGCACACTACAACACTTTACCTGTTAGATTTAAGGCTTACCTGTAATCTAATTGTTGAATAATTTATTTCTGTAGGCTGTAACAACTGCCACACCCGCAACTAATATTCCGAGTACTACTGATATAGCCATGAAATTATCCGTAGAACTTTCTGACTCACCATAAGCATAGAAACTCGAATGTGTAGATAGTGAATATGATCCTGAATCGCCTACAGATCTTACTAATAGCGTGTGATCTCCAGTAAATGAAATCTCTTTAGAATCAAGAGTAATTTTCCAATTAACGTATATTGATTCGTTACTGCTAACTTCATATGATGCTTCTCTCCATGAACTGCCGTCAAGACTGTATTCTACCTTTGATAATTCTAGCCCACGTCCCCAAGCAATGCCTGTAAACTCATTAATATTATTTCCAGATTGCCATCCTAGTTGACTGCCGGTAATGTGTGCTTGTAAGTCAACATTAACATTTTCCAAGTCTGTATTTATTAGAGAAGATTGAACTGCCTCATAAGCATCCGCCATACCCCAACCGAAATGTCGATTCCAGTATGGATCTAGTTCAGGATAAGTGGCCCAAGGACCTTCTTCAACGCCCTCTCCATCTGCTGAAGTAAGTGTTTCTTTTCTTTCGGCTGTTAAGCGTAAAATTTCTCTAATTTCAAGAGGATCTAATTCAGAATTTGCTTCTATCATCAAAGCAATTACTCCCGAAACTGCGGGTGTTGCATACGATGTTCCACTGCCTCTTCCACTGTAACCATTATCTGCAGCATCTTGACCTGGAAGTCTATTGTAACAGCTACTACTGGCATAACAAGCTTCAGCCTGAATGATATTTGTACCTGGAGCAGATATATCGGGTTTCATTTCATTATATGGATTTCCATCATTGTTGTCTCGACGAGGGCCTCTACTTGAGTATGAAGCAATACCGTCGTCTTCTCTATCTACTGTATTTTTATCATCCAAAGCTCCAACTGTTATCGAAAGACTAGAGGAGCCCATACCTGAAAGTCCATCATTATCTGAACCTGAATTACCTGCTGCAACAGAAACCACCACGCCAGCTAGTGTAGCTTCATCTAAAACTTGCGAAAACATGTCTGAACCATCAGAGCCTCCACTTTCGTGTGAAGTAATTCCCCAAGATAACGATATTATATCAATTCCAAAACTTTCATTTCCAACACCTGCCCAAGCTGTATCTTTATTATCTATAACCCAGTTTAAGCCGTCCATCGCAGATTCGTAAAATTCTTGCTCTAATACATAATTTTCAAACGGACCTGCACCAACTGCAGTACCTATTCTAACATCAACTAAATCTGCGTCTGGTGCTGAACCTGTGAAATTTGAGGATTCACCATTTGGTAAGATACCATTACTTGCAGCCATACCTGCACACGCAGTTCCATGCTGATTTTGATCGTCAGGGTCAAATGAGCCATCATCCTCTTGTAGCGAAGCCATACACAAAGCGTCGTCTGAACATACTGCATCATATCCTGCAATATATTTGCCATCTAAGCCAGGATGCTCATTGTCGATTCCTGTATCCACTACTGCAATATTAACTCCATTACCTGTGAATCCTAAATCCCAAGCTCCATCAGGATAAATTGAAGAATTACTAGCTTTAATTGCTGGCGTCTGAACATCTCCGTAAAATACAACTTTATTGTATGGCTCTACCATAAGGACACCTGGAAAATTACTTATTGTCTCAAATAATTCAGCATTAACTGTACCTAGTAAAAGTCCGTGAACTAAATCTACGTTGACTTTTACTGATATGCCTAATTCCTCTAATAAAATTAAGTCTTCATTAATAGGCTGATGATCATAAATTACACCAATGGCGTATTCATCATCAATAGTTTCCAACCAATCTACAATCTTATTTCGATTTAAATCTCTTGATGTACTTTCCCACCATAAGCTTTCTTCCCAAAAATCCACCTTCACGTCTGGAATTTCAGATAATTCAGTTTTAATTTCTTCTGGATTTGATATGCCTGAAGCTGGTAATGAAATAAAAACCAACATTAATGCTATCATTAGAATGTTTATTCTTTCCACAATATCCTAGTTAGAGTGTCAGATAAAAGTTTAGTGCCTCTCCTAAAGATGACTATACTCTCTTAGAGCAATAAGGACACATTGTCCATTTTAGGTCAACTGCTTTACCGCAACTAGAACAAGTTTTCATTTCTCTTTCCTTCTTCTCAGGCGCTTCCGACCACAAATTGGCCGGCGGTGGAGGTGGTAAAGGTTCAGGCCAAATCACAGATATTCCTAAACTGAATAAAAATAATGCTCCAGAAAGAATTTGTAAAACTAAGTCTTCTGCATAGTACAGATTTAAAGCACCTAGCAATGAAGCTAGGAAAAATGTTTGTCTCAACATTTTAGTCTGTATACATAGAATTTATTTCTTTAGACCAATTTTCATTAATCTGTTTTCGACGGATTTTCAGAGTTGGCGTCATCTCACTATTATCTATATCAAAATCTCGAGGTAAAATAGTGAACTTTTTAACTTGTTCAGGGTTTGAAAATCTAGAATTTAACGAATTAATTTGGGAATTTATTTCTTCAAATATTTCATTGCTTCCTGTAAATTCGGAAATAGGTCTTCCTCTCTTTTCTAACTCCTTAATCTGTTCTTGCGGATCTTTAGGAATATCGTCAGGATTCATTCCAAGTTTATCACGAAGAATTGCACCGCCATCAAGTGTTACAAGTCCTGAACAATAATTTCGAGAATCGCCAACTAAAAAGAACTGAGAAACTAAAGAAATAGACTTCATTGTTTCTTCAATTACAAGAG
>MIYX01000006.1 GCA_001875365.1 Marine Group III euryarchaeote CG-Epi4
ATACCTTTCATAATTACTTCTATGAAAAGAGTAATTTAAAACATACTATCCATTTTCTGCGCTATCAAATAATTTTCTTAATCCAAGCGAATCTTCTAATGTTTTAACAATGATGGGAAACTCTTTTCTTGGATTTTGATCGCACCTAAAGAAAATCAAAGGAATTTCTTTCTCGTTTTCATCCATTACTACAAAATCATAACCCGCCATACGATTACTATTACTAACTCCTCTAGAGTTTTTCCTAACTTTGAAACTGAAAGGTTGAAATAATTTATATTTTTTATTTCTAAATCTAGGCCAATTAACAAACCTCCAGACAAAATACCCATTATCTAAGTCTAAAAATATTTCTTTTTGTCTGACAGTCAGAGACAAAAATAGATTGAAGAGCCCTATTCCTAGTAAGAGCAGGGACATCTGAATATCTTCCCCGTTCAAATCAATAATACTTATAATTCCAAACAGCGTAAGAGTTACACCAAACAACAGGTACGGTAACATCTTAAAAAAGGAAAAAATAAAAGAAATTTGGGGAGTCATTACAAAATTATAATACTGAGATTTCTCAACAGTCCATGTTTCAGATAGGCCAGACAACATTTTTAAATTTTCATTGTGCTGTACGGCCGCATAAACTCCCAATACGTTTGGCCCCATGTTATTTTATTGCACAGCAGTATTAAAATATTTTTTACAATTTCTTTTTAGGTAAGCAAAATGTTAAATGATATTGATATTATAGTATTTTATGTCTAAATTCATGTATTCAGGTAGCTACACAAAAAAAGGTGTTCAAGGATTATTAAGAGAGGGTGGAACCTCTAGAAGAGATGAAACCATTCGAATGGTAGAATCATTAGGAGGAACAGTTGAAGCTTACTACTGGTGCTATGGACAAGATGACTTTGTATCAATAATGGATTTTCCAGATCACACGACAGTAACAGGTTTGGCCTTAAATATAGCTGCATCCGGCACTTTTTCAGGAAATTTAACGCCACTTATTACAGTAGAAGAAATGGACGAAATGGTGAAAGTTAAATTAGGAAAATATAGGTTGCCAGGCGAATAAGTTAAACACGATTTAATCAAACTGAAGTAAATATTTGCCGCCATCAAAAGGTGTATGATATGAACTTAAGCATTAGTGTTTGTATAAATGCGAAATAACGGCGGCATATGTACTTTAATCAATTCAATTATATTGATGTTGGCTGTACAATAAATATACTATATAGGAGCCAAATCCAATTCACCACTCCAAAGATCAAGCCCTCTCAACCTACATGGGAATTTTTGACCTAAAGTTAAGATAATATCATCAGTTTCTTTTTTGTTCTCATTGATTAAGTGTAATCCAAATTCATCTGTAGACAATTGTCTTCCATCGCCTAATTGACTAACATGTAGTTTTCCACGAATGGCCCCGTCATCTAATAAATCAAGGAAAATCCAGGGATTTCGAAGTCCAACGACTCTAGCAGGCCATTGTTTTAGTTCTAGTTTTTCTTGTGAATTTTCAACAGATCCGATAGTTCCACCTCTCAATAAATGTAGATGAAAAGCATTTGCAACTAATTCCCATTCGATAGACTTGGCTTCTTGACTGTTGGCAGTACATTGCTCCGAAATGTTAGTCATTTCCTCTTCAGAATGAACCCATTCTTCATTATTTAGTAAAGATTTGAGTTGACGATGAACAACGAGATCTGCATATCTTCGAATAGGGCTTGTAAAATGAACATAAGCGTTTAGATTCAATCCAAAATGTCCTAGATTCTCTGGTGAATATATGGCACGTTGCAAAAGATAGAATAGCCCATGATCAACAACTCTTCGTGTCGCACTCTTTAGATCATTAGCTTTCTCTTGTGCTTCTTTTAGAGAAATAAGAATATCTTTTCGAGCATCTGGGTCCAACACATTTTTGAGGTATTGTGCAACGTCATCTTGATCATCAGAATTTTCTAGGCCACTAATTTCAATATTTCCGCTATTTGCCCAATCTCCCAGCATACTTGCCAATTCAGCTTCTTCAGATTGCCCAAATTTCTTTACACTAGGCATCGGCAATTCAATATTAATTTCCATATTTTTGAATTTAGCATTTAATTCTTCAACTTCTGGAGCATCCGGCGGCGCATGACTTCTCCAAGGTAAAGGTGCATTTTTTTCACCGAGTAAAATCCCAATTGAATTATTAGTAGCAACCATGAATGTTTCAATCATTTCAGTTGCTTTGTTTGGCCATTTGACATTAACACTTATTTCATCTTCGTGGACTCTGGGTCTCAATTCAGCAGAATTTAAGTTCAGTCTTATTTCGTTTCGACGTAACCCTTCAGATACTTCTATCATATTTTGAAATTGAGAATTATCTAAAGCATCTTCATATGACAGGTTTTCTCGAACTTCAATAACGCTTTCAAAAGCAGCGACTTTTCCAATTGTCCAGTCATTTTCTATTTCCATTGAAACGGTCATTGCTAATCTAGGTACTTTTGCTCTCAATGAACACAAATTATCAGATAATCTAGAGGGAAGCATTGGTAGAACGGTATGCGGCAAATAAACAGAGGTTGCTCTTGCTCTCGCTTCATCATCTAAGAGCGTCTCAGGTTCAATGTAATGTGCTACATCTGCGATGGCGACCCATAAGGTTCGTTTCCCGTTTTCTTCAATTAAACAGACCGCATCATCAAAATCCTTAGCAGTCTTAGGGTCTATGGTTACAAATGGTAAATGCCTCAAGTCGGTTCTACTTTCTTTCAGAGCATGTTCTGCATCAACATCAGGTATTCTTTCAGCAATATCAGACAGGCGAGAGTCATAATTTCTACTAAAAGGGTTTGAATTGTTTGTTCGCAAATGATTTAGTCTTAAATCCAATAGTTTGGTTGCATCTATTCTCTTTGATTTTATAAGCAATAGAGCTATTGAGGGCAAAGGGTCGCGGAATCTTAATCCGGAGCAAACATTTGCAAAATTCTTTACATCTTTAACTAAATCATACGTTTTCCAATTCACAATATATTCACTTTTAGATAGGGAAAAATTTTTAGGTAATTTTTCATTGGCGATAATTGCAAACCAAACATCTTCGATTAATTTGTATTTTTTATTTTCTTTACTAGGTAATTGTCCTGTAAGAGAGATCTCTTCAGTTGGTGAATAAGTATTGAAAAAATAGCGCCAATCTCGAATATTGGATTCTATTTCACTGATTTCTTTTGGCTTTCTTAAAATGTATTCGTTATTTTGTTTGTGCAAAAACCATTGCCTTTTCTTTTTTGAATGGGCTAAAATCTCATCAATTTTACTTTTTAATTGCTTAGATTCCTTATTGTCTAATTTTAGTTTTTCTTTTTCAACAAAGAATGAATAAATTTTGCTAGAATTCCAGACCATATCCCATTTATCTTCATCTTTACCAAATTTGGAAGAAATTCTCCTCCATAATTTTTCGTCAGGAGACAAGAGCGTTTTCTTTGATTTATGTTTTTGACTCATTTACCTAGGAATTGCGATCCATATTGCTACGCAGAAAAGTGAAAAACCAAAAGCCCTATTAATTAAAATTCCCGATTTCGTATCGTTAAATTGTATTTTCAATGCAGTACCAAATAAGGCCCATGCAATCCAGCCTGTAAGCTTGATTAGGACATTGAGTAAAGCAATAATCATTTTACCTATAAAATCAGCCCCAAATGCAGTTCCAAATACCGTCATTAAAATTAGTAAATGGATGAAGGCCTTACCATTTACAACTTGGAGAATTATACCTGTATTTGTTCCAAGCCTTTCATTAGAAAAGTCAGGGTCTTCCGAACTTAAAGAAAAAGTTATTTTGTATGATAGATAAATCATGTATAAAACGCCAGCATACGTTAGCACAGTAAGTAGCATTGAATTTTTTTCAATAAATAGAGCACCAAGGCCAACGGCAATTCCAAGTAAAAACCATCCAATAACCATTCCTAAAATTAGAGGTAAAGTGTTGTTAAATCCGAATTTTGAGGAGTGTACTGCTGATAATAGATTATTTGGCCCAGGCAAGAAAGATACTGGCAAAGTAAATATGAGCATGGCAATTAAACTTGAAAAATCTATGATATGAAAAACCTCTCACTTCTCAAGCGATACATAATTCTAAAGGAAAGACGGTCTATATTTTGTCTTTTACATTTAAAATTTCATTTCTTTTTTGACCCATTCAATCTATAACCCCTTTTGGATAGACGTGTATGGCTTCGGCAGTAACTGAGTTAGAAGAAATAGCTGCACAAATTTATGAGCAATTAAATACAGGTAAAATTCCTGAGATGTCCGTTCCAACACGTAGTAAGAACAACATAATTTTTGATGAGAATGCCAAAGTTTGGAAATATGGCGATTCAGAAACTACTAGAACAGCTAAAAAACTGGACGGAGCATACATGCTTCTTAGAACGACATATCTCCTAGACTTTATTAGGGAAATGTCATCTCAAAGCAAATCCTCAACATTAAGAGAATTGTATTATATTTCTGAAGCATGGGACTTAGGCAAATTTCATGCTCAGGATGAATCTAATAAGTTGATTGAAGATTTAGAAATTGTTACACACTTTCAAAGAGAGGATTTCAAAATTAGACCAGAGGAAGATGGGGCTAAAGTATTGGGAGATGTGACTCTTACTGAGATTAATAGAAAAGGTCAACCGATGAGAATTAATTGTAGGAATGATGTAGGAGATACAGGCTATAATATTCCATACAACGTTGAAGAAGATAAAATCACATTTAACGATTTTGGTAAATCTACTTGCATTATAGCAATTGAAACTGGAGGAATGTTTGATAGGTTAGTTGAAAATGGATTCGATGAAACACATGAGGCTATTTTGGTACACATCAAAGGGCAACCTGCAAGATCCACAAGGAGGTTTTTGCAGAGAATGCATCAAGCATCAGGTTTGCCTCTCTTGTTGTTTACAGATGCAGATCCTTGGTCTTACAGAATTTATAGCTCAGTCGCATATGGAGCTATCAAAACAGCTCATATTTCACACATATTAGCCACACCTAGCGCAAGGTATCTAGGGGTTACTCCTTCAGACATAATCAATTACGAACTTCCAGCAGATGAATTATCAGATAGAGATAAAAGTGCCTTAAAATCAATTTTAACAGATCCAAGATTCAAAAGTAAATATTGGCGTAACGAAATAGAATTACAATTAGAAATTAATAAAAAATCAGAACAGCAAGCTTTAGCTAAGTACGGACTTGATTTCGTTACGAATACTTATCTTCCTGAAAAATTAAAAGAAATGAATATTGGTTAAACAGTAGTATTAATCAAAAAGTCAAACTTTCAAATGTTGCCTTAGTTCTTCAACTGAATTTACAACAGGCGCCCATTTGCTGAGGAGTTCACTTGGATGATGTCCCCAACTTACACCTACTCCTTTGACTCCGGCAGCATCTGCCATTTCGAGGTCGTATGTTGTATCTCCAACCATTATTAGATCTTTAGTGCCTGCTGATTCCATTATTGATAATAAGAGGTCTGGATTTGGTTTAGGATTAGCAACAGAGTTTCCTCCTAATATTACTTCAAAACGCTCTTCAAATCCAAAGTGCTTGATTACTCGTTCGGCACCACGCTGGCTTTTTCCAGTTGCAACTGCAGCACGAAATTTGTTTGCTAAAAGTTCAGTTATTCCATCGAATAGTTTTTCATGTCTAGTTGCTTCCATGTAAGTTTGAGAATAAATTTTAGCTAAAGCTCGAGGATCATATTCAGGTCCTAGTTTCTGCATAATATCAATCAAAGGTAGGCCAGTAAGTTTGAGTATTTTTTCTTTAGGTGGGCATTTTGCATTAACACTTTTCCATGCAGCTTTATGAGATTCCAAAATGGATCGACTGGAATCTATCAGTGTTCCGTCCAAATCAAAGACTACGAGCATACTTATCCAAATTAAGCCATAGATTTGGCCATAACACCCCTAACCTGCTCAACATGTTCATCAATAGACTCTCTTTTCCAAGAATCAGTTTTTATTGGATCCAAAATATCAACTTGGCACTCTCCAGGATAAAAATTCATGGATTTAGCAGGCCATCGTTTGTGTGCATCATGTAAAATTACTGGAACAATTGGTAAATTAGTAGCTAGAGCTAAATGTGCAAATCCTTTTTTGAAAGGTAATAGTTTACCATCCTCACTTCTCGTACCTTCTGGCCAAATCCAAATACTAAGATTATTATTTTTAACTTGTTCAGATAAATTATTCATTGATTCTATTGCTTTTTTTCTATTACTTCTATCGATCAATAAATGACCAGAAAGCCAATACACTTGCCCAAAAAAGGGAATCTTAACGATTTCTTTTTTTCCAACTCCACACCCTCCGTAAGGGCAAAGAGCCATAGCTACAAAAATATCTAAAGCAGATGCATGATTCATAACGTAAATTGCAGGCTTTGTATCATGAATTTTGCTATAATTTGAATATTTTATTTTTGTGCCTGTAATTCTAGTTACCACAGGTCCGATTATCTTTCCTGTTAAATTACCTAATTTAATCCTAAGATTTCGAAAAGGTAAACATATAATCATTAAACCAATTGAAATCAAAGACCAAAATGAAAGCCAAACAAAGCCAATAATGAAACGTATACTCAGAGAAACTATATTGACTTTTTTAGCACCCATGAAGCACTAGTCATATGTTTCTAAGATACTTTCAAATTCTTGTGCAATACGAATATCATTATCGGTAATTCCACCTTTATCATGAGTTGTAGTAGCAACTATTACACGATTATATTCACAAACAGTCATATCGGGGTGGTGGTTTATTTTTTCAGCAACTTCAGCTAACTTGTTTATGAAACCTATAGCTTCTTTGAAATCTTTGAACGTAGTTTCTCGCACTAACATTTTTTCTTCGGGGTCATAATCCCAAGGCCCAATCATTCTAGTTCGACTTGTAATTTCATCCACTTTAAGTAAGTCCATTACTCATAGGACGAAATGAACACTATTTATCTCTAACTCAACAACACATTTTAATTACCCTTCAAAGTGCGATGATTTAGAAATGCCCACAATAGAAGAAAAACCAGGGACAGTTTCTTGGATTTTAGGTAATATGCCTTTTGTTGCAATTATAGAGGGAGGATTTCTTGTTTTATTTGGTATTGTCGCCTACATTTATTCAGGACAAGCGTCGATTACCGCTTTGATTCCTTCTATATTTGGTTTAGGAATTTTGGTTCCAGGATATGTGGCCTATAACAGTCCAGATATGGCAAAACATGCAATGCATGTTACTGCAGTATTTGCCTTACTTGGGTTATTAGGTAGTTTAGATTCAATATTAGGATTTTTAGATGGGCAATACAGTCTTGCAAATATTTCCAAAGGTGTTTTGTTAATAATTTGTGGTGAATATTTATATTTTTGTATCTTATCTTTTAGAGCTGCAAGAATTAAAAGAGAGCAAGAAGCATTACAGCAATAATGGAACAAGTTCAAAGAAATCAGGTTGTAATAGGTTTTTTAGCATTAACCATTTTAGCAATCAGCTTTGTTCCTCAAGCAAATTCATTCTGGGAAGAATATTTTGTTAGTCCTATTCAATCAGATGCATGTGAAGTTGGAGATGTCGACTGTGATAGGACCGGTGCTAAATATAATATTTACAATACATTAGCTTACGGTTTCTGTTTTTTCATATTCTTTACAATCATTAATGAACTGTTAGATTATTGGAAAATAGTAATAGATGATAAATTCGTTTTTAATTCAATTCCTTTACTAATATTGGGAGGAGTAGTACGAACACTTGAAGATGCAGATGCATTTGAGCCTCCTATTCAGTACATAATGATTTCCCCTCTAATTTATGGAACAATAACAGGTATTGCTTTATTTTTCATAGCACTTGGAGTGTGGTTATCAAAAAGTGAAATAAACTCTAAAACAAAAGCAATAGGTTTAACTTCTTTTGCAATTGGAAGTTATGGGATTTGGTGGTATTTTGCGCCAGGAGAATGGATACATCCTTCGTCATGGACTTTAATAGTACTTTCAGCAGTAGCCCTAATAGCAGAATTTTTACGCAGTAAACCACTGAGAGACCCTGTGATGTTTTTTGGTATAGCCAGTACTTTACTAGTTATTTTATCATATCTAAATTTATCCCAAAACGAACTAGTTAATCCTGAAATGCTTTGGGATACAGTAATTATTGCAAGCCTTCTAACGGGATTAATTTGGGTATCTAGCTGGTTTGTCTCCAATCATGGAATTCCGAACATTATGTTTTTATTACTCTTTATCTTATTCTCCTTTAATTTGTATCTTGTGAGAGAAGTAGAAAATAATTCTACAATCATAATGTTTATGTCCGTAGGAATCCTTATTTCTTTGACTGGAAGCTTAACTTTTTCACATTCAAAATGGATGCCTGCAGCACACATGTTAAATCCTCTTTATTTGACACTTTATTTCGGACATTTCGTGGATGGTTCAGCAACATATCTGGGAATTGACAGATATGGCTATGTTGAAAAACACGTTTTACCTACTTGGTTTATAGAAGAATTTGGTACGGCAATAGTAATGTTACCTTTGAAATTTTTAGTAGTAACTGGAGTCATTATTGCACTAGAAAATGAAGAGCACAAAGAAGATCAAAAGCAGATGATTAGCTTGTTAATTTTATTCTTACTCGCCTTAGGTTTAGGCCCAGGCACTAGAGATATTTTACGTATAGTATTCGGAACCTAAAACGTAATCCTCTAAAGTTAGGAAACCTTAAAGTACTCTCACGAGTGATTCAGAAGTATGCAGATGTTAAGAAAGAGCCTCGTTGCAATGGCTTTTTTCAGTATTTTACTGTTGGCACAATCAAGTCAAGCTGAAACATCTGAAGATTTTAATGAATTAAATTTATTTTTTTATGGAGACCTAGATAACGGGAATGGGAATATTTCTACCTTAGCTCCAGTTTCAGAAGTAGATACACAAAGTGACTGCCCTCAAGAAGCAAATAGACTTTCGTGGCCCGGACAAGACCGGCAGTGGACTAGTGTCGGACTTTGGGTAGTTGACTTAGAAACTCCTGGTTCAGTTGCTTCTGGGGAGCATATATTTACAATTTGGGCAAATTCAACACAAGGAACAGTTGAGGATGTCCAATTCAGAATTTCAGTAACAATTGGAGGCGGAACTGCAGATGGTCAAGCAACATCTCAATCAAAGACGATTACAGATTCATCAGAGGAAGCAACTAAATTTGAAATTTCGTTCGATTTAACTAATGAATCCTTTAACCAGAACCCAAATGATAATGATCAGTTGGAGGTGGAAATTGAATATTCAGGGGGCGATCCCGGCCAAAACCCAGTCACAGGTGGGCAGTCTACTGAACAAATTGTGATTTTGACATCAAGTATTGAGCATCCGGCAGGAATTTCGGAAGTAAACTTCAATCACTTTCAAGCCGATTTCCCGATAATTAGCATAGAAGACTCAGCTGAACGTGTAGCAGTTTCTGTAATGGTGTGGAGTGCTTTTGGCACTTCCGACATCGACTCCAATGAGTGGGTGCTTGGAGTAGTTGGGGCTTCTTCTGGAAATCAAGGGTATACCGCAGATTTCAATACGAAATCAATGCAGAATGATTCTTACAAAGTTTCTTTTTATTGGTATTATAATGAAGCACAAGCAATAAGCGACACATACTCCTTTTACATTCAAGCTAAAGACATTCAGGACAATCACTGGAAGGTATTCTCAGAACAAGAGCTATACCTTGTGATACATGGATATGAAATAGATAACGTAATATCTCCAGGAAATATTCAAATAAACAATCAAACAGGAATATCAAAAATAAAAGCAGGAAATTCCTTTACAATCGATATTACGGTTTCTGCAGAAGGCGATCCATTAGTTGCTTACAATCCAATACCTGTTACAGTAGTTTGGGTTTCAGGAGGTAATGAAATAGTTCTTTACGAAACGGCAGTATTCGCAACACCTGGCGCATCGGCTTCAACCTCTTTTAGATATACTTTTGACAGTAATGGAGAGTATCTAATCAAAGTAGTAATTGATCGAAATAATGTAGTTACTGAGTCAAACGAAAATAATAATGTAGCTGAGTTTATTCTTGTTGTTGCAGAGCCTGAAGAAGAAGACTTTGTACAATCTTTAGTAGATGAAGTTAGCGAGGGAGGAACAACTACGTTATTAGTTCTTGTTTCAGTTACTTCGATAGTTTTGGCTGGATATTTTGCAACTAAGGGAAAAGAAGAATTAGACTTTGATTGGGAGGAAGATGACGAATTCTGAAATGGAGATTCGAGGGTATAAACCCGCAGATGAAACATTTTATGAGTATAAAGATGAAGAAGAAACTCCAAGAGGCACACACCATACTAAGAAAGACGATGAAGATATCGATAACTCAACTATAGGGCGTTATTCCTCTGGTGAAGATTTTAAACACTGGCCATTCAAAGTAGGAAATGCTATGACGAATAATGTACCTGACGCTGTCCAACACAAAGTAAACGATGGTGGAAGTTCGGGCTATTCTTCAATGAGTCATTTCATGGACGAAGATGGCGCCAAAGAGCAGGCTTGGGTAGACCGTGAAAATGATAGCATTATCTCTCTTGCAATTAATAATTGGTTCGGGTTGAAGGACTATATCTTATCTTTTTTCCCAAAGAAGGAATCTTAGCTTTTTTTAGCCATTCAAATTCAGTGGAATCTTCCCATTTTGGCTTCAGAGCAGATAGAAAGTTTTCTAATTCTCTAGCCATCTCGAATTCCATCCTCAGTGATTGACACTAAAGCCTCATTTTCAGGTAAATGAGGGGAATCCACTAGCCTGCAAACACGCTTACCAGCTTTTCCTCTTCTTAAGTAAATTCTGAATTTTGAAGTGTGTCCTACAATATTTCCACCAATTGGTTTAGTAGGATCTCCAAAGAAAGCTGCAGGGTTTGATGAAACTTGATTTGTAACTACCACTGCTGCATTATTCAAGTCACCAAACCTAGCCAATTCTGTCATGTGAGCATTAATTTTTCCTTGTCTATCTGCAAGCGTCCCCCTTCCAATATATTCGGCACGGAAAGCGCCGGTCAATGAATCTACGGCGAGCATTTTGATAGGCCGTTCTTTTGCTATTTCACTGACTTTTTCTACCATTAGCATTTGTTGATGAGAATTGTATGCTCTTCCTACATGGATTTTACTCAATACTTCGTCAGGATCTAAATCAAGTGCTTTCGACATTGAAATAATTCTTTCAGGTCTGAAGGTATTTTCAGTGTCGATGATTGCAACCTCTCCGCCAAGGCCTCCTTGTTCAATTGGAAGCAGAGTGTTCACAGCTAGTTGAAGTACAAACTGAGTCTTACCAGAACCATACTGGCCATAGAACTCAGTGATAGATTGGGTTTCTACGCCTCCACCTAATAATTCGTTAAATGCTTCAGCTCCCGTTGTAAGTTTTCCAACGGTTGCTCTTTTCTCCATTAATTCTGTTCCAGTTAAGAATGACCCAATATTTGCTGCCTTTCTAGCTTCAGCTATAAACTTAGAACATGATTCTTTTCCAATTCCTGTGGCATCCGAAAGGGTGCCAGGTGCTTGCGTACCTATTGCTTCAAGAGTATCGTAACCTGCATCTCTTAATTTTTCTGCGATTGCAGGTCCCACTCCAGGCAAATCTTCTACAACTTTTACTTTTGCTTCGCTCATTTATGCCTCCTTGTAATGATTAAATCGAGGTTGAAAAATCAAGCCTTGATCAGTCAAAGAATCTAATATTTCATCGAGCATAGGCCCGTCTATTCCTTCCAGCGAAACGGCAATGCCCAAATCATCGTAATATATTCCGTCTCCTTCATCTAATTTTTTAATAGTTTGCAATACTTTACTTTCATTTTCAGAAGATTCGGGCGCAGGTTGACTTACTTCTACAGCATCTTCTTTGTTTTCTTCTTCAGTGGTATATTCAGGTTTTTCTTCTACAGGTATAATTACTTCTTCTTTCACTGAAGTACTATTTGCAGGTTCGAATTCACCGGTAAAGTTTGAAGTTTCCTCAGAACTAGCTTCTCTATTGGCTAATTTTGTTAAACAGTCATACAAAAGGGCACTATAGTTCTCAACAGCTACGGTTGGATAGAATTCTTTAGCTAATTGCATTCCATCTTTTTCACGAGAGGTTAAATTCATTTTATTGTACTCTTCATCATTTTCACCAAATACTTTTGTTGCATTAATACGCTTAATTAGTTCTTCACAGGCTTTTATCGCCCAATGGTTAATTTCATCCATTGAAACTGCTCTAACGCCTTCAGGTTGAACACTAACGTATGTTCTTTCGCTATCTTCAGGAGTTCTTGCTCTTACTTTACCGACGCAAAGGATAGGCACTCCGTTTTCCAGTTTGGATAGTGCAGAGGCCCCTTCCGGATTATATTGCCCTGCTTGGAGATAGTAAAAGTCTCCATTAGGGTCGATGACTCTTGCAGTATAGAAAGGATCACTTTCTGAACCTCGATTTTCCAATTGGTCCAACACTCCAGCAATTAGTACGCGGGATAATTTTCCTCCAATCTCTGAAATTAAGTAAGTAGGTGAATATTCTCTATCTTCTACATGTTTTTCTATTGCGCCATTTAATTCCTTAGCTAGAACAAGAACTCCCGGCTCTCTTCGTTGTGCCATTTAGCCCTCCAATGCAGCGAGGAATTGTCTGGCTGCGTTCGGAACATCGATTTCAGTAGCAGGTTCGCAGGATTTGGCAAAGAAAGATAATCCATATTCATCAGATCGCGCAAAGCCCCTTAGTTTCAAAGGTTTTAACAAAAGAGCATCTTCCATTTCTTCAACTAAAGCTTCAGGCCCAAAGTTCTCTTTTACAAATTCTAAACAAGAATCTAAATTTCTTCCAATTAACCTCTCAGTGATTTCACGATTCAAATATGCAGTACATGAACCACTTCCATCATCAAAAATCATTTTCACTCTTAAATCGGGTTCTGCATTTTTACGATCCTCGCCGTTTCGAATTAACCTTTTAGTTTCTTTATCTCTAAAAATAAGGCCGCTTCCTTCTCTTATATTGAAAACGTGCCCTTCGACAACTGCATCGGACGCACCATTACGTTCGTCTAATTGAGCTAAAGTGTAGTTCATTCCGGCTTCATAATCAGAAAGAGACGGCAGATTATCTTCTTCAATTTCAGTGAATTTTGAATATTCGCCAAACTGCAAATCAGGTCCGTTAAATTCTTTAACGTATGCATTTTCTACAGAGTAAGCTTTTCCAGCTACAATTTTATGATCTTCCCAAGAAGTAAAGCGACATGTTCCACTTTTGTCCCCTATGTTTCCACCAAAGATGATTTTTTCTTCACCTTTTATATTTATAGTGCGAGGCTCAACATCAATTACTCTTAGTTTAACCGATACATTTCTCATGCCTGGCTTTAAGTTTACAACTTCTAATTCTTGTGCTGTTTGAGCGTTATTAGTTTTAACAACTCCTAAGTCAAGCTCTTTTAAGTCATTGTCTTCAACTTTTTTCATAATTGCTCGGTCGCCTATGTTTACGGTAATAATATCATTCCAGCTTTTAGTATAAGCATTTGAAATTTCTACAACATCATTTGGCTGAAAATTAAATTCATCGTTCCAAAAAGTGTACCTTAGTCTGCTACTAGCATCTCCAATTTCACCCTCATAAATTGTCTTTTTAGATCCTTCTTTAGTGTTTATTTCTTTTTTGTATACCGAAATAATCTTAGCTTTGAAGCTTACACTAGTTTCTCCAGGCCCAACTTGAGCAAGTAATTTTTCTCCAGCTACACTCAATTCATTTGGGTTTCCATAATGTTTTCTTACTATAGATTCTTTAGCTGTAGGTAAATCAATTCCATATTCATCTACATATCTTCTTAGTTCGTTTGCAATTACATTGCGTTCTAGCTTATCTCCGATAGCTTTTACGATATCGTCGATGTGTTTCTCAAAATTAGGTTCGTTTTCTTGCATTAGAGCATCTCCTTGTTTTTTAGATTCGGACTCCACCCAAATCTATCCATTACTACCAGTCAGGGTATTTATACTTTTGGGTTTTACGCCTTAAAACCCTAAAAGGCTATAAGGGCATAATGGGGTTTCTCCTAAGTCAGGGAAGTATTATAATCGGCCCTCTCGTCGTAAAGATAGGTAGATAACTTGAAAGTAGATGAATTGACACCAAGAACTGGACGTGTTAACATGCCAGTTAAGGTAATGAGTTTGGACGAACCGCGTTCTATGGATAATGGAACAATGGTTTGTGAAGGTTTAGTTGGAGATGAAACTGGTACTGTAATAATGAGTTTCTGGAATGATGAAATAGAAGTAGCTCAAACAGATGTAGTTTTAGATTTGAAAGATGCAAGGGCCAATTTGGTAAGAGGACATATGCGCTTAAGCTTAGGAAAGAAAGGGAGTATGAAAGAATCAAATATTACTTTAGATGACATAAAGCAATCAGTAAATCTCTCAGATTTAGAATATGAAATGCCTCGCATGGGTGGCAGAGGAGGCCCAGGCCGAGGTGGCCCAAGAGGTGGAGGCCGCAAACCTTCAGGACGTTGGGGAGATTTAATGCAGCTAAAAAGGGAAACAGGTAACAAGAAATTCTTCAATAGAGATGAAATGACAGAAGATCAAATAGTCGCAGCCATTAAGGAAATGGGAGGCGAGTAACTCTGGCAAGAAGAGGGAGGCATAGGCGCAGAGGTCCAAGTAAAGCGCAACCTCCTGTAAGAAAAGATAAAAAAGTTCAAAAAAGGAATAAGCCTAAGGCAATGTTGGACGAAGGTCGTCGAACAGAAATGATTTATTTTTTAAAAGAAGTAGTTTCAGATGCAGGCGTCTCGGATAAATTAGCAGAACCATTTATGGCGTCATTAGCAGCCAAAGGTTCAAGAGAATCAGTAAACAGCGCAGTAGAATTTTTAGATTCAAAAATAGAAGAAGAATTTATTTCTGAAAATGCGCGCGATCCAATCAAAAAAATAATGAGACGGTTTACTAAATATCGTTAAATGAGTACAATTCCTAGAAGAAGTAATTTAGGACAGTATTGGAATTTAAAAGAAAGCACAATTTTTCTAAATCATGGATCATTTGGAGCTTGCCCAAGTGAAGTTCTAGACCATCAAAAAAGATTAAGGGACGAGTTAGAATCAGATCCCATAAATTTCTTAGACGTAAAAGCCAAAAAATTATGGGCTGAAGCAATTGCTACTTTTTCAGAATTCATAAATGCCGACAAAGAAGGAATAGTTTTTGTTCCTAATGCAACTTCTGGAGTAAACACAGTTCTGCGTTCCATAGATCTAGAGAAGAATGATGAAATATTAGTCCTGGATCATACTTACCAAGCGTGCTGGAATGCAGTAGATTACGCTACAAAGAAGTCAGGTGCAAAAACAGTTGTTGTAAATTTGCCATTCCCAGTTATTAGTTCTGATCAAATTATTGAGTTTATACTAAAATTAGTAACAAAAAGAACTAAGTTAGCATTAATAGATACGGTTACAAGCCCAACCGGAATTAGACTTCCATTCGAAGAAATAGTCAGAGAACTTCAGTCAAGAAATATAGACGTATTGTTAGATGCAGCTCACGGGCCAGGCATAGTACCATTAGAGTTAAACAAACTACAAGCAGCTTACGTAACTGGAAATGCTCACAAGTGGTTGTGTACGCCAAAAGGTTCAGCTTTTCTTTACATTAGGGAAGATAAGAGAGACCTAATTCGCCCATTATCAATTAGTCATGGCGCGTCAGTAGATGGCAACATAAATGAAAAAATTAGATTAGAATTTGATTGGACAGGAACACAGGATCCTACGCCTTGGTTGTGCATTCCGAAAAGCATAGAATTCATTGGTAGCTTGTCAGATAAAGGCTGGGAAGGCGTTATGAAACACAACACTGATTTAGCAATCAAAGCCCGTAACATTCTTCTAGATGCTCTGAAAACTCAAAAATTATGTCCAGATTCCATGATCGTTGGGCTGTCTGCAGTATCGCTGCCAGAAAACGATATCCCTTTAACATCGGTATTAGAGCCAGACCCTTTCCACACTCTTTTATACGAGAAATACAATATTCAAGTTCCAGTATTTGCTTGGCCACATCACAACAGACGTTATCTTCGTACAGCTTCTTTTCTTTATAACTCAATAGAGGAGTACCAATATTTGGCCGAAGTCTTAAAAAAGGAAATATGACCGATATTTTTAAAACAGGCTAATCTGCGATGAATATCTATGAGCTCAGATGATAAGAATTTTGAGGATTTGCCAGAAGAAGAATTATCAGATGAAGAGTCACTAGAAGAAGAAAAATTGGAAAATCAATCCGAAGAGGAAGAAATAGATCCAAATGCCCCTCTTCGTCAACCAATTGTCGCAGTTTTGGGACACGTAGACCATGGGAAGACGTCACTCCTTGATTATGTTAGAGGAACAACCGTAGTAAAGAGGGAAGCCGGAGCAATAACACAACATATAGGTGCTACGGAAGTTCCATTTGACACCGTTTCAAAAATATGCGGTCCCTTGTTGAAAGAAGGAACAACAAATTTACCCGGTTTACTCTTCATAGATACACCAGGCCATCATTCATTTTCGACTTTAAGGTCCAGAGGCGGTGCATTAGCAGATATAGCAGTTTTAGTAGTAGATATTACCGAAGGTTTCAAACCTCAAACAATAGAATCTATAAACATATTAAAGCAACACAAAACACCGTTCATTTTAGCTTTAAACAAAATAGATAAGTTACCCGGTTGGAGAACAAAATCAGGTTCATTTTTAGCAAATAAAGAAAATCAAAGCCAAACAGCACAACAAACATTCCAAAATAGAATGTATGAAATAATAGGAGAGCTTGGGACTCACGGTTTTGATTCAGCACTGTTTACAGATATTCAAGACTTTCAAAAGACAATAGCATTAATTCCGACATCAGTAAAAGATACGGGCGAAGGAGTTCCTGAATTATTTATGATTCTAATGGGATTAGCTCAAAAATATCTCAGAGACAGACTATTACTTGACGAAGGCTCCTCTGAAGGGACGGTCCTAGAAATTAAAGAAGAAAAGGGATTAGGAAAGACATTAGGTATCATCATCTACAACGGAATTTTGAAAGCTAGTGATACTCTGATAATTGGAGCGCAACCTGAACCTATAGTTACTAGAGTTCGTTCACTATTGAGACCAAAAGCTTTAGATGAAATTCGAGACCCACGGCAACAGTTTGATGCAGTAAAAGTAGTAGGGGCTGCAGCAGGATTGAAAGTTGTTGCTCCTGACATAGAAGGAGTTGTTGCAGGCGCACCATTTTACAGCGCATCCTCAGAAGATGAAGTTGACGATGCACTAGACAGACTTACTGACTCAATGAAATCAAATGTAAAGTGTACAGACGAAGGCGTAGTTATTCGTGCAGACGCAATAGGTTCACTTGAAGCATTAGCTTATGAGTTATCAGCAGTTAATATTCCGATCGTAAAGGCCGTAGTAGGCGACGTCTCCAGAAGAGATGTTGTTACAGCCGATCCTTCGGATGAAGAATATAGAGCAATTCTTGCATTTAATGTAAAAGTACATCCAGACGCTAAGAAAGAACTCCATGAAACAGGAGTCAAAATTTTTGAATCAGACATAGTTTACAGATTATTAGAAGATTATCAAGAATGGAAAGATAAAATAAAGGATAAGCAGGCTCAGCATCTAAGGGAAGATTTTTCACATCCAGGTAAATTTGAAATTTTAGAAGGACATACGTTTAGGACTCGTGATCCGGCAGTTGTAGGTGTTAGAGTACTTGGAGGCCGTATTGCGCTTAACCAAGCTGTACTTAGAAATGATAACTCAGTAGTAGGACATATTCGTTCATTGCGGTCCGGGGAACAGGTTTTGAAAGAAGCTTTACAAGGAGAAGAAGTAGCTATTGCAATAAGTGAAGCCACAGTAGGTCGCCAAATATCAGAGGGCGATGTTCTTTACATAGAAATGGACGAACGGGCAATTCTGACTATAAGAGAAGCAGGAGTAAAACTAGACCCTATTGAGGAAGACATAATAACAGAAATGCAGAAGATTAAGAAAAAAGATCAACCTTTCTGGGCAAGATAGTTAATTATTTTGAAGAATTAAACCAAGGAATCAAAACCGAAGTATTCGACTTATACTGTAAATATTCGAAATCATTTCCGTATTTCTTATCAGCAGAGGCTTCCAACAGAGGTATTCCGCTCACGAATAAGAGTAAGAAGGCAGTCCACAGAGGTCCAACAATAGTCCATAGAGGCACTTCGTACGAATAGCAGAAAACAAAAATACCAAACCATAGCATGATATTCCCAAAATAATTAGGGTGCCTACTGTACTTCCATAATCCACTAGTACACCATTTTTTCCCATTTAATTTATGGTTAAATTTACTGTAATCAGCCCATGCTTCGATAGTTAAACCAATTGAAAACATACCAATTCCAATTGTAGCAAGAGCATTCACACTATCTGGAGAATCTAAGCTATTGAAATAGACAACAGGCAAGCATGTTAGAAATACCCATAAAATTTGCATTATCCAAAACCCTAAGAAGCTCCAAAATTTTGATCTCATTTCATCAAAGCGGTTGTCCTCGCCCCATACTAAGATCCTGTAAGAAAGATAGGCCCCAAGCCTTAGAGACCATAATATTACCATAAGTGAGGCAATTATTTTTGGGAATGAAAAATCTTCACCGAACCATAGAGTAACACTTGCCAAAAGTAAGAAATTAGCAGTGCCTGCAAAATCAGTTACTTTGTCTATTTGCAGCCCATAGGCTATAGCGAAGAAGCTTAGTTGCATACACACTGTGATTAACAGTGAAATCAGAATAAAATGTTCGTCGTTTTCTATAAACTTAACCATCTCGAGGTTTGGCCTCGTTCACCTTTAATTCTCGACCATCGGCTTCGTGTCCGTTTAAGGCCTCAATTGCTGCTGCAGCATCATCAGAACTTCCCATTTCGACAAATCCAAATCCGCGGCTTCTACCGCTCATGCGATCTACAATAACTTTCGCATCAGATACTTCTCCGTGCTCTTCAAAAAGCTCTCTTAGTGTGTCGTCTTTGAAAGACCATGGCAAGTTTCCTACATAGATATTATTACTCATTTCTTAAATCCTGTCTTGTTGTACAAGACGACCTTCCAGAAAGTACTCCATTTAAGGATTATCGCCTAAAACTCGTTACCTAGCTCTCTTCTAGTCTGTCCAGGGTCAATAAATGGTAAAACAAATGCAATTAGAAGCTGACAACTTCCTCCAATCATTATTGTGGTAGTGTATGTGAAATTCTCTTCAAAATATCCTGCCATTTTAAGTCCAAACAGAGCTCCAAAATTCAGAAGCGCCATATACAATGTAAATT
>MIYX01000007.1 GCA_001875365.1 Marine Group III euryarchaeote CG-Epi4
CGCCTTTACCCTTGTTTAGTAATCCTCTTGATTTTTTACCAGCTGAAGTTAAACCTCTGTGGACTCTTCCTTTATGAGCTCGATTACAAATCCAATTAATTTTTGAATCAGACATTATTACGGGATGATTAGGATCTACAAGAATAACTTCATACCATTTGTATCTTCCGTCTTCAGCAACCCAATATGAATTTAATACTTCTAAATTTGGATATTTCTTTGAAGTTCTTTCTTCAGCTATCATTTGTAGGTTTTTTCCTACTGTAATTTTAGAAATACCTGCTCTTTTTGCACGTCTACCTGACGTTATGGCATGCTTTCGCATACCTCCACGCCTTATTCTTGATCTTACTAGTACATATCCTTGTTTGGCCTTGTATCCAAGACTTCGTGCTCTATCTAGTCGAGTGGGTCTTACAATTTTGGTTGAAGCATCTTCTCTTCTATATTTAACAAGTCTTTCTTTTTGAAGGGCCTTTAAATTTTTTGATGGGACTTTCCATTGATCTCTAACGTAGCTGTATATTGATTTACTCATTCGCGATTCCTCACTTAACGGGTTCAGCATATTGCCACATTCCCGATATTTAACTTTAAAGACACTTCCTTATAAAGCTTGATATATCACTAAATATGGTTGATAAACTAGAGCGTGTTAATTTGGCTCTTCCGGATAAATTAAAAGGTTTATTTGGTTCTTATTATCCTCCACCAGAGCCAGTGCCTCATTTTATTAACCAGAAAATTGAAGAAATTTATTCAGTTAAGCGAGTGCATGTTATAGTAAATCCATTTGCAGGTAAAAAAAAAGGTAAGGATTTAGCAAGTTTGTTAGCTGTAGATTTAGATCAATCAAGAATTAAATCTGTTATTCATTTTACAGAATATGTGAATCATGCTGAAGAATTAGTTTCAAAATTAGAATTTATTGAAGGAGACGCCCTGATGTCCGTCGGGGGTGATGGAACTATATCGGAAATTATAACTGGACTTTTGAAAAGAGAAGATTCTTTTTCTAGCAGTATTCCACTTTCTATTGTGCCTGCAGGCTCAGGTAATAGTCAAGCTAATGATATGCAGATAACAGATTATTTGGATGCACTCCAAAGACTGATTGACGGGAGGTTGCGGAAGATGGATATTGGTAAAGTTACTTTCTTTAAAGATGGGCAAGAACAAGTGCGGTATACACATAATCTTGTTGGTTGGGGTCTAGGGGTCGATGCTAACATTTTGGCTGAAAAGATGAGATTTTTAGGTCCGATGAGATACGATATAGGTTCTTTGATGAGTATAATTAGAGGTAAAGTTAGAAAAGCAAAATGCTATGTTGACGGTAATTTGATTGATTCCTCCTTCATTTTATTGCTTATTCAGAATACTAAGACTGGGGGAGACCGACTAACTTTAGCTCCGATGGCACATGTTGATGATGGAAAAATGGATCTAGGAGTTATATACCATATAAGTCGTCTTCAAGTATTGAAATTATTTAATCAGCTTAAAGCATCCGGGTCACACGTTTGGAATCCTAACGTTGAATATTATAGGTTCAAAAATTTAAGAATTGAAACTGAAGATCCCACAGCAATAAACGTGGATGGTGAGAATTTAGGTACTACACCCTTAGAAGTTAACGTTCTCCCTTCGGTGTTAAAAGTATTTCATTGAGGCAAATACATTTTTAGTTAGTCCTTTATTAGAAATTAGAATTATGACATCCAATAATATATTGAGACAAAAGTTAATTGATTGCGAAGCTTTGAAGTTCGGGGATTTCACGCTTACGTCTGGCAAAAAATCTAATTATTATGTTAACATGAAAATGGCCTCAACAAATCCAGAAGTTTTGAGATTAATCTCATCTGAGTTTGCAAGTCTTATTCCTAATGATATTGATTTCATTTCAGGAATGGAGCTAGGCGCAGTTCCTCTAGCGGTTGCTTTATCTTTGGAAACGGGGATTCCTTATACAATGATACGAAAGGGGGAAAGAAATCATGGAACTGGATCTAGACTCGAAGGCCCGTCTGTCGGAAAAACTGTTTTAGTTGATGACGTAGCCACTACAGGTGGTTCTAATGCAGAATCACTGGATGTACTATTAGGTGAAGGTATCGAAGTTGCTAAAATACTAGTTGTTGTAGATAGACAAGAGGGTGCAAGTGAAAAATTAGCCTCTTATGATATCCCATTTGAAAGCTTGATTTCAGCATCTGATTTGAGTGATAAATGAATTTTCTTGTAATTGGTAGTGGAGCCAGAGAGCACATTATCGCACAAAAATTATTTGAAGCTGGGGTGGATGTTTTTTCTGTTATAACTAACAGAAATCCAGGTTTGATCAGTTTATCGAAAGAATTTTTATTTGTTAATACATATAAGGATAACATTCAGAGAATTATTGATTTTTCTTTATCTAGAGATATAGCTTGCGTGGTTATAGGTCCGGAAGATCCTTTAGCCCTTGGTTTTTCAGATTCATTTTTGAGTAAGGGCATTCCTGTTGTTGGGCCAACAAGGCTTCTTGCACAAGTTGAAACTAGCAAAGGATTTACTAGAGATTTGTTATCTAGAAACGAAATTCACGTATCACCCCGTTATGAAAGATTTAATTCAATTAAAGGAGTTGAAGATTTTATTAATGATTTGTCCGAAGAATATGTTATAAAGTATGACGGTCTAATGGGAGGGAAAGGCGTAAAAGTTTCAGGCGAACATTTATTGTCAATGCAAGAAGCAATAACATACTGTAGCCAATTAATTGAATTAGGAGGATCATTTATAGTTGAAGAAAAATTATTAGGTGAAGAATTTTCATTGATGAGTTTTTGTGATGGTAATACTGTAAAACATATGCCTGCGGTACAAGACCATAAACGAGCTTACGACGGAGACATAGGTCCTAATACAGGTGGAATGGGGTGCTACACCGATTTAGATCATTCCTTACCTTTTCTAAAAGGTAGCGAGTTGAGTGAAGCTAGGGAGATTAATGAGCGTGTTTCTACAGCTTTGAAAAAAGAATATAATGAAGGCTACAAAGGAATATTATATGGTGGATTTATGGCCACAAGAGAGGGTATAAAACTCATAGAGTACAATGCTAGATTTGGAGATCCTGAAGCTATGAATTTACTGACTTTACTAGATACTGATTTTGCTTCTGTTTGTATGTCTATGGCTAATGGAAATTTAGTTGACGTGAAATTCAAAAGTGAGGCATCGGTTTGTAAATACGTGGTTCCTAAAGGCTACGGAAGCAATCCGGCAAATGATGCTACTTTGATTGTTGATGATTCCTACAAGGAATATTCAGATCTGTATTATGCAGCAGTAAATGTTAACGATTCAGGATATATTACAACAACCAGTTCTAGGGCTGCAGCTATTGTCAGCACAGGTGCTGATATCAAAACAGCTGAATCTAGCTGCGAAGCGGGTCTTTCTCACATTTCAGGGAATAACATATTTGTACGGCATGATATTGCTAAACCTCATCTAATTGAGAAAAGGATTCAGAATATGGAGTCGATAAGATGAGCATAATATTGGATTTAGGCTTATTGTGTTTTGGCTTTTTTCTACTTACTAAAGGAGCAGATTATTTCATTGAAAATTCAGCATCGTTTGCTGAAGAACGAGGCATGTCGCCACACGTGGCAGGGGTCACAATCGTGGCATTCGGAACTAGCCTTCCAGAGCTATTGGTATCTATAATTTCTTCATTTCAAGATTATAATGATTTGGCTTTAGGGAGTATAGTCGGATCTAACATATCAAACATAGGGCTTGTTTTAGCAGTTTCAACTTTTATATTTTATTATGTGCTAGGAACTAATATCATTCCTCAGAAAGATGCTAGCCATGATAGTTATGTCATGTTGTTAGCTGTAATCTTACTTTTCTTTTTTGCAAGGGATAATCTAATTTCAGCTAGTGAGGGCTTAATTTTCTTCATTTCATATTTATTTTATCTATATTGGCTTTACAAACGATCAAACAATGAATCTGTTAGTGATGTAGAGCAAAATACTTCCTTTGTATTTCTATTAGGAGGATTAATCGGATTACTTTTCGGAGCTCAAATTACAGTTAATGCTGCAGTTTCAATCGCTGAAGGTATTGGAATTTCAGAAATAGTAGTTGGTCTTACAGTTGTTGCGATTGGAACTAGTCTACCAGAATTGGCAGGTACAGTTTCTGCTGCCCGTATGGGTCATAAAGAGATTGCGGTAGGTAATGTAATTGGATCTAATATAGCTAATATTCTTATGGTAATGGGTGTTTTGGCTATGATCAATCCGATTACCGTGGAACAGTTTGTAATTGAGCGTACACTTCCATTATTAATTTTACTAACTATAGCCACTTTCGCAATGATTCGTATACCTCTTACTAGAGTCGGTGGTACTATTTTATTCTCATTCTTCTTGCTTTTCCTTTATCAGTTAATATAATATGAGAGATATAAAGGAATTTCAAATTCTCGACATTAATGCCGTCGATAATGGCCTTGAAATCTATCATTTAATGAATAATGCTGGCAGTCGGTTAGCTGAACACATTTTAGCAGAGTTTTCCGAATGTAAATCATTTATTTTTGTATGTGGTAAAGGAAATAACGCTGGCGATGGATATGTTGCTGCAAGTAAACTACATGAGAGTAACTTAAATGTCATAGTTATTAATCTGGAAGATGAAATAAAATATATTCCAAAAAAAGCTCTGCAGCACTATAAAGGAAGATTTGAATCGCTTAATTTTCTTGAAGTATGCTCTAAGAATAATGTTCTTTTAATTGATTGTTTATTAGGCTCAGGAATTCAAGGAGAACCAAGAGGACCTTACGGAAAAATTATTGATAACATCAACAAATTCAAAAAAATTTTATCAGTAGATGTTCCTTCTGGCTTTATGAAAAGTAAAGCAGTTATTCCAACACAAACACTCACTTTTCATGATACTAAATCTGGGATGAACCAAAGTAATTCTGGGGATATATTTGTATCAGATATAGGCATTGCTGATTTCGTTGATCAATCGTGTGGACCAGGTGAGTTGTGTTTATTTCCAGATTTTAACCCTGACAATCATAAGGGAAAGAATGGCAAAGTTGCCATAGTTGGCGGTGGTGTTTATTCGGGAGCTCCGTCGCTTGCAGGTATTGGCGCATATCGTACAGGCGTGGATTTAGTTCATTTATTTGTTCCTCCTAACAGTTATGACCAGGTATCCACTTTTGCCCCCGAATTGATGGTCCATAAATTAGAAAGTGAATATATTACGGATAAAGTTGTAGAATTATTGAGACCGTATAAATTTGATAGCATAGTTATTGGTCCAGGCATGGGTAAAATAGAGGAGTCATTATCTGCGACGAGTAGTATAATTTCCAATTTTGATAACTTGGTAATTGACGCTGATGCAATTAACAGTTATGATTTTAGCAGTAAAAATATACTTCTGACTCCGCATCTGGGAGAATTAAGAAGATTGGGTATTGATTCCAGTGAGGAAGAGTTGGTATCTTTCTCAAAAAAACATGGTGTTACTGTACTTCTTAAGGGTAAAATAGATTTTATGACTGATGGGTACAGTTTAAAGAGAAATTATACTGGTCACCCAAGAATGGCAGTAGGAGGAACTGGAGACCTCTTAGCTGGAGTTTGTGGTGGCCTTATGGCTCGAGGTTTGTCACCATTTGAATCAGCTAGACTTGGCTCATATGTAATAGGCTTGGCTGGTCAACAATGTTATGAAAAAATAGGGCCAGGGTTTATACCCTCTGATCTAAGTATTTTCATTTCAAAAATTTTTGGTAAAAAATGACTACTTTTTCCTAGCAGCTATTATAATAATAATGAAAACTATTGGGCCAAAATTTAAACTTACTAAAGCACTTTCATCATCCTTTTTTACAATTTCAGTTTGTTCTTCTGTGACCAATATGTTTTGTTCATAGGATTTTAACTTTCCGTGTCCAGTATCAATTTCTATACTGTAGACATACGTTCCAGAGTCTTCAAAATAAAGGTCTCCATAGTAATAGTCTCCTTCTTTCCTCATGGGTAGTTTCTGCCCCTCAGACAGTACATCAGAGTCAAATTTAGCTATTACCAGGTTAACTGATTTGGGGCTTTCGTAATCGATTATTGCGCTAATTTCAATAACATTATTGGTCTGAATGTTTGAAGGAGCCACAGAATTAATCAGCCCTTTATTTTTGACTTTAACGTTCTTATAAATTTTGTTTGTAGCGCCCCATTTATCTACACACTCAATCTCTATAAGACATTCACCATCTTCGTGTTTTGTCGAATCCCAAACGAATGAGACGTCATAAAGAGTTTCATCGAGATTTATCCATTCCATACCATCAATTCGGTATCTAAGTGATTGCAAATCACTGTAATCCTCAACATTTATATCAAATTTTGCGGTAGCTGAAACATCATACGTATTAGAATTAAGATTTATGTATGGAGGGTTACTATCAGTTTCAAAGATTGTTGATAGGTTCGTTGAATAATCTTGGTTATCTGTTGATCTAATTAGTAGGTCATGCCATCCATCGGTGTATGGTGTCCAATAAGTGGCAAATATATTGCCGTTTTGATTGTCCATATCTTTCCAATCGTTTCCGTCCACTTTATACTCAACAGATTTAATTCCCTCGGGATCGTTTGTCTGAACTTCAATCTTAACTCTAGAATTATAGATTTCATCTTCTGGTAATATTATTTTCAATGAAGGGTATGTAACATCTCCTTCATTAAATACAGTTAAATTAATAGTCTGAGTTTGGTGGTTTCCGCTTTTATCCGTAGCTTTAAAAGACAAAATATGTTCTCCGTTGCCTGCATCAGCTTCTTGTGTGTTCCAACTAGCTATGTATTTATCATCAGTGCTTGAGTACATTGTTCTTAATTCTCCATTGTTTACATTAAATTGGACTTTATCAATTTGATTATCATCAGTTGCTACAACTTCAAATACGGTAATTTCATTAATAGTATCTCCGTCGTAATGCGATATAATTTCTATGTTAGGATTCTCAAAATCGTTCAAAACATTCACTTCAATAAGTTTTGTGTTGGATGCTCCCGTATTTTCGGTTTTTATCTCAAGGCTATTTAGACCATTTTCGACCTCTGTAGTGTCAATAGTGACTTCGAATTCGCCATTAAAATTTCCAACACCTGTTGACTGCCAAGGTCGATTATTCCACCTATAGGTTAATTCATTGATTTCTGATTTTTCACTTTGAGCCAGTCCTCTTATTCTCAAATCACCACCAGCTATATCGTCAACTTCTACAAATTGGTTATTAACCTCATGTTCAATAGAAGCTACTTCTATTACAGGAGGTATGGCAAAAGCAGATTGCAGGGAGTACTTGTCAGATGCTGTTGATTCATCATTAAAAAAAGCTACAAAAACATTGATATTATTATAATCAATGTCAGAAAAGTCATTTCCATTTTTATCCTGATGATCTCCTCCGGTCCATATCGTGTTTAAAGATTGTTTTTCTCTAGGTTCCAGTTCAACATTTTGATCAAATGCATAATCAAGAAAGCCAAAATGGTACGGGTCTCCATCATAATTATTATATCTGGAAATTTTTTCAACAATGTATGCCCTCACATATCCGTTAAACGTCGGATTACTGAAAGAACCATCTTCATTCCAAGTCATTCCAATAGATATGCGAAGTTTATCGTTTCCTAAGTGATTCATTTCGATTTCTAATGATATATCGGTGTCATCTCTTTGCCCGGTTGTATCAATTGCTTGTTCAAAATTTGCAGTGTTCGACTGACCTCCAGACACTTTTTCGTCATTTCCATCAAAAATTACTGTAGGGTATCCCGTTACGTCTGGAAAGTCTCCCATTCTATCATCTGCCTTATCATTAACATCTGTAATCAAAGCTACAAAGAAAAAATTGTCATCATAATATGGTTCTCCTGGTGCATCCTCATATACTAGCATCAGATTTTCCGCTGCACTAGGGCAATAAACACACCATGTGGCGGTAAATTCTTCTGCAAAAACAGTATGTGTGAATTGTTCGTCAGATATTTCTGCAGATGGCGTAAATGTTAAAAAATTGGTAATCAGTAAAGTCGCAATTAGTGCGTAAGCGATTTTTTTCACAAACGTACACTAAATAGTTAATTAATAAGTTTAACTCTTTTTCATTTGAGCAATCGTGCTTATCGGATCTTCAGATTTGAAAATGGCACTACCAGCTACAAGAATATCTGCACCATTTTCGGTTAATAAACCTGAATTAGCAGTACTTACTCCTCCATCAACTTCAACAAGTATTTTAGGGTAATTAGTTTTGAAATATTTAACTCTATTTATTGCATTGTCATGGAATGATTGACCACAATATCCTGGTTCTACAGACATAACTAAAATCATATCTGCAATATCTAAAAAGGGTATAATTTCATCTTTCGGTGTGGATGGATTAAAGGCAATTCCTGATATAACATTCTTTTCATTAATCTTCTCTAGAGCTTGCCTAGGATTATTAGCTTCAACGTGAACCGATATAATTTCAGCACCTGCATCATAAAAACTATCAATGAAATTAAGAGGATCAGTAACCATCAGATGCACATCAAGTGGCGCTATACCCTTCAATGCCTTAACCAAATCTACTCCCATTGTTAAGTTGGGTACAAAATGTCCATCCATTACATCCATATGTAAGTAAGAAGAATGCGGGGCAACTAGTTCAGCAGCTTCTCTCATCTTACCGAAATCCGCGCCTAACATAGAGGGTGCAATACTAACCATTTAATGTCCTAGTAACGGTGTCAATAATAAATCTTTTAGATAGGTCAGGCCTTCTATGTTGAACTACAATTATGAATGATTCCAATTGGGAAGATTCAGTTCTCCACCATTTGTCATAAAAACCATCGACCTTATCTAAATCCTTTAATATCAGACTTATTTGCGCTTGACTGATTTTCGGAGAATCTCTTTTATGTCCTAAGTTCTTTTCTAAAATATACTTCATTTTATTTAATATTGTAATATAGAAACCCTTAGGTTTTGCTACCTCTCCTCCTTGATTCTTAATAATTCCAGTATCTAAACACCAGTCATGCTTTGCCAAACGGCCATCTTTATCAAGATAAACGTCCATCCATATTCTTTCTGTAGGTGGGGCTGGCGTGTGTTCTGCGGGTTTTTCTTCATCGATTTCTTCCTCGGCAGACATACTATTCGAAATAAGGTTTGGTTATTAACATTATCATCATAGACTTTTTATTCTGTCTTGATTAGCAAATAATAGGGGAGCATGGTGTAACCTGGCAGCATTGCGGGCTCCAATTATACAGGAATGATTGCTACAGGGTCTGCTGATATCGTGATGAATGATTGGAGCAATGACCTGTGCAAACTAATGGGCTCCGGCTCAATAGGTGAGACCCGCCGATCTGGGTTCAAATCCCAGTGCTCCCACCAATTCCATAAGTTTTATTACATCTATTGAGACATTGCCTATAATCGTATTAGTGAGGCGTTATAATTGAAAACACAAATAACAAGAATTTCATTTTATCAGAATGCTAAAGTTTTAGCTATATTATACATTCCAGTCGGTTTAGTTTATGCCTTAATAGGTGTTGCATTCTTGCTAATGGATGTTGAATATCTAAAGTTAACAGGCTATGTTTTTCTTACAATGCCGCTATGGCTTTCACTGGCCGTTGTGGGAGCTCACTATGCAGTTGCTGCAGTCTACAATTATCTCGCTTCTAAGGTTGGTGGATTCGAGTTTGAATTCACTGAAATTAAGGATTAATTATTCCAGTTCGTTCCAGATTCTTTGAAACCGGTAAATTGCAGACAATGTACAAACTATTGCAAAAGTGTAACACATTAATGTCATATAATTTAAATCACCATAACCTTTGTCAAAGTACTGTATAACTGGAATAATAGCTAGCACTACTAATCTATCTGCCCTTCCCAGTAAACCGGCATATTCTCTTCCAGCTCCAACCGCTTGTGCTTGAGTTCCCATGTATGATAACATAAGTATTCCTATGATTGCACTGAATCCAACGGTAATGTCAACCAATGGTCCTAATGCCACACCCCCTACAATAATGATGTCTGCAACGCGATCAAGAGTGTGGTCTACTAAGTCTCCTCGTTTGCTTGAAAGATTTCGTTCCCTAGCAACAATGCCATCCAGCGCATCAAAAACAGCAGTTAGGAATACCATGAGAGAACCTAACAATAAGTAAGATTTATTTGAATCCAAATCTCCAACATAAAATGAATAGCCTGCTGTTAGCGCAGTAATTAGAGAAAGTAAACTAATTCCCATTGGGCCAAGAGGTATTACTTTAGCTAGGGGCATTAAAATCTTAGTTCCCAAATCTCTGTAATCGTCTGCAACCATTAGTACCAATCCATTATTGTTTCTGAATAGTCAATTCTTTTGTTAGATTTAATATTTCCGTTGATTATATTTTTAAGTTCTTCTAAGCTATCTTCAATTGTCATTTTACTTGTGTCTATTTCGAAAACGTTTTTTTCATCATATGAGTCGATTGCTTCTTCGCAGATTATATTGAGAGCTTCAGCTTCCATATTTTCCCTAATTTTTCCATCACTGTAATTTCGGGAAGATAATCTTTTTTTCAATTCATCAGGATGGCACCTAAGAACAATTATCTTGTCAATATGTTTTAGATAATGAGCAACGTGCCCTTCAAAAATAGTGTTAGAATGATTTTTTGTAACAATATTTTCGTTTAATTTTTCTAAATCTATTAGCCAATTATCTTCCTCGTCTTTACCGTTAGAAATTTTTGCGTAGTAATCATTTATTGATACTAAATTATAATCTAATTTACTTGATAACGAAGTTTTACCTGTGCCTGGAGTTCCTGTTAATGCAATATTCACACTAAGCTTGCATTTCCTTTTCGGCTGCAGCTTTAGCTTCTTTCTTCGCTCTAGCTTTTGCACGATCTACTCTTTGCTTGGCATTAAATGCAGTCACAGATTCCATAAATCGATTATATGCTTGGTGTGCAGCCAAAGAATCTTCAGGGCTGGCTTCATTATCAGTTTCAGTTTCTACACCTATTTCTTTTATTGAACGGAATTCTACAATAATTGATTTCAGTGCTTTAAATGAAGATTTAAATATAGACTCTTCGGAATTTTCGACAGAACCAAATTCATCTTCCATCATTTTCTTCAAACCGCCATTTTCTAATGTTTTCCCATGCCCTCTTTTAACTTCGAAAGTCTGCATAGTATTACATTCTAAAAAACTCTATATTAATATTTTGTACTAAAAATATAGTTACATTTTACCAAATTGTCTCATCATTTTCTGTTGAGCTCTTCGATTTCCACCTAAATTAGCCATCATTTTTTTACTTTGATTATATTGCTTAAGTAAATCTCGTATTTCTTGAGGATCAGAGCCTGAACCCATTGCAATTCGGTTTATCCTGGATCTTTTAATTATTTTTGGATTTTCTAATTCTTCTTTAGTCATAGAATTCATCAAAACTTTAAATTTTGTTAATTTGGTCTCAGTTTCTTCTAACTGACCTTTTTTCATCATACCAGACATTCCAGGAATCATTTCCATTACTTTTCCGAGAGGTCCCATTTTAGTTAAGGATTCCATCTGGTCTCTCATGTCTATTAATGAGAATTTACCTGACATCATTCTTTTTGCTGTATCTTCAGCAGTACTCGCATCCATTACCTCTTCAGCTCTTTCCAGTAACGTTTGCAAATCTCCCATACCAAGCAATCTTGAGATAAATCTATCAGGGTCAAGAGTTTCCAAAGCATCCAGACCTTCTCCAGTACCGACAAAAATTATTGGTGCATTAGTTACGGCTACTGCCGATAAAGCTCCACCACCTTTTGCAGAACCATCCAGTTTTGTTAAAATCACTCCATTAACACCTACGGAATCATGAAACGCTTCAGCTTGAGGGCCAGCTTGCTGTCCAACGGTAGCATCCATAACAAGGAAGATTTCATCAGGTTTGAAAACGTCTGATACTTGCTTCATTTCATCTATTAAGTCTCCATCTAAAGCGTGTCTTCCTGCAGTATCAACAATAATAACGTCTAAATCAGAAAACTCTTTCATGCCCTCTTCGACAACTTTTTTTGCATCATTATTTTTTGAATCTCCAAAAACAGGAACCTGTATTTGCTCTCCAATTTGCGATAACTGGTCATATGCAGCAGGCCGGTGAACGTCAGCAGCTATTAATCCTAAACTAAGTCCTTTCTTTTTAAGATATTTGGATATCTTACCTGTAGTTGTAGTTTTACCTTGGCCATATAGCCCAACCATCATTATCTTTTGAGGACCTAACTTCAGAGATTTTGGATCACCCAGTGCTTTAACTAACTCTTGATGAACTATTCTAACAACATGCTCTCTTCCAGTCATTCCGGCAGGGGCTTTCTCATCAAGCGCACGAGTTTCGATACGTTTACTTAGTTCTAGAGCTAGTCTAACGTTAACATCAGATTGCAAAAGGGCTCTTTGAATGTCCTTTACAAGTTCTTTGATTAGTTCAGGAGAGATATGGCTTGCACCAGCAATTTTCCTTAGAGTTTCTCTAAGAGATTCTCCTAACTTTTCCAGGACCATTATTATTTACGAGCCATGATAGAATTTAAAGTTAGTTATCAAATAATTTATAAGATTAAATTTAATAAGGTAAACCTAAGTGACATTTAAACTTAAATTCCAAATAAAAACCCCCGGAGCAACTCCTCTAGAAATTAAAATGTTTTACGAACAAAAGGGTAGGAAAGGTTCAACAAATTCCACATTAGAAATTATTTAACTTATAACTAAGTCTTGTTTTTTGTGAACCCTTATTTTTCTTTTTAGTAAATTCTATTCTTCCAATTTCCTTTAAACTCTCAACATGGGTTCCGGCGCAAGGGCAGACATCAATATTACCTATACTAATAACTCTCAACTTTTTCACACTAGCAGGTAACATTTTCCATAAACCACTAGACATGCTTGAGCGAATTTCAGGATTATTCTCCAAATTACTTCTTAACTCTTCATTTATACTTACTTTCAAATCTTTTTCTACATATTCATTCGCCAAATCTTGTATCTCACTAATCTGCTTTTGATCTACAGATAAGGGTTTAAAATCGATTCGAGAGGTATCCTGCCCAATTTGATTTCCAACTGTATCAGAACCATATAATTCTTTAACTACTGCTGAAACCAAGTGTTGAGAACTGTGCATACGCATGTGAGAATATCTCCTAGTCCAATCCAACTGTCCTTCAATTGTATCACCAATGTCTGGCAGTTCTCCGTCTACAAAGTGACGAATTCGATTCTTCTTCCGGACATCAATAACATTTGTTTTTCCTCCTTCCCAAGAAAGTTCTCCCTTATCAGCAGGCTGTCCCCCTCCGAGATGATAAAAAGCCGTTTTATCCAACTCTACGATGCCTGGAAAAGTAGCTTCGACCTTTGCACCGAATTTTCTTGTATAGGTTCCTTCATGTGAATCCATATGTAATTGAATTGTCATATTACAGTATCAGTGAAACTATATTAAAGTCCTAGCCTATGCAAGAAAGAGTGTTATGATTAAAAACAGAATAATTGCTCTGGCTTTGACAATTTTGCTTCTTGCTAGTTCAACATTTGCGGTTGCAGAGACTTCAGATAATTACTATAAGGGAGGAAATGGTGATAATCAGCAAATTGTTACCCTTGACGGTGAAAATTCTGACAGTTCAGTAAGCGTAAGATATCCTTCAACAGAAGTAATTGATGCTTCAATTTCGATTGAAGGGAGTCCAGACAATGATGGAAATTATCCTGAAGGAATTTCAGTAGATGTAAGAAATTATAATTGGAGATATCAGGGTTCTGGCTACGGTGCTTTAGGAAACCAAGAGAGATTTTCTTCAGATTCAAAGGGCGCATCGGCTAAATTCCCAGATTCCGGGGAATCAGAATTATCGATTTTACTTCCATCCAATTCTACAATAACAAATGCAGACGTTAAAATCTCGGGACTTCCTTATGGTTCAGGAGAATTAGATGAATATGTAAAGGCTTCTGTTAACACTAATGGTGGTTCAATATCTCAAACGCCTAGCGTATCTATGTTGGAAGATGACTATTTTATTCTTTGGCTTGACGATGGAGATTTAGGCAATCGTTCTACATCTACCGATAGTGTAATTTTTAACAGTTATTCTGGTGATAATTGGAACGATGAAGTACTATTAAAGTCAAATATTAACCAGCCTAGTGAAATTTATAATACGCCTAGAATAGAAGCTGTTAATGAAGGGATTTTTGCTGCATGGATTAAAGATATTGGAAATGAAGTAATTGAAGCTACGTATAGCACTGATAATGGCGATACATGGGCGGAACCCGAAGAAATTACACCAGGTAGTGCTCACTACATTATTTATGATTATGATTTTGTTATAGAAAATGATGGAACTGTTCACTTGGTCTGGTCTTCGGTTAAAGACTCCAGTGATATTAGATATGATGTATTTTATCAAAAATCAGAAGATTTTGGTGTAACTTGGGAAGATGAAGTACAAATATCAAACGATGATAGTGATACAAACATTGGAACTCGCATAGATTTTAGTGGAAATAATGTGTATGTAGTCTGGGAGCAGTATGATAACGATGAGGCAATTTATCAAACAGTCTTCGCAAAATCCACAGACAATGGAGATTCATTCGGAAGCCCAGACACTTTAAGTTCTACTAATTCTGTAAGTGTTATTACAGTAACTGCAGCGGGAAATAATGTTGTTGTAGGGTGGCTTGAGAGCAATGATAACGGAGAGGACATAATTAAATCAAGAAATTCGGCAAACTCTGGAGATTCTTTTTCAACAGAATCTATAGTTGGAAGTGCAGATGGTTCTTCATCTTCATTTTTAGAAGCTTCAAATGATGGAGGTACGAATTTTTATCTTTCTTGGATGAAATTGGGTAATGATCAACCTAGAAAAATTGAGTGTGCAAGGAGTGCTAACTCCGGTAGCACATGGGGTACTCCTGTAAACGTAGATGGAATAACAAATGGTAATGAAAATGAGTTTAGGGCTTCACCAGTAATTTCTGCAAATGATGAAAGAGTAATAATCGTTTGGTCTGAAACAAACGATGAAAGTGGAGCTTCATCAGATCAGGACATAGTTTACTCAATAAGTACAAATGATGGTCAGAGTTGGTCAGATTTTGAAGATGTCTCAGAACATTATTACGAAGCAGATTCTGGTTCTCCAGCAATAACTTCATCAGGAGATTACATTTATCTTGTTTACTTGGATAATGGAGATTTAAACCAGGAAGATGATTCCAATGGGAATGATGCTGCCAACAGAGACGGAGATGTATTCTTCATGAGATCAGATGATGAAGGAAGCACATGGGATCTAGTTTCAGTATTATCGTCTTTTAGTTCCGATGCTCAGACGGATCTTGATTATACTTCTTCTACTTTACAGTATAGAGCAGATATTACAGCTTCAGGCGCAAATGTGCATGTTTCTTGGACAGATTATAATGGATACGAAGGAGTTTATTCTATATACTACACTCACTCAGAAAATAGAGGTACTACTTGGTCTACACCAATTAAATTGGACGATGGCTCTTCCGGATCTAAGTATGGTGTTACAATGGCCTCAAACGGAGATAATGTTGTAACTGCTTGGATAGATACTTGGACTTATGATATTTACACAGTTTCATCTGAAGATAATGGAGATACATGGAGCAGCCCTCAGATTATTGAAAGTGCTAGCAGTAGTCTTAGTTATATGCCTGAAATTATTTACAACGAGGGTAAGTTTCACTTAGTCTGGAGTTCAACAGCAACTGGTGAATCTGTTCAATACACTTCTAGTTCAAATGGAGTTGATTGGGAGGAGGCAGTTTTCATTAATACAGATACTTCTAGAACATCTTACAGTCCAGTTATTGCTGCAGACGGTTCAAAACTCTACGTGGCTTGGACTGACAGTGGCGCCTATGACGGAGATTCATCATTTGACTATGACATTGCAGGAGTTATGTCTAATGACAACGGCGAAACATGGGAAGAAGATACTTTATTGATTGATACTTCTACAAGCACAAATCTTTATTTTCCAAGCATTGGAAGTGCATCAGGTTTCGTATACTTATGTTATCAAAATATAGTTTCAGGGTCTTATGATTACTATTTTGCTTTCACTCAAGATGATGGAGCTTCGTGGTCTGAGTCATACAAAATTACAGACCACGATAACGGTGCACTTTCAGCTAAATATCATAAGATGGATGTTCTTGTATCAGACAAGGCTTACTTCGCCTTTACAGAAGAAACTGATGTTTCAGGTGGGGAAAGAACAGATAGAAACATATACGTTCGAAAATCATTAAGCGAAGATTATCCTGTAGATCCATATGTTAAAATCACTGGAGAGAAAGATTGGGAATGGGTCGGAGAATTAGATAGAGAAAAATCTCCGCAGACATGGGGAGATCAAATAGAGTCTCCTGGGGCCTCAAAATCATTTAAGGACTCATTAAGCGAGATATTACAAGCAAAAATACAAAATGGAGACACTTTTGTTGATGAATTTGGTGTTGAAATGACAGAGATTATTTTGACCGTCGGCAGTGATTCGAAAGGTACAGTAGGTTTTAGTGAATTAGATATAGAGTATGAGGTAAAGCTAGAAATAAAATCAGAAAGTCTTGTTGATGCTTTGAATAACGAAATTGAGTTTACTGATGGAGATACTGCTGAAGTTGATTTAGTTACAAAATCAGACACTCCTGGTAAAATTGTCTACAGAGACTTAGAGATTACAACTACAGATGCAGATTTATCGCTTGATTCTTTATCAATTAACGGAGATCTCACAGAGGGTAATACTGTTACAATATCTGTTGATATAACTAATGAAGGCGAAGGTCAAGCTCGCGTTGATTTGGAATTCCGAAAAGGCAGCACGGTAATTAATTCGAGGAGTTTTGATGATATCGTTGGAGGTGATACGGAAACTGTCTCAATAACTTGGGCAGATATTCCGGCTGGTACTCATGATATCCAAGTCGAAATTGTTGGCTCCTCACCCAATGACAGAAGCCAAGGTAGCGAGGATTTAGTATCACAAACAGTAACTGTCACAGAATCTTCTCCGGAATTCGAATATGATATGTTTTTTGAAAGCCTTTTAATTGAAAATGTTGAAACTGAATGGTCTTTAGAACTAACAAATAATGGTGAAAAATATGGTGAAGTTGTGGCTAAATTGTATTGGAACGATGAAGAAGATGATAATTTAATACATGAATCACCACAGACACGGATTGATGTGGATGATAGTAAAACTTTTTCAGGTAAGATTACTCCATCTGATTCCAATGACAAGCTTTTACTTACTATCCAAGATTCCTCGAAAGGACAGCTTGTTATTGAAACAATAGACGTTGATGTTAAAAAATTACCCGAATTAACTGTAAGCCGTATTGAATGGGTTGATAACAAAGACCCAAATGAAGAGGGTAATGAAATTGTTTCATTTAGTGATGGATCGGTGGGATATGCAAAGATCTACATTGAAAATAAAGGGTCATTTGACGTTCAGACTACAGCAGAGATTAAATTGACAAAAGCTGGAAAAGATTTGCAGGTTAATTATGAAGGAATAGTTGATAGTTATGGAATTGTGGATTTGCCTGCTGAACAGGAAACTGCTATAACATTTAATGGTTTTTATCCCTCTGTGAGTTTCTTGTCAGGAGGTAACGCAGGATTTACAGGTTTATGGAATTTGGATATTCAACTAAGTAATGTTTTAGCCAGCAATCCTAACGAACAGCTTTGGGATTCAGAAGATTTAACTTTTGGCGATAATACTAAAACCGTTGAAATAGCTATACCTCCAATTTTATCTTTAACGAGTTTTACTAGTAGTTCAACTGACATTAAAGAGGGTCAAGCCGTTACTTTTACTATCTCGATTAGTAATGATGGTGGAGCTACTGCGTCAGGAATCTTAAATTTAATGCAGTCAGGTACCACTGTAGCTTCCACTGAATTTACAGTTGATGGTTTTAACACTAACCAAATAACTATGGACTACTCAGTACCCAAGAATTACGATGGAGATCTTAACTTAAAAATCAAGATAGATCGAGATTCAGTCATTCCTCAATTAGGTCCTCAAGATGTTACCACTGATGATTTTAGGGAAATCACAATTTCTGTTGAAGGGACGCTTCAGACTAGTGGTGGGAGTGGTGGAAATTCAAACGGGGAGGAAGGGATAGGCGTGGTAATGATTGGAGGTATTGCATTTGCCGTTGTAGTAGGAGGCGCTGGAGCATTTTATTTCTTGAGAAAGTCAGGAGATGCAGATGACGCTCTAGATTCATTCGGAGGAAGTGCACCACCTGTTCCAGAGCAACCACCTGCAATGGTTC
>MIYX01000008.1 GCA_001875365.1 Marine Group III euryarchaeote CG-Epi4
GAAGAGTTTCAACAAGCTTCACAAGCAGTAGCTGAAATGGCCTATCAACAAGCTGCAGAAGAACAGGCAAAGAATGAAGCACCCAATGAAGACTCAGACGAAAATTCAGATTCCGAAGACGATGATAATGTTGTTGATGTAGATTATGAAGAAGTTGAAGAAGAAAAGTAGGTAAGTATAAAAGCCCCTTTTCTCTGTATAATCGTGACCGATAAAGTCTCGTTTACTGATTTTGGAACGAAGCGTAAAGTGCGTAAAGTGAAACGAAAAAGAGAAAGTAATTCGGCTTTAAGATCTGAGCGTAAACATGTATCCTCTTCGCCATTTTCAGAAAATATAGTAACCAAGAATTCAGAGGATTTTAAATTTCCGTTTCTTGAAATAAAAGTTTCTCAAAAGGCACCTTCACTGAGAGATTCTTGGTGTGAGATGGAAGTATCATTGCATAATAGTGGCAATGGTTCAGCACGTTCGATTAATGTTTCATTTGATAACTTAGAGTCGAGAGGCAAAACAATGGTTGATGAGTTAAAAATTGATTCAAGTATAGTCCTTAATTTTGATGTTAAATCTAGTTCTCGAGAATCAGTTATAACAAGAATGGATGTATTTTATCATGCTATTGAAGGAGATACATTTTCAATAGTAAGGAGAGATTGGTTTCCCAATGAAAATGAAAATGAGATAATTTTCGATAACGAAATTCCACCTGGTGAAGAAGATAAAGCCAATATATACACTCGAAAAAAGGTAATGACTGATAATTTTCACGTAATATGTGCTAAATGTGATGCTAGATCTCCGGCTAATTTCAGAATATGTGGTAAATGCGGTTCTAGACTTCAGAAGAGAACTGACAGAGCGCAAGATTGGGGTAGTAATCTCAAAGAGACTACTGGAGTTCAGGATAACAGAGAAGTCTTGATGCAAAAGTTACGTAAGCTTGGAGAATTAAAAGATAAAGGTATGCTTAATGACGCAGAATTTTCAGCAGCTAAATCCAAACTTCTTAAGTAGTATCAAACAGCTTCTGCATCAAGAACGTCTTCATCAAAGTTTCCATCAGAGACAGGTCCTTTTTTCACAGAATCAGCAACTTTATTGTTTAGGAAGAATATGAATATAACTAAAATTATAGCCCACTGCAACACCATTGTTATTATTGTGAATAACCCAAGCCCCATTCCTTCGATTGGAGAATTACTTTGATCTTGTAGTTTTTCATAAATGAAAAATCCAAACACAGCAATGAATTCAAGGGGAAATACGTATTTGATTATGTATTCCCACCATTTGCCTATTTGTAAATCTGCATATTTTGTATTTATTAAATTATTTCTGAAGTCGCTTACTCCAAATCTCATAACAACAACAGCAACCATTAGTCCCGATACAATAAGTCCAGTCCCCCAAACGAAATCTTGGTTATCTAAGAATTCTAAGCTTACTGCGGAAGGTATTCCAGCTAGAGCAACAGCAAATGCGATGTATCTTACAGCTTCTTTTCTTTCCCATCCCATGTCAACAAAATTTACTACACATGCTTGGAATGTAGAAACCATCGAGGTTAATGCTGCGAATGACATTGCAAGGAAAAAAATACTACCAATAATCCATCCTGCAGTCCCCATTGATGCGAATAAAGCAGTCAAATGAATAAAAGTTAAACCAGATGAACCCGATTCAACAGCTTCTAATCCTTCAGCAGTTGTATCAGATAGCGCGAAAACAGTACTCAATACCGCAACTCCTGCGATCAGTGAAACAGAGTTATTTCCTAATCCAGTTAATAAAGCATTCAATCCTATATCTTCTTTTTTCCTCATTGCGACAGCATATGTTATCGCCATACCAAATCCTGCTGATGTCGACCAAGCCGATTGAATAAGAGCCCGAATCCATGTTTCACTCTTGAATAGGTATTCGGTTTGAGGAATAAATAAAAACTTAAGGCCAATGATAGCTCCTGAAGGATTTAAGAAGAATGGATAAATCATAGCGACAACAAGGAAAGAAATTAAACATGGGATCAGAATTTTGTTAGCTCTTTCTATACCGCTAATTCCGTTGTAAACAATAAACGCAGAAAGTCCCACTGCTATTAATTGGAAAAATATTACTTCGAAGGGTGAACCAATAAAATTTTCCCATAATGCTTGAGTTTGTGCCGTATCATCAGCAGCGCTCATTTCTCCGGAAAGGGCTATCCAGAAATATCGGATTGTCCAGCCCATTACCACAGCATAGTAGAATCCTACAGCAGTACCAACCCAAAGCATCCAGATTCCAAGCCAAGTGAAATTACGTCCAGCCATGTCTCTCATAGATCCTACGGTTCCTAATCTTGTTTTCTTTCCAATAGCAAATTCAGCAATTAGAAGAGGGATGGACCAAGCAAATAGGAATATCAGCCAACCGATCATGAATGCGCCACCACCGTTAGCTGCAGCTTCTCTTGGGAATCTCCATATGTTACCAGTTCCTACAGCTGCCCCTATTGTGGTTAGAATAAGACCTAACCTTGAGGAGAATTGTTCATTTTCTTTTCCATCAGCCATTTTTAGCTCCTTTTGGCTTTCCTTGAACCTTTAGTAGTTGTAACCTTGCCTTCTTTTTTCCTTTCAGCTTCAGTTGCAATTCCTACAGCCTTGTACAGACCACCCCATACTACGCCGTAGAGGATTCCCATCATGAAAATCATTGCGAAAAAGTCAACATAAGGATTTCCAAATCCGATAATATCATCAACGAAAACAGTTATTGGTTCAGCATTGCCGTATCCAGTGAAAACAAATCCTCCTCCAAAAGCATATGCTAGCCTAGAATCTTGGCCAACAGCATAAAACTGGACATTCATTGACTCTTCAGTTTCAGGTATCTTAGCCTCATAAACTGAATTTCTAACATTAACAACTCCACTGCTGCTGTTATAATTTGAAAAATCTTTTGCGTCGCAGTTTGATATGCAACCCATTGTGATTTCAGCCCAAGTATTTTCCTGCATTTCATCAGAACGATACATTAGTTTTAATGAATCTTTCAAGAGATATTGTGAATTTTCTACATTTACCTTTACTGAGATGTCATCGTTGGAATAAATTTTATCTTCGTCAAATTCTACATTTGAATCAGTTCCAAATCCAACTTTTACAGCGTCCTTGTTAGATAGAATGGTTAATTTCGGCATCATAGTATCCTCTGGTGAATTTATTGTGTCTACACCTAAGTTCCCTGTATCAGATGTAATCATTTGTCCGATTCTTGCTTTTGGAGATTCATCTAGGAAATGAATATTTGTTAGAAGATGCATTCGTACAGTGGGCCTAATTAGCAATGGATCTGCGTGGAAGCCACCTTGGAGCCCACCTTGGTTTGCAAAATTTAGTTCAACCGTGTACGAGAATGAGCCTTGCATTCCATAAAGGTAGTCGTTAATGTCTCCAGATACTTTGTAACCACCCTGATCTTTCCAGTTACCATATCCCGTAACATTCATTAAAGGTTTAACTTGATTTTCCATGTACAATTCGTGAGGCGGATCTTGGTCTTTGTAACCCCACGGCCATATGTAAAGTGCTGAATATGAGTGGTAAGAAACCGAATTCATTATGTTATGTTTCATATCATGAGATTCAGTTCTGTAATTTCGTATGTAATCTCCATCTGGAGCAGTAACAAACATTTCAGGCCAATTATCTCTAATGATTCCATTCTGGTAATCTTCAAGATATTTGTCTTGGGGGTAATCGGGATAAATATCTAGTCTCCATGTTAAGTATTCAATAACTTGGGTTTCAGGCTCAGAGAATCCACCTTCACGATCTTCATCAATCATTCCGTCACCATCATCATCTATATGTAAAGCATCAGGAGGATCTTCATCGATACCTGTTTGAGTATTTTGGTCACCAATACTTATTGGAGTATCGCAAAGATCGCTATCACAATCACCGTCATCGTCAAAGAAATCTCTAGGGCCATGGTATACGTCTGAACAGGGGTTGTCATCATCGACAGTAAATTCTACTTCTAAATCATCTCCAATTAGGGCTTGTCCCTGAGTATTATGCGACCATTCCATAGGATAATTACGATTAATATCAACACCGTCACACTCATCACCATATCTATCATTTCCATCATTATCACGCATGTTTTTACGCCAAAACCTATCGGGATCTTCACGATCAAAATTATATCCATCGGGATTCAAAAGAGGAATAATCCAGGTTTCACGATTGTTTACCAAATGAGTAACACGAGCTTCGCTAGGGTCTTCATCGATGCCCTCATCGATTACCCCATCTCCATCGTTATCAATTCCATCAAATAAAGCACGACCAAATTCATCTACTCTTCCACCTTGTTCTCCATCGCCGTCATTATCAACTCCATCAATCATGTCCTCATTAATTAATCCGTCACCGTCATTATCAATTGGCCCTTCCTCATAATAATAGGTTAAATAATGTATAAAATACATTACTGTAGGAATTGTCATCCACTCTCTTGAGTGATGATTACTAACTAAGAAATATGTTTCTTCGTCAGGGTCATCATAAAATGCAGGTTCATTAGCTACGTTATCCGATATTTTCACACCGTAAATTTCGTTTCCTTGCCAAGTTTGTCCAGCAGGAATTATGTCAGTTAGCGTATATAGTTCCACAATGTCTGGATATTGTGTTGCAAATTCCAATAACTGTGCGTACACTTCTGCTGAGGTTTCATAATAATCATCGTAAAATATATCGAACGGGAATGTATTAGTTCGATCAATGGTATCGTTTTCATGACCATCAAAGCCACTAGGAGAATTATTAATTTTAGTAACTTCGGGTTTATCTAGAGATCCCGTGCTCACAGTCGTCATGCACAGCATGAGTGCTATCGTTATAGTGTAAGCTTGATTCATGTATACATACATAAGAGCCTTACATTATAAAATTTCTTCAATAGATATCTTTATTAATGTAATGCAAAGTAAAATAGCATGCTGAAGTGTAAAGATTGCCCACATTGGTATGGTGGTGAAGACTATGGTTATGGCAGTTGTAGACTTAAGCTTCAAGAATCAGTAAAGAAATTTTTAACATTTGGACAACAGGATTGTGATTACGACGTTACAAATGATTAAAGTCAGAAAATTAGCAGAATCTGATTTAGAATTTGCTAAATCATTAACAGATGCTGAAGAATGGGGTAATTCAGCAGAAGATTGGAATCGTTTGTTTAAGATAAGTCTACCAATTGGTGCATATGACGAAGATGAATTAGTAGGCGTTACAACTGCATTTGATTATGGGAAATTAGGAATGATAGGCAATGTTCTTGTATCAGAGGAATACAGGGGAAAGGAAATAGGAAGTAAATTGGTAACTGCAGCAATGGAAAAGCTTGAATCTTGCGATACAGTTCGAGTTCATTCCACCATGGCGTCAGCGCAATTTTACAAAAAATTGGGGTTTATTGCTGAAGGTATGTCTACTCTCTTTCGATTAGATGCAGATATGAAGGCATTTCAGCCATTTACAATTGATTCAGATGACAATATAGTACCTGCAGGAGCATACTTGGATGAAATTTTGGAAATGGACAAGAGACAATTTGGTGGAGATAGATCAGAATATATCAAGAATTTAATTAATTATTTACCGGAATGTGCATTTGTGGCACTTGATGATAACAAAAAGGTTAAGGGGTTTATTTTAGTAAAAGGAGAAAGTAATTGGTATGAAGTAGGTCCCTGGGTTGTAGAGCCAGGTTGTAAGAATTGGAGAGGAATGCTTCAAAAGTCAGTATCTGCTATTCCTCCAAATTCTTCGGTTGATATATTTGTTCCAGCTCCAAATCATAGAATTACTAGCTTACTTGATTCAGTAGGTTATAATGCAGATTCCTATTACATGTCAATGTATCATGGTGCAGATTGGCCAGAAGAAGGAAATATTTGCGCCAGAGGCGGAGGTGACAAAGGTTGAAGTTTTTCAACACAGCAAAAGGTAAGAAAGAAGCCTTTCAACCAGACAAGAAAAATCTAGGATTGTATATTTGTGGACCCACAGTATATTCAGATACGCATCTTGGCCATGCAAAATCTTATGTTTCCTTTGATGTATTGAAAAGATGGTTGATTTATAACAAATATGAAGTAAATCATATTCAGAATTTTACAGATGTTTCTGATGAAACTGCACTTGGAGCTTCCAAGGCAGGTGTTAGTGAATTCATTTTCACTCAAAAATATGAGAGAGAATTTTTAGAAAAAATGAACTTATTATCTAACACTTCTGCAACAAAATACACTAGGGCCTCAGAGTATGTGAAGCAAATAGCTGAAGAGACTAAGAAGTTAGTCGATGCAGGAGAGGCTTACCAAACAGATGAAGGTATTTTTCTAAAAATTAAGCAAGAAGAGCATGGGAAATTATTAAGGGTAAATTTAGAAGAATCATTAGCTGAAGGTACTAATGAAGTTGATCCAGGACCGAAGGAGAGCCCTCATGATACATTACTTTGGGGACCACCAATAGAAGGCGGTGAAGTTTGGGAATTTGCAGGACTTCCTCCAGGAAGGCCCGGCTGGCACCTTGAATGTACTTTGATGTCATCAGCAGAATTAGAGTTACCAATAGACATTCATTGGGGAGGAATTGATCTTATTTACCCCCATCACGAAACTGAGATGATTTTAGCTGAAAAAATTGGCTTGGGTACTTATTGTGACTTTTGGATGCATAATGGATTAATGGAAGATGCAGATGGCAAGTTGTCAAAATCTAGAGGAGAAAGAATAACTTTGGGAGAAGTTTTTCAAGAATGTCCTCCAGCAGCTCTTCGATTTTATTTGCTAAGTCATCATTACCGCGAGTTTACACCTTATTCCCCAGAAGGTTTGCTTGAAGCGTGTCAAGAGGGAGAGCGTCTTGGTATAAATGCAGTAGATTGCATGATTGTTGATTCAACAGATCCTAGAGAAGATTCAGAGATATTTCCATTAGTATCTAGATTTGAAGAAGCACTAGCAGATGATCTTGATACACCTAAAGCATTGGATGTTTTAAGAGATTTAGATAAAATTGCCGGGACTAGGCTAAAAAATGAAGGAGAAATTGGTTCAGTTTCTGGTATGTATCGCATTTTCCAGCGTGTTCTTGGCGTATTTTCCTAATCTTTAAATTCTTCTAAAATAGCATCGGTCACTTTGCAATCCGGTAATTCTTTTTCCATTAGCCAACCATACCATTCAATGGATATTTTACCACCATTATCAGTTTTATTAGCTTTGAGAATTCTATCATTTACAATAGTTTTTCCGTCGAGTAAAATGCCTGTCTTTCCAAATGCAAAAGGTCGAGGATATCCTAGATATATTAAACTCAAAATCAATAGAGTTAGTGAAAGGTAAATATCAACACCTTGGGCGTAATCAAGAGATATAATAAAAATCATAGTACTAGGAATTAGTAAGCCATTGATTCCTTTTCTTTCAATTTCCTTCCAGAAATCTAATGTAATAATTTTACTATCTTGTTCAGGCTTTCGAAAAAGGATAATTACATCGTACAATAGTACAATAAGTAAAATTATTTTTGCATATTGTAGTAAATCATCCATTTCTAACCTCAGAAACTAGTCTCCAAACTTCATCAAATATTTCCTCAGGAGTTCCTGTAGCATCGATAATTCGAACTAAAGGATCATTTTCCAAATTTAGGTAAGCCTTCCGAACTTTTTCCAAGTGTTCTTCTTTTTCGAATACATCTGCTACACTATGACTTCTAACGCGTTTCATTGCTAAATCAGCAGGTAAATCGAAGATTAATACAATATCTGGCTTAGGCGCAAATTCATTATCCCTTCTAATTCTGCTAACATCAATCCCAGCAGCTGATTGATATGCCATTGTGGAATAATAATATCGATCCATAAGAACAATCTTGCCTTGATCAAGAGCAGGCTTAATCTTTTGATTAACATGTTCTTTGCGATCTAATACAAATAATTCCAAAATTTCTTCAGTGGTAGCTTCAATCTTTCCACTTAGCATATTCCACAGCTTTTGCCCATATTTCCCATTTGTTGGTTCCTTCAGCATTATTGTTTTTTCATTATCGTTCTCAAACTTATCCATTAAAAACTGGGATTGTGTAGACTTTCCACATCCGTCAATTCCTTCTAGATTTATGAGCATAGGAGATATACAGGAAGGGCCTTAATTAGGGGATTTGTTGGTTAATTGTATCGATTTGATTTGAGATAGTAGTAAAATACTAATACACTGCTTTTTCTGTAAAATTATGCCTAAAGAGTTCAAAGCTTTCATTAAAGGACAACCCGTTAAGAAAATCATAGATCCAAAAACAGGTCAGGAGAAATGGGTTCCAATAGAAAGTGATTCTTGAACACAGCCTTTCTGTCTGGTTTTTTACTTAGCTTTTCACTTATTTTAGCTATAGGTCCACAGAATGCTTTTATATTACGTCAAGGTTTACTCAAACAGCATGTTCTCCCAATAGCACTTTTCTGTACTTTATCAGACATTATCTTGATACTATTAGGTATTTTTGGATTTGGTTCTATAATTTCAAACTTTGATAATTTTTCTCAATATATGTTTGTAATTGGAGGAGCTTGGTTATCGGGATATGGCTTTCTAAGACTGAAAGGAGCCTATTTAGCAGATAGTTTTCTCGAAGCCTCTAATGAACCCGAATCAAATTTGAAATTAGTTCTAATGAATTGTGCAGTATTGACGTGGTTCAATCCTCATGTCTACATAGATACCTTAATCCTAATTGGCACAGTTTCTATTAGATTTGAAGATTCTCTTTATTTTGGCTTAGGTGCTTGTTTAGCTAGTGTTATTTTCTTTTTTTCATTAGCGTTTGGAGCAAGACTTTTGTCGCCACTGATGAGTTCAAAAAAAGCATGGCAAATTTTGGATCTGTTTATTGCTTCAATAATGTTTATTCTAGCGTTTTCAATGTTTCAAGAATTTTTCTAAAATAATAATTAGGACAGTTTGTTCTGAAAATTAATGAAATTAACTGCATTAACTCTTAGCTCAGACAATTATTATCCTCGTTATGCTAATTTTATTGAAGAGGCAGAAGGTAATCCCGAAAGAATTCAATCAGTTAATGATTTAGAAAAATATGATGTTTTAGTTTTATCAGGCGGAGGAGATATGGGAATTAAGAGCGGCGCTTATGATTCTCAATCGGAAGATTTACCCATTGATGGAGTTAAGGATGAAAGGGATGAATTAGAGCTTTCTTTGCTCAAAAAAGCTGAACAGATTAAAATGCCAGTATTAGGGATTTGTAGAGGATTACAAGTTATGAATGTATATTTGGCAGGGACATTGTGGCCAGACATAGGTCAAGGCGGATTTGATGGCGCAATGCACAGAGACGGAGAAGGAGGAGAGCCTCCAGTAGGGGACATTCCTCATTGGACAAAAATGGAAGGTAAAGAATTTGAGGTAATGAGCCATCACCATCAAGGAATTCGGAATTTAGGCAATAGTCTTCAAATATTGTCTAAATCTTCTGATGGAATGATTGAGGCCGTAAAGCATGAATATTTGCCTTGGTTTGCAGTACAATGGCATCCAGAAAGAACGGACGAAGGCCTTGGTAGGGCATTGCCTCGAGAATGGCTTAGAAAAGAACTTCAAAATGTACAATAAAATAACTTTACTGGGAAATGCACAAGATGCAGGGAGGCCTCAGGTAGGCTGTACACAAAAATGCTGCGAAGATGCTCGAAAAGACGGTAATTTATTGAGAAATCCAGTTTCACTTGGTTTACACGGCGATAGCTTTGGTATTGTTGAAATTACGAAAAGTCTTACGAATCAATTGGGTATGATAGGCAATCCAGAGTTGTCTGAAGTCTGGCTAACTCATGCTCATTTGGGCCATATAGAAGGCTTAGGTCAACTAGGTAAAGAAGCATTAAATTCCAGTGAAATTAAGATTAGATGTTCTGAATCTGTAATGGATTACATATTAAAGCATCCGATTTGGAAGAAATTGGTTGATAGAAGGAATATTATATTTTCAAGCTTCGGAACGAATTCAGTAATTCCTTTGAAGGTTCCACACAGATCTAAAGATTTCGACACACATGCTTTCCTAATTAAGGGGAAAAATAATATTTTATTTCTTCCAGATCACGACTCTTGGTCGAAAACTTTAAGCTTTGTAGGACATGAGAATCCTTTAGATTGGTTTAATGATATTGAAGCGGATGTAGTCTTACTAGATGGTACTTTTTGGGATGAAACCGAATTAAAGTATCGTAAACAAGAAAATGTGCCTCACCCTACAGTTAGGGATACTCTTGAATTAATTGGAGAAAAAAAGGATTATGGACCTAGGATAGTGTTTATTCACCTGAATCATACGAATCCTTTACATTATACTGAATCATTAGAATATCTTAAAGTTAAACAAATGGGCTGGGAAGTTGGTATAGAAGGTATGGAGTTTGAAATATAATGTTTCAATATTTAAAGAATTTATTTCACATTAAGATAGTAATGAATTTGTACTCATTAAGGAATTATTTTACGAATAATGGTGCAGTTTGGCTAAAGCTGACTGGTTCAGACTTAGAAAAGATGGTTTCTAAAGTTATAGAATACAATAGATTAGATTTAAACAAAAAAAATGTTTTGGATTTAGGTTGTGGCACAGGTACAATGTTGAAATATGCAGTTGATTCGACCAAATGTAATGCTTATGGTGTTGATTTGATTAGATTGAATATACATCAAGCAAAAAAGAAATTACCAAGCGGAAATTTTTTTCGTGGCGATATTATCAAATATATTGATAATTTAGATAACAAATTTGATCTTGTTATATTGTATGGAGTAATTGGGTGCTTTCCTTTACCTGATCAAAAAAAGATAATTAATAAAATTATAGCATCACTTAATACTGGTGGAATATTATGGATAGGGGCAAATTTGTATGATGATTTGGACTATAAATTTCAAACATATCCAGTCCCCAGGGATTTTTATGAGGATTATAAATGCTCTAATAAGTTAATTTTTGATGAAGTAATTGAAGAAGAGCTATTTGGAAAGCACAATTATGAGCCTAAGCAAACTTCAGTAATGATTACTTACCAGCCGTAAGTTTCTGTAACTTTTAGACTTGATTTAATTTTGAGTAGTTTTCCAGCCATTGGTAATAAATCTGGATTTTTGATTAAAATTCCTAGCATTTTAAACCAAGGTAATTTCGAATAATTATTTCCATCATATATTTCACCGATCAAATTTAAAATTCTCTTATCAAGCGAGTAAATTAACTTAGACTGATCTACAAATTTTTGCTGTGTCCAAGGTTGCCTCTTCATTATTCTGTCATACCATATATGTGATTCCAAGTCAGGATGCAATGCTTTTTCACTTCTTTCCCAATATTGCCCACGCAGTTCATGACAATTGACTGAATGGGAAGGTGGAGTTAATTTTCCAGTACCTAGTTCATTTTGTATTGCTATTGCAGCATATTGACCAGAAAGCATTCCAACATGCACTCCTCCTTTTGTTATAGGATTAGTTAATCCCGCTGCATCTCCTACAACATATGCATCTTTTGTAGAGAAAATAGGGATTGGTCCATCTCTTGGGATTAATCCTCCATTTTGACGATGTCCTATTTCACTTTCAACTCGCTTATCAGGCTCTACGCTCATGTGCTCTCTACAGAAATAATCCAATCCTGCTTTTGCACCATTTGTAGCAACTACCCCTACGTTAAAAATATCATTTCTTGGAAAAACCCAAATGTACCCATCAGCATATCTTGGATTGATGTAGAAATCAAAATAATCAGTGTCAGGAAAATCAACATCTTCTCTCTTAAATTTATATTGTAAGCCAGGTAATAATCTTAATTTTTCGTTTCCTTGAAGGCCTATTTGTGTTACAATATTTGGTACTCGACCTTCAGCAACAACTAGCTGCTTTGCTTTAGCAATTTCACCATCTTTTGATGACAAAATCCATCCATCTTTATCTCTGTTAACTTTGGTTACTCTAACACCTTCGTGCCTCGTAGCTCCAGCTTCAACAGCATCATCGGAAATACTTTGATCTAGCCCCCATCTATGAATAGAATATCCTGGAGACATCAACCCAACAGATTTCCCGTTAGGCATTCTAATTCTATTACCTTCAACAGGCCTTATTGCCCAGTCTCCAACAGGATAATTTGCATTTTTAAGTGCTATTTTACCCAATCCTTCTCCACAATGGACAGGGTCTCCGACACGCCTTTTACGATCAAAAGTAACTACAGAGTGTCCTGCTTCAGCTAGCCTTAATGCAGCCATTCCACCTGCAGGCCCCTGTCCTACAACGGCTACATCATACATATTACAAGGTTATTGGGGTAGGATAAAAAAACTAATCTCTGTTCATAGAGTCTCTAAGAACTGGTCTTGCATCTCTATATTTTTTAACTCTTCCAAGAGGAATTTTGCAGGTGAGTATTCCTTCTTCAAATTTATGGATTTCAGCGATTACTTTACCTCTAGGATCATAAATACAAGACTCTCCAGCAAACACTAAATTTCCTTGAGTACCCACATTATTTACAAATGCGTAATAACAAGTAGTTTCGATTGCACGGGCAGGTAGTACTCTATGAAAAAGTGGACGAGATGTAGTGGGGCTGGCAGCTAAATTGATAATTATATCTGCTCCTTTTTGAGCTAATTCCATTGAAACGTCCGGGAAAAATAAATCATAGCATATTTGAACGCCTATATTCCCAAACTTAGTTTTAAAAATATTAGTTCCTTTTCCTTCTCCAAAATAGGTTTTTTCTTCAAAGGGCCCAAAGTTAGGTAAGTATTGCTTTCTACAGTGACCCAAGTATCCTTCGGGCCCAATCATTATTGCCGAGTTAAATAGGGATTTATTTGATCTTTCAACAATGCCTGTAAGAATAGTAATATCATGCTTTTTAGCTAAAATTAGCAGGCCTTTTTGGCCAATATCGCCACTGGGTATTAATTCGGATACTAAGTTATAATTGTCCCTAAGATTATATCCCGTAATAAATAACTCAGGAAATGCAATCAAATCAATATGTTCTTTAGACTTATTTTTTGCTTCTTCAATGGCTTTCTCTACACTTTTTAGATTCTCACCAACGTTCCCCAGATTTGTAGAAACTTGCCCTAGCGCTAAATGCATAATCTCTGATAGCGCCGTAATAATATAATATTGTTAAATTTAAATTAGTCCCTCCTTTTTCGTAAGTTGTGAATGTGCCACCAGATACTTTGGACATAGTAATTAATTTCATTAGAACTAGAGTTAGTGATGCAAATTCTGGTGGAGTTGTTCTAGGGCTATCAGGCGGTATAGATTCAGCTGTAACACTTTCTTTAGCTGTTAAGGCATTAGGTTCAGATAAAGTAACTGGTTTGATTATGCCTTTTACTGTAACAGAATCTGTTGATTTAGCAACAAGCCATGCAAAATCTCTAAATGTAGATACTAAATTGATAGGTATAAGTGACATAGTTTCATCTTACAAAGATAATTCCTTTTTATTTTCTGAGCAGCTATCTGAGGGAAATCTACACTCGAGGATACGAATGTCCCTACTTTATGGGGCTGGTTTTTCATCAAATTATTTAGTCATTGGCACTTCTAATAAATCTGAACTTTTGATAGGATATTGGACTAAGTGGGGAGATGGGGGCACAGATTTCCTTCCGATTGGAGATTTGTATAAGACCCAAGTATTTGAGTTAGGCAAAATTTTAGGCATCCCATCTGAAATTTTAGTTCGCAAACCAACAGCTGAACTATGGCCAGACCAAACCGATGAGCAAGAATTTGGTTTTACTTACGAGGAACTTGATAATGTATTGTTTGATTTGGAAAGATTCAATTCAGTTTCCCAAATCAATGAAAAGACTGGAATTTCTCTTGAAAAGATAGATAAGATTAAGAGTTTAATTCGAACCTCAATACACAAAAGAGTATTTCCCCCAGTTTGCAAAATAGGACTCAGAACTGTAGGTCTAGATTGGCGCGAAACAATAGGTTCTCAATGATTTTTTATAATTTACTTATTACGACATTCAACGTACACTTATTTTTAACAGTTTTTGTCATTAAATTTGTGGAACCAACACCGGTTTTTTGACAGGTTCTACTCTTTTTTGTTCATTTTTAGAGTAGATGTACTACTAAAAATGGAACTTTTAGGTTTTTTTTTAAACGTATGAAATACTTATTATAAGGTTGCTTAATGGTAGAAAATCATGAAATTAAACCAAATTTTTGTAAATGATGAGTCATTTCTGCCACCTTTGGGGGTGGCCTAGTTGCCTGCCAAAGTTAATGCACTAAAAATATCTAGACATTTTACTGAAAATGGAAAAGATCCCTTTGACAAGTTGTCTTGGTCAAAAAGAGATGTTGAAATAAGAAACTTTGATGGTAGTGTGGCCTTTTCAATGAAGGGTGTTAATCTTCCAGAAAACTATAGTCAAGTTGCAGCCAATGTTCTTGCACAAAAATATCTTAGAAAAGCTGGTATTCCTAAAAAGCTTAGGACAGTTAAAGAAAAAGCAGTTCCATCTTGGCTTCAGAAAAGCGTTCCAGATCTTAAATCTATGGAAGACTTACCTGAGAGCGAGAAATTTGGTGAAGAGATAGATGGTAAGCAAACATTTCGACGTTTAGCAGGAACTTGGACCTATTGGGGTTGGAAACATGGATATTTTGCAAGTGAAGATGATGCAAGATCTTATTTTGATGAAATGAGTTATATGCTTGCATCCCAGATGGTTTCTCCGAATTCACCACAGTGGTTTAACACCGGTTTAAATTGGGCTTACGGTATTGAAGGGCCTGCACAAGGGCACCATTTCGTTAATCCAAAAACTGGAGATTTGGAACGTTCAGTAAATGCGTATGAACATCCTCAGCCACATGCTTGTTTCATTCAATCAGTTTCAGATGATTTGGTCAGTGAAGGTGGAATAATGGACCTGTGGACGCGTGAAGCTCGCTTATTCAAATTTGGTTCAGGGACTGGTAGTAATTTTTCAAAAATAAGGGGAGATGGAGAACCACTTTCAGGTGGAGGTATGTCTTCAGGTCTTATGTCGTTTTTACGTATCGGAGACAGGGCTGCAGGCGCAATAAAGTCAGGAGGCACAACGAGAAGAGCTGCCAAAATGGTTAGTTTGGATATGGATCATCCAGATATTGAAGCTTTTATTGATTGGAAATTAACGGAGGAAGAAAAAGTAGCAGCATTAGTTTCAGGTTCTCAGCATCTTCAAAATCATGCTAATGAGATATTAGCTGCAATACAAGCACATCCAGATGAAGGTACAAAGTTTGACCAATCTAAAAATAGATCCTTAGCAAAAGCAATCAGTGTTGCACTCCAGGCTTATGTTCCAGAGAATATAATTGCGAGAGTTCTTGAATTAGGTGAACAAGGTTATACTCACATGGATATTGAAACATATGATACTTCATGGGAAGGGGATGCTTATTCAACAGTTTCAGGTCAAAATAGTAATAATTCTGTAAGAGTTAGTAACGATTTCATGCAGGCAGTTCTTGATGAAGGTGACTGGAATTTATTCTGGAGAACTGAGTTAGACGATGCAAATGCAGAAAGTCGTGATCCTGCCCCTTGCAAATCAATTCCAGCTAATGATCTTTGGGACAAGATATCTAAGGCAGCTTGGTCTTGTGCAGATCCAGGATTGCAGTATGACACAACTATAAATGAGTGGCACACTTGTTCGCCAGATGGCCCCATTAATGGTAGTAACCCTTGTTCTGAGTATATGTTTTTGGATGACACCGCTTGTAATCTGGCCAGCCTTAATTTAGTGAAGTTTTATGATGATGAGGCTACAAAATTTGACACTGAAAAGTATAGCCATGCCATAAGGCTGTGGACTGTAGCTTTAGAAATTTCAGTATTAATGGCTCAATTTCCTTCTGAAGCAATTGCTCAGAGGAGTTATGACTATAGAACCTTAGGATTAGGATATGCGAATATTGGTTCTTTGTTGATGCGCATGGGTATTCCATATGATGATAACAGGGCAACATCAATTTGTGGAGCTTTAACCTCAATTTTGGGAGGGGTTTCTTATGCGGCAAGTGCAGAAATGTCATCAGTTCAAGGTCCATTTCCGAGGTACGAAAACAATAAAGATAATATGTTAAGAGTTATGCGAAATCACAGGAGAGCGGCGTATAATGCACCTTCTGAAGAATATGAAGGATTGACAGTAACTCCAAGAGGAATTGATTCTAATTATTGTCCAGAGTATTTACTTTCCGCAGCACAAAATTGTTGGGATAAAGTAGTTACAGATGGTGAAAAATTTGGTTTCAGAAACGCTCAGGCAACAGTGATTGCGCCAACCGGAACAATAGGTATAGTCATGGATTGTGATACTACTGGTATTGAACCTGACTTTGCATTAGTAAAATTCAAAACTCTTGCAGGTGGAGGTATGCTTAGAATAATCAACCAATCGGTTCCCGTTGCTCTCGATCGCCTAGGTTACGATAAGGTGCAGTCTAAAGAAATTGTAGACTATGTCATTGGTACAGGTACATTTGCAGATTCTCCAGGAATTAATAGAGAGTCATTGATTCGGAAAGGCTTGACAAATGACATAATAGATTCTTTGGAATCTCAAATAAGTAATTTTACATCTGCAAGTTTGCTTGTTACACCATCAACAGTGGGTAGAGATTTTTGCGTGGAAAAACTGAGAGTTAAAGAAGCATTTTTAGACGATTGGAATTTTGATTTACTTGATCATTTAGGATATACAAAAGAGCAAGTTAATGAAGCTAATGATTTCATTTTTGGTAGATTAACTATTGAGGGTGCACCACACATAAAAGATAATGATTTAGCTGTTTTTGACTGCGCAAATAAATGTGGACAGTATGGTACACGTTTCATTGGTTGGAGTGCTCATATCAATATGATGGCTGCAGCTCAGCCTTTCATATCTGGAGCTATATCAAAAACAATCAATATGCCTCATGAATCTACAATTGAAGACATCAAACAAGTGTATATGGATTCTTGGAGAGCGATGATTAAAGCAAATGCCTTGTACAGAGATGGCTCAAAGTTAAGCCAGCCTTTAATGTCTGGAACGGTATTGAAAGTTGATGTTGAGGAAGAAGAGATGATGTCAGACGCCATAGTTAGTACAGAACAAGCTATAGATTCTATGGCCAAAGCACTTCCAACTCCTGATGCAGTTCCATTGGCACGTAAGATAGTTACTCGTTATATTGCTCAAAGAAGAAAGTTACCTAATAAGAGGCAAGGATATATTCAAAAAGCCAAAATTGGAGGGCATAATGTGTACTTGCATACTGGAGAATATGACGACGGCACTCTAGGAGAAGTGTTCATTGATATGCATAAAGAAGGTGCGGCCTTCAAAGCTCTAACAAATGCTTTTGCTATCGCAGTAAGTCTTGGTTTGCAGCACGGTGTTCCT
>MIYX01000009.1 GCA_001875365.1 Marine Group III euryarchaeote CG-Epi4
AATTCTTGATTTCCAAGATCGATTATCAAAGTATACTCCTCCAGCAAAAGAGATGGTTTTGTTAATTTTACCTTGCTCAGCAAGAAAGCCCTATTTCAAAAGTAGCAGCCATAAGCGATTTTTTAACGCACTTCGTGACGTTGATAATTATTTAGCACTACACGTTGTTTCAGTGACTTCTCCATTAGGATTAGTTCCTAGAGAGTTAGAGTTTTGTTATCCTGCAGCACATTATGATATTGCAGTGACCGGCCAGTGGAGTGCATCTGAGATTGAAATGCTTAGATCTCAGTTAGCCAAATTAAATCTTAAAAAGAATTATAGCAAGGCAATCGTTCATGCAGGTTCTTCATCAGAAATAATGGCTAAATTAATCAAGGAATTAGGGATTGATGTAGTAGATACTAGGGCCGAAAAACCATCTTCGTATGAAGGGCTGGAAATACTTCAAAATATTGCAAGAATGTCGTTGTCAGATGTTCCTTTATTGAATACTAAAGACAGAGCCAAAGGTGAAGCAAAGGGATTAGCAAAGTTCCAGTACGGCGATAATTATGATTTTTTAGTAAAGTCAGAAATTAGTGGGCGCATGCCGTACAAATTACGATGCGGAGATTTAGCCGCGATGTCTCCAGTAGTTGGTGGTTTTGGCCTAACTTTGAAAGGAGGAATTGAGTATTCTTCACAAGGAGGCCCCACGATTATTGCAGAGGCTTTCAAATTAATAGGAGATTTATTTGCAGTAGGCGTAAAGTCTTACGAAGGAAGTTGGAATATAGGAGATCAAGTGGTTATTAAGCAAGGAGATTCAGTAACAGGCGTAGGTATTGCAAAGATGGTGCCGGAAGAAATGATTGCAATGAAAAGAGGAATTGCAGTGGAGGTAAGACATCATGCCTGAGGCATTTGTTCCATTGACAGATTTTGTCAACGAATCAAAATCAATACCTAGAGATCACCCCTTAGATAAGCCAGTAGCAAAATGGACAGAAGAGGAAATTCTGGATGGTGAGGTGGTAGAAGCAGGCGTTGTAATTCTAAGAACTAGAGGGTGTTATTGGTCTATTAAGGAAGGTTGTTCGATGTGTGGTTACTTCAATGACACAGTTCCAGGAGGCGTTAGTGACGATATGCTAAGAGAGCAATGGCAAAAGGTTAGACCCATTTTAAAAGGTAAAAAATATGCTAAAATTTACACTTCAGGCTCATTCATAGACCCGACAGAAGTTCCATTTGATTTTGCAGACGAGGTAATGTCAGACATGTCTGATATGGGGATTCAAAAAGTTTTAATTGAATCATTACCAGAGTTTGTTAACCCTAAGAATTTTGCTTATACCAATTCTCCTAAATTGGAGATTGCAATTGGTTTAGAATCTTCAAGTTCAATAGTTTTAGATAAATCAGTTAACAAACGCTTACGATGGCCACATTTTGTCAAAGTATGTAAGCTTGCCCGAGACAACGGAGCTGAAGTTAAGGCGTATATTTTGCTTAAACCTCCTTATCTTGGTGAGAAAGAAGGCATAGAGGACGCAATACAATCTGCAATTGATGCGGCACCTCACGTGAATAAAATATCAATTAATCCAGTAAATGTACAAAAAAATACAGTTGTTGAAAAATTATGGTTTAGAAACGAGTGGAGTGCGCCTTGGCTCTGGTCAGTCGTAGAGGTTTTACAAAAATGCGAAGATTTACCAGTTCGTGTATACTCAGACCCAACAGGAGGAGGTACACGAAGAGGCGCCCATAATTGCCATGATTGTAATAAGAAGATCTTAGACGCACTGAAAAATCATCGCCTTGGCTTAGGAAATCTGAAAGCTCTACATTGTAATTGTAAGTCTCGCTGGAAAGCATTAGTCAATCAATCAAAGTTGAGGAGAAATGGTTCAGAACCTCACGGATATAGAAGTGGTTTTGCAGGCAGCAGGCATTTTTAATGGGGCTATTCTAGCGATTACTAATGGAAGAAATAAATTGGCTTAGAGTTTTTGCAGGCTTATTGCTTGTTTTGTTTATTCCAGGATATACCTTAATTCAAGCGATGTTCCCTAGAAAAGGTGAATTAGATGAAGAATTTGATACGCTTTACAGAATAACTTTAGGTATGGCAATGTCTATTTGTATAGTAATAATAATTGGGTTTATTTTAGGAAATCCTTCGTTGGGTAGTGCACCATCTTGGGGTAATTCAGATGAGGATAAAGGTTATTTTCAAACCTTTTTTGTTACTACATCTTTATTACTTATATCTATTTTATTTTTCGTAGCAGGTTGGTATAGAGGCGCTTATCCATGGACTGCAAATATTCATCCAAATCTTGCTAGAGCGCCACCAGGAATACGTATTGAATCGGAATTAGCAGTTGCAGGAAAATACATACCAGCAGAATTAATTGAGTTACAAGGATTAAAACATGATAGAGATAATGTTAAGCGAAAACTATCAGAGGTAGAATCTCGAAAACGTACTGGTAGCTCAGTCATGAAAAAGTATTACGAAAAGAAGGAGAAAAATCTTCTAGCTGATTTAGCAGACATAGATTCAAAAATGGCAGACATAGATCAACAATTCAATAGACCTGCAGAGGGAGAAGGTTTATCTGGCGATGTAATCCAAGAAGGATCTTTACAAACATCAGATGAAGAGGAATAGTTTTGGAATATAAACTTGTAGTAGTAGTTAGAACGGATTTAGGAATATCTAAGGGTAAAATGGCAGCTCAAGTAGCACATGCAGCAGTTAATTGTTCACTCAAAGCAAAAAAATCTGATTTATCAAATTTCAAAGGTTGGTACGGCGACGGTCAAAAAAAAGTAGTTGTCAAAGGCAGTAACGAATCGTCTCTTAAGCAACTTCAACGGCATGCAAGAGACATAGGTTTGATATGTAGTTTAGTAAATGATGCAGGTTTAACTGAAGTAGCACCAGGAACAATTACGTGTTTAGGCATAGGTCCAGCCCCAGACTCTAAAATTGATGAAGTTACAGGAAATTTATCTCTATTCTAAACCCAACGCTTTATTTATCACGTGTGTTTAGAGATTTATGGGTTGGTTTGGTAAAAAGAAGGAAGAAAAGAAAAAATTTGATTATTCAGAAGAAACTAAGGAACTTTTTGCAGAAAGGGATGCTTATTATGCAGAACAACGTCGCAAATTAGGTGGCGGAGATTCAAATCCCGAATTGGCAAATCAAAAACAAGAAACAGAATCTCCATCGCGCAAAGAGGATTTAGAAAATCTTCTAGGAGGTTCAGGTGATTTTAACCCTTACGTGAATAAAGAGGAAGCTTCACCAACGGCATCATCAGGTATTACATCTTCCCAATCAATCCCAGCTTCTTCTTCGGTATACAGTTGCGCTTCATGCGGAAAAGAATTTCAGGAAAAGTGGGGTAAATGTCCATCATGTGGCGGAGACATGAAAAAGGTTGAAACTCAATCTGCAGAGTCTACACCTTCAGCACCATCTCAGAACAGCTCTAGTTCAACACCAATTAATTCTGATGTAGGAGATCCTTTAGACGATCTTCTGGGAGATTTTAGTTCGCCAAAAGAAGAGGACAGCAACAGCAATTCATCTGATGACTTACCGAATAATATTAGAATGGTTGACGATGATGATAGCGGCCCTTCAACAGATTTTGGAACTCAGCGGTCAAGTCATAGTAATCGTAAGAGGGTTAGAAAGGTTAGGAAAGTGAAAAGACCACGTAACCTCTAATAGGATTCAGATGTCAGATTCAGAGAAAGTACAAATACCTGAGGCTGCAAAAGATATAGGAATTGCTCTAGGTAGTGTTCTTTTAGTTTTTCTAATAACATTTGCTTACAGCGGTAATTGGCCACCAATGGTCGTTATTGAATCAGGGTCAATGGAACATACAGATAATTCACTTTATAATGAACCAGGATTTACACACATTGGAACAATAGATACAGGAGATTTAGTAGTAGTAAAAGAAGCCAAAAAGTCAGATATAGTTACTTATTTGCAAGGAAAGAAAACAGATTATAAGAAATATGGAGATTATGGTGATGTGATTGTATATTACAAAAATGGTATTAAAGATATTGATGACGGCCCAGTTACTCCAGTAATTCATAGAGCTATGGCTTGGGTAGATGTATTAGAAGAACCAAAAGATATGGACGGGGACAATATCACAGATTATTATTACATTCCCGAAATTAAAACCTATTTTGGTTCTAAAATAGAGTTTTCTGAAATTGGACTCAGTGGGGGTGCTCATTTGAAGGACCTACAGAATTCAGGATACATTACAAAAGGAGATTCAACAGGAAATCCACATCCTGACCAATTGACTCATAGAGATATCAATAATAATCCAGTACAGCCCGTAGATCCAGACTGGATAATTGGCATGGCAAGAGGTGAATTGCCGTGGTTTGGCTTAATTAAATTAAAAATAACTCAGCCAGAAAATTACGATAAGGCACCATCAGGCTGTAAATCTATGCTTTGGATATCAATAATATTTATTCTAGTAGGGCCTTATACAGTTGGAAAAGTTTTAGAAGTACGAGATCAAAGAGCTAAATTAGCTAAGAAAGGTAAGAGTAAACGTTAATTATAACCAAGTAACGAGCAATTAAGAATGTCTAAATCACCAGCTGCAGCTAAACGCGGAATTCCTTCCAAAGAAAATTTCAAAGAATGGTATCCATTTATTGTTGAGACTGCAGAATTAGTTGATAAAAGATATCCAATCAAAGGAATGGATGTGTGGAGACCATACGGTTGGAAAACTATGAGACTTATTGATAATTTGACTCACGAAGAAATGGAAAGAACAAATCACGAAGAAGTCAATTTTCCACTTTTAATACCTGACGATTTATTAGATAAAGAAAATAAACTAGTTTCATTACTAAAGAAAGCAAGAGAAGCTGGTGTAGACCCTTCAGAATTAAGATTAGAGGATGAAGCTGAAGGTTTTGCCAAAGAAGTTTACTGGATTAAACACGCCGGAGAAACTAAATTAGATAAGCCAATGTTTTTGAGACCGACTAGCGAGACAGCGATGTACACTATGTTTCCGTTATGGATTCGTTCGCATGCTGATTTGCCCCTGAAAACTTATCAAATTGTGAACACTTTTAGATATGAAACTAAGCAGACTCGATCCTTTATTAGAGTTCGTGAGATACATTTCTTTGAAGCCCATACGGCCCATATCGATGAGCAAGATGCTACAAGACAGATTAATGAAGATTTAGAAATCGTGAAGAATTTAATGAATGATTTAAATTTTCCAGTACTCGTAACTAAGAGACCAGTTTGGGACACTTTCCCTGGAGCCTGGTACACCATAGCTATAGATGTAATAATGCCAGATGGTAGAACTTTACAAGTGGCCTCAGTACATCATTACAGAGACCAATGGGCTAAAGCTTTCGACATAAAGTATGAGAGCGAGTCAGGAGGACAAAAGTATGTCCATCAAACGACGTATGGTATGTCTGAAAGATTACTTGGCGCTACAGTAGCAACTCACGGTGATGATAAAGGTTTGATTATGCCTCCCTCAATTGCACCAATTCAAGTAGTAGTGATTCCAATATTGTCTAAGGAAGGGTCAGAAGAAATAGTATCTGCAGCCGAAGAAATTGTCAAGACTTTGAAATCTGAAAGAATTAGAGTAAAATTAGATAATAGAGACATTAGGCCTGGGCAGAAATATTATGATTGGGAAATAAAAGGAGTTCCACTTAGAATAGAACTAGGCCCAAGAGATTTAAAATCAAATTCCTACATGTGTGCTCGAAGAACCGGAGAGAAATGTAGTTATAGCTTAGGAGATTTAGTAAACTCTGTAAAGAAAGAATTGGATTCAGTTAATGAGCATATGAAAGAAGCTGCTAACACACATTTCAATAAACACATTAAACAGATGCCAAGCATAGAAATAGTAGGTTCGAATATTTCAATTGAAACCAATTTAGAAGATGGATTTGTTTATGAAATGCCGTTTGAAGGGAACGATGCACAAGCTGAATTAATTGAAAATGAAACTGGTTTTTCATTTTTAGGAGAATCAACAACACCTTATTCTAAAGAGAGAAAATGTTTGGTTACAGGTAAGTATACAATTAATAGGATTTTCCTAGCTAAAACTTACTAAGATAGATAAAATAAGTGCTTGAGTCAGACTTTATATACAGTCTGTGACAATGTTTATGTCCGACAGTAGAATCACTTGTGGTTCAAAACTGTCAGAAAGAGGACGCAACCATGGAACACAGAATAGAAAAGAACGATGAGGGAGTTTCCCCAGTTATTGCCGTTATTTTAATGGTGGCAATTACAGTTGTTTTGGCAGCTGTGCTGTACGTTTGGGCAGCCAGTTTCCTAGAACAAGGAGAATCAGCCCCTATAGGCACATTCTACACAACAAAAGATAGTCAGAATAACTATTTCGTAGAAGTGATTAAAGTAAGCAAACAAGAAGACTTGCTAGGATTTAGCTTCTTCTTGAAAGACGGATCTGGATCGACTTATGTCGGTGGCAACGGCTTTGGTGAAGTTGCTATGCAATTCCAGGGCGGTGACGAGATGGGTATAGATATGACCTATAACGGAGATGATGATGCATTAAAGAGCAGGGCAACCAATGTCTCAAATGACGATGGTACTGATTTCCCAGTTCATTTCTCTGACAACGACCGCGACGGCAAATTGTCTGCTGGAGACCAATTCACAGTATATGGACCAGACTCTGGTCCAGCACGAAGTGACTGGAAACTAGACATTCAGTTTGATGCAACCGGAGACATTATTGGCTCCGCTAGATTACCATAAGTAGTCTAGATAGGAAATGTAGCGTTAGGTAGGGGATTTTGTTCCCCTATCTCTCGGTTACGACTTTTTTTACTTTTATTTTTTTACTAGCGAAGCTTTTATTTTTATCTCTTAATCATTATGATTAGGAGTTAGTACAGAATAATGAAGAAAATAAGCTTAATCTTAATCACATTTCTTTTGATTACAGGAGTTTCAGGATCTTATGGTTATTTTGTATACATTTATGATAATGATAATTCTAGTTCCGAAAATGCTATAATTAGTGATGAAATAGTAGAAGAAGAGCAATCTGAGACTTCTCAGAATCAAACAGTAAGTAATGAAACGGAAGAACCTAAAGAGGAAGAGTTACCTTTTGATGTGGTTGGCATCTTTAAATGTATTGAAATAGATTCTGAGCAAAGGTGCTGGCAAACTCACGAACCAAGTCAATCAATCTCAGGTTCTTCTGTTCCTTTAGTTGTTGATTTACATGGTTATGGATTTAATTCAACAGAACACAGAAGAATTTCAGATTTTGATGAGATAACAAGTGATGAAAATGCAGTAGTAATCTATCCAGACGCTCTAGATTTTTCATGGAATTCGGGCTGGTGTTGTGGAGCATCAAAAGATCAAGAGCGTGATGACATAGGCTTCATTCTTAAAATGATTGACATAGCTATTGATTTCCATAATATTGATAATACTAGAATATATGCTACAGGATGGTCAAATGGGTGTGCAATGGCTCAAGCTCTTGCTAATAAGGCAAGCGATGTATTTGCCTCTGTAGGATGTATGTCTTGGTATCTCTTACAAGAAGCAGATAATAGTTATTCTCCAATTCCTATAATTGAACTTCACGGTATTTTAGATTTAGTAATTCCCTATGCTTCTGATGTCAACGGCGGTTTAGTCCATGGTCATGTTCCTTCGTTAGAAACCGCATCTGGAGCCATTCAAAATATGTATAACTGGAAGGAAATGAATGGCTGTAACGGAAATTTTCCTGATGTTAATGAACAAAATACGTTTTATTCAGTTCAGGGTTTTAACGACTGCGAAAATAATGCCCAAGTAAGATTAGTTACCTTGAATGCTCACGGTCATAATCCTTATTCTGAAGATGCTCAGCAAGAAAGCACAGGAACTTTTCTTCCTGGAAGCCAGGTACCTATATCTACATCTCAGATAGCCTGGGAATTTATTAGCCAACATTCCAAATGATGTCTTTTAATATATAAATGATATTCTCTTAAAAAGAGACATTTACCCTATCAATTTAAGGTTCTATGACCTTTTGGACCTATAGCTAACGTATGCCAATCCACCAACAAGACCTACAACTACAAGCGCAATCATTCTGAATGAATTGCCGTCGTCATCAGATTCCGAACTAACTGATATGGTTATAGATTTTTCATTATTTGTAGTATCTACTTCATTAAGAGTTACGGAAGGATCTATAGCCACTCTTAATGGGTGAGAGCCTTTGGTTGCAGTCCATGTTGCTGTAACAGTAACTTCTTCATTATCATTACCATCAAAGACTATTGTAGTCACGTTGAATGGTTCATCTCCATTGTAAAACACAATTGGAACATTCTGGATTCCAGTATTATTCACCAAATTGGTAATCTTAGCAGTTAGTGTTACTTCAGTCCCTTCTACAGGAACTTCAGGATTCCATAGTAGTTCAGACACTATAAAGTCTGGACTCTGGGCTTCAATTGGTGTAACTTCTATATCAAAAGTATGTGTAATATCATTTAACTGATTATTAATTCCATCAGTCCAAGAAACACTTACACTGAAAGTTTCTTTATCATTGACAGCAACTGTTTGGTCAGGAGTTATTTTTAACTCAGAAGTTACGTTATCTCCGTAGTTAACTTCCCAATCACTTGGAACAAATTCAGCAGTCCAATTACTTGGAATATTATCTATATTGAAATTGTAAAGCGTATTTAGATGTCCGTTTGACGTTCCATTGAATTTGAAGGTAACTGTTTGGCCTAGCGCCACATTAGCTTCTGTTCTATCGACATTTACTTCAATTCCTCTCATTAGTTTCTTTTCAAGAGTTTCATTTTGGAGAATTCCATCTTTATCATCAGTAATGTTTGCATTACCATTCAGATTGTAAACATAGTCTTGCTCACCAGCTAAATCTTCGTATTTACCAACCAAATTGTAGATTCCATCGGGAACAACAATATCAATAATTCCATTATTAAGTTCAACTTCGAAGCTGAAATTTGCACCTTCCATATCTAATTCATCAAAATTAATAACTTCAGAATCGACTGATGATAGGTAAGTCTGTTTGAAGTTGACACCTCTATTTAGAGAGACATTTAGGTTTAATGCTCCTTCTAATTCCAGTTGTGCAATATCCACATAGCTAGTGGCTTCATTTGTATAAATCCAATATTGATATGCTCCGGTGTAGAGATAAAGTTCGTACTCTCCATTTTCATCGGCAGTTGTATTAAATTGTATATTACTGCCACCCATGTTCCATATTTCGATTTCAGAATTTGGCAATAAATCGTCGGTATCAGCTACACCATTAAAATCGCGATCATAAAATACATTACCTGATAGTTTAACTCTCCAGTCAGCCTCTCTCTTAAAAGTCTGATTTTCTTTTCCAGCTTTCACATTAAGATTTTGTGAATTTAATACGAAACGTTCATTATTTCCGTCTTCAAAATGAGTCATTTCTACTTCGTAATTTCTTGGAATCAAATCTGTAATAGAAATAGTTCCATTTTCATCGGTAGTAAATATTTCTTCATAGTCCGCAAAATCATTAGTAAATTTGACGTTAGCGTTAGAGACAGGCAATTTACTTCCGGTGGCATTTGTGTAAGTTACTTCTAAAGTAACATTAACAGAAATAGGATTTAGAGAAATAGTATACTTGTCAGTATCTCCATCAATCATAAAGTTTTCTTCAAATAATTCGTATCCTTCTAAATTAACGATAACCGAATATTCACCATTTGGTAAGTCAATTCTACCATAATCGCCGTATCCGAAAAGCCCTTCATCGGCAGTAGTTTCAGCAAAGAAAATCACACCCTCTTCAGATTCAAATTGGATATTAATTGAATCATCTTGAATCAAGTCACCGTCAGAGGAAGAAATAACTTCACCTCTAAAGTTTCCTTCATCTTTCAAGCTTAAGTTATAATTTTTTGGCTCATTCAGTAAGAGATTACCTATGAAACTGTAGTGTAAGCTAGGAGCTCCATCTTGGAAACTAACGTAGTAATTACCTTCGGGTAGGCTGCCGGAGTAGCCATCAAACTTTGTTATCTCAAAAGTAGTTGCATTAGTGTGGTCGTTAACAGGACTAAAAGTTACGAATCCAGCCTCCGCATCATCATTTAATGTTGCAATTCCACTAATATCATATTTCTTTTCAGCACTGATATTTCCTAAATTAGCATATTCTTGACCAATATCAATTTCAGTTTGTCCTGCAGCAAAATATCTAGTTCCATTTTCACTATAAGTAAAAAAGTAAAGATAATTATCAGGCGGTAAAAGGACATCTACTAAATTTCCGTTTCCATCAGTTGTAAAGTTTAAGAAATATGCAGGATCCGTAATTGGTGAAAATGAAATACTAGCATTAGGGATTCCATTATCTTCAAACATAAATTTAGCATCAACATTTGTAGGGATTCTAGACATTTCTACGACCAATTCTTTTAATGTATTTAAGTCAAAACTATCGATTTCTTCTCTTGTATCGTTTGTTTCGGTTGAGACTTCATAGATTGTTTCAAGATTATATCCATATTTTTGTGCGTTTACTTCATATAAGTTGATAGGTAATATATTTTCTGTGCCAGGGCTTTCAGCCCAGATAGTTAGTTTACCTGTAGTTCCATCAAGAGTTACTAGCCCTTCCAAAGGAATTTCATTACCTAAATGCTCTTCATACATTGAAATTATTGCATTTTGGCCATAGGTCGAAGAAAGATTTTCATTTTCATCCTTATCATTTAAAATTACAGGTTGTAAAGCAACAAGGTTTTGCCCTTCACCTCCAATGAGAGCATATGCATTGTAAACTCCAGCAGGTAAAATGAATTCATAGAATCCATCTAATCCACTCTGTGTAGTTACACTTCCGCCAGATTCAGAGTCAAATATAATTTTTATATTTTCAAATCCTTTTTCGCCCTCATCGAGAATTTTACTTCCGTTAACGTCTTCAAAGAGCCTTCCATCAATGGCGTACCCTGCGCTCATAGAAGCAGCTAGTGGAGTTGCAATGGTATTGCTGTCAATCCGTTCTAGATATGCAAGCGTATCATTTCCTTTTTCATGTATAGTGAATAAGTCATAGGTTCCTTGAGGCAGTACTGTAGCAAAATATCCATTATCATTGGTATATACATTATATGAGTCAAGTAGATTTACATTTCTTATAGAAATTTGCTCGTTAGCAATACCATTGTTATTATGAGTTAAAGTTCCTTCCAGTCTGAAACCATTACGTAAAGTGGCGTCATACCCTTTGGAAGTTCCTTTTTCAAGAACAATATCTACACTATTGTTTTCCCAGCTTATCGTACCATCAGCTAGCAATCCTTCAGTATCTAGTCTTAAGGTATAGTTTCCAGGAAGTAGTTTTTCAAAACAAAAAGATACTGATCGCCCATCGTCTTCATCAGGACAATCAGAAGCCTGCAAATAGTTTTGACTAAAGAATTGACTTTCTACAAGACTATCATTTGTATGGTCGTACAGAGAAACTGTAATTTGCGTATTTCCGACTTCATCGCTTGTTTCAAATTGTCCCCATATTGTACTTGGCTCAAGAGATTCACTAATTTCAATTTCTTGGCCTGCCCTTGTTGCAGAAGCTCCAACGTATGATCCTAATACAATTTCATGTTCTTCTACTACGGTAGTTACAGTATATTCTCCAGGAGCTAGGCCCAAGAATTCATACCTTCCATTTGCATTAGTGTTTACAATTGTTTCTATTCCTGAACGGATATTCGTCGCTTTAATTGGAGTAATTGGAAGAGCTTCATCTACACTGCCACTAAATGTTCCATCCTTATCCATATCCCAGAATAATCGTCCAGTAATATTAGTAGGTTCAACTTCTATGTCAATATTGAACGTAGAATTGACATTAGTATATCTCATTGCAGCTTCCTCTGAGATATTTACTTTTAGAAGATCATCAGCACTTGTTCCGGTTAAAATATTATTACTAACTTTTGTAATTTTTTCTTGGTCAGAAGTTAGTTCACCTAGTGAAACCATTATAGTGATGTTGCCAGCAACGGACAGTACTGAATAATCACCATTTTCATCAGTAGTAGTTCTTCCGTGAGGAATACCAAATTCATCTAGAAGAGTAACATCTGCACTAGCTACAGGATCTCCGTTCGGAGTTGTCACAGTTCCTTGAATGGTAGCTCCATCATAATACTTCAACATTCTTAGTTGAGTGCCTGCAGACTTTACTAATTTAAAATGGGTCATGTTCCATCCAGGAGCAGGACTTTTTCCTTCCTGAGCTATAGCTCCGGTTATGCCTGGAATTCCGTCTTCTATCGGACGCCCAATATCTGGAGCAGACCAACCTATGAATGCTCTAAAGAACATCGAGTTCAAAAATTTCTCTTTGTAAACAAGGACGTCAGCTTCTATAGTTAAAGAGGGGTTAACTTCCAATAAATCATTAATTTCTTCGACAGGCAATGTCTGCCCATTAGATAAAGTATACTGAACTTCTACAAAATCATTAATGTTATAATCAGCCAAACTAATTGGAGCGTACAAGATTCCCGTCTGTCCGGGTTTTGGACCATAAGCCATCATTCTTGTGTCTGCAGCAAAATACCGAATAGATTTGCCTGTAAGTTGTTCCATTTCCCATAGTAAATCTGAAATAGTAACAATATCCATAGTCATTAAAATTGGATTTCCAGTTCTTATTGCAGCATTTCGGTTGTTTATATCTATCTTATCGCCTTCTGAATTTTCAGTTTGGGGATATAGTTCAACATAATCACTAGGATTTGATACAATATGTTCAAATGCAGAAACGTTTTCTTCGTTTAAGTATCCATCTAATAGTTTTTCTCTTACATCAGAATTGAATTTATCAGAATCTCTGTCTACCTCAGTTTCTAATATTCTGTAAAGAAGAAGAGACATTGCTTCATGCTCGGATTGAGAAGCAATGAAATTACCTGCAATTTGATAGCCAAACTGGAAATTATCTGCAACAGTAGGGTGTTCTCCGATGTCAATTGCCCAGAATCCGTAATCCCACCAAGCCATAAATCCAGGCCTATCTTCAGGATTCTTTTCCGTATCTTGCTCAGCTAACCATTCCAGTCCATCAATCCAGTAGTCTGAAGGGAAAGATGGTCCAGTATTACCCATATACCACAATTGGCCAGAGCTTAAGTTAGTAGTATACATCCCTGAAGTTCCTCCGGGGTAAAGTGTATCGTTATTTCTTTCTCCATAATCGAATTCTTCGGGTCTAAAAAAATCGTAGCTAAGGAAATTGTAAATATCAGCATCGTGTTCTTTTTTATCTTCAAAAGGAACTCCAGCATCATAACCGTAGAAGGTGTTTGGTAAGAAAATAAATAGTCCAACGAAAAGAGCTACTAACGGTCTTTTCATTTCAAATGATTTTCTCAATCCACTTATCCTATCACGAAAGCGGTATTGATCGATATCTTGAGCATCCATGTGACCAATAACCATAATCAATACAATCAATATAGTTGCAGTTAACAGTCCAACAAGTACGCTTATTGTGAAGAAGAACCAGAACCCAATAGCAAGAGAAAGTAATGATAATCCATAGAACATGTTTCCGCGTTTTCCCCAATAGCTGGTCCATATTTTCAAGACTGATGGGAAATCAGCCCATTGAATAATTAGCCAAGTTATCCATCCACTTATTATTGAGACAACAGGCGCTGCATTGAAAATAAAACGAACGGCAGATTGAGCCATAAACAGAGATACAAGAGCCCAAATCATAACAAAAAGATAATCTTTTTTCCACATACTTTGGTTGAAAAGTTGGTACGCCATCCATATAACACCAGAAATAGCCAGCCAAATTGAAACGGGACCAAATGCAAAGACAAAATCTGCAAATTCAGGAGGCTGCGCTTCTGCAATAGTATTGAAAAGTTTAGTTCTTACAAAGTAACCTTGTCCGCTGAATAGTAAAAATCCAAGTTCAGTGAAAACATAAGTTAGCAACAAATAGAAAACTGTAGCAACTAGTGCTGAGCTTCCAATAACTAGTAGCCAAGGCAAGTCCCTAGTAGTAACCATCAACACAGACATTATGATGTATCCTAGCAAGATATAAGCTGGAGCTTCCCACCAGACATCAATGAATCCCATAGTTTGATAGTAAGGATAAGATAAGAGAACAGGTAACCCTAAGGTAATTAATCCAATCATTCCTATACATAAACTATCAATTCTTCTGAAAGCGTTTATCAACATTTGGAAGCCGATATAGATGGCAATGATAGCCATAATGTAAGGGAAACCTTTCCAACTCATAGCAATCATAGCTATAGTCATACCAGCTAATCCTGCATAACCTAACGCTACACGTTCATTTCTTACAAGTTCACTCATTCCTTGCTTAATGCTGTCGAAATTAGTCCAATTGGAAACCCATTTCCTATCATTTGAGATAGTTAATGCCCTCATAAAGAAAAAGAAAGTAGTAGTTCCGAAAAGAATGATGTAAGAATCGTGATCAGCTAAAGCTAAACTTGAATGACTTACATGACTAGCATTAACTCCAATTAAGAAAGCCCCAATTAATCCAGCTTCTTTACCAAATTGAGCCCTTCCTATGGCATAAACTGGGAAAACAATTAATGCGCCATAAATTGCAGGTAAAACTTGCATGGTCCACCAGATAGAATCTTCTGTTGTTGAGAAGAATGGGGAAAGAATAAGTCCAACGATTGCAATTGACCAATCAAAAAGAGGAGGTCGGTTATTATTTGCACCATATGGATAGTTAAGCATTGGATCACGTTCTAAATGTTCACCATTTTCAACTACATAATCAACAACATGTTTGTGATAGTAAGGATCACTTCCTCCAGTTAATTGATAACCATCCTCAGTTGCAGGTTCAGCAGTCCAAGCCGTTCTAATGTAAAGAGAAAATACAAAAATTAGAATTAATAATCCTACAGTTCTCCAGTCTACTTTACTGGATTTTATGGAGGTTCCCACTTTCTCATTATCTGCAGAAGATCTTCTGCTGATAGAAGGAGTTGGGCGATTCTTGAAGCGACTCTTTACCTTAGAGTCACGTCGACGACGTGTTTGTCTTGCCATTGATGTTGTGTCCTTTCTGCCTCTTAAAAATCAGAGACGGGTTGGGCGCCACTCGGATGGTTATATAAGCTCTGCCCTAAAATCAGCTTTAAATCGTGCTTACAGCGAAGGTTGTATTTCACCAATACAGTTTCCAAAACCAATCTTGTATCCTTTACCTCTACAAAATCCTTTCAGAGTTACAATGTCTCCATCTTCCAGAAAAGCTCTTTTTTCGCCGTTAGGAAGTGTTATTGGTTCCTTCCCTCCCCAAGCTATTTCAAGCATAGATCCTCGGCTATCTTTATTAGGTCCAGATATAGTACCACTAGCTAGTAAATCTCCAGTTCGAAGATTACATCCAGTAATGGTATGATGGGCAATTTGTTGTGCCATATTCCAATATAAATAATTGTAATTAGTTTTAGAAATGATATACGATTCTTTCATCTCTTTAGTCTGTAAATGTATTTCTAATTCAATATCGAAATTATGGTCGTTTTTATTTTTAAGATAATCAAATGGTTCAGGCTCTTGTTTAGGGCTGCTGCACCTAAATGGTTCTAATGCCTCCAAAGTAATAATCCACGGTGAAATAGAGGTTACGAAGTTCTTCGCCAAAAAAGGACCAAGCGGAATGTATTCCCAGGTTTGCACATCTCTAGCAGACCAATCGTTAATTAGAGCCAATCCAAAAACATGATTTTCAGCCTCATCGACGGGTATAGGTTCACTAAGAGAATTTCCAGAACCAATCAAAACACCCATTTCAAGTTCAAAATCTAATCTTTTGCAGTCACCAAAGACAGGATTATCTGAGTTAGGAGGTTTAGTTTGACCTTTTGGCCTCACAATGCCAGTTTCACTAAGGACAACAGATGATGCGCGGCCATGATAACCTACTGGTAAGTGAAGCCAATTTGGCATTAGTGCCGCATCAGGGCCTCTGAACATAGTGCCGACATTAGTTGCATGCTCTCTTGAGGAGTAAAAATCAGTGTAATCTCCGATATCAATTGGTAATTCCATATTGACGTTTTCTTTTGAAATTACAGCGATTTTTCGTAATTCTTTATTGTCACGTAATGTAGGGTTATCCACACTTAAGACTTCACTAATTTTCATTCTGGTTTCTTTCCATGCATTCCTTTCCATTGACATAAATGCATTCAATGTTGGTTCGTGGAAAATATCAGTCCCTTCAATTTCGGTACCTTCAAAAATTCCAGCTTCATCTAAATAAGCTAAATCTATTATGAAATCTCCAATTGCAGTTACAACGTGTAAGTCTCCGCCATCTTTTGGACTACAAACTCCAAAAGGTATATTCTGTATGGGGAAATCAGAATTTTCGTCTACTTCTATCCAAGATTTTAGATTCGAATCGTGTGTTTTGTCCATTACATCCATCCTAATTGTTTTAAGTCATCCATGGGCTCTTGAAAAGAGCAACTGCCAAATGAAATTCCATTGTTTTGTCTGCTTTTTTCAATCGTTTCGTTTTTAATTTCAAATCGAGAATCTCGATCATCTCTCACTTTCCATATCATTTTGTCCTCTAAAAATTCAAAATCTTCTTCGTTTTGGCAATCAATCATGTGAGCTATTAAGATAAACATTCTAAATTTTTCTTGTTCATTATCGGGTTTAGGAAATGTCGTAGCGAGTGCACTCGCGCTGAACATATTTATGAATCCATGCATTTCAGTGTCATATTCGCTGGAATGATGCCTTATCGGATGATGTAATCCGGCAGTAAATTTGAGTGGTACTTGGCAGATACTACAATTTTGTATCATTGCTGCGACTTGTTCTACAGATGGAAAGGCCTCTTTTGTAATACCTCCACATCTTAACTTAATTCCAGTTTTTTTTAATGTAGAAATCATTTCAATAGTAGGTGTAATCTTCTCATCCCAATCACCCTCATCTTCGTTTGTAGCGTAATTAATTCCAACATAGGGTAATTCAGGAAATTCATGATAATGCTCTAGATTATTTGTATTTAGTAAATCTACAACTTTTGACATGGCTTCTTTTGAAGGAGAAGCTGAAGGTAGTTTAGTTTC
>MIYX01000010.1 GCA_001875365.1 Marine Group III euryarchaeote CG-Epi4
TGCCTTTGTTTTTACCGTGAACAGTCTCTTCAGTAATTTGTTTCTTTCCGTCTTCCTCTTCTTTTGATGTCCACCATTCAGTAATAATTACATTATCTTTGACTTCAATAATCATATGTTTTAGCCTTCCCGTCAAGTGTAATTGATACAATGTAGTTTTCATTCTAAAACACCTATAATTTAGTACTATAAAAAATGGGGCGAAGCCCGGGAATCGAACCCGGGACGAGGGAACCACAATCCCCCAGTTTAACCAAACTAGCCTAGCTTCGCCACTATTTCATGACTGGCAAGGCATTACATAAAATTACTTGATAATTAGATAATATCCTTAGGCCTATATTCGCCCCAGACCTTACGCAGTGAATTACAAATCTCACCGAGACTTACTTTAGCACTCACAGCTTCAATTATGTGGGGAAGTAAATTTTCATCCGTAGTAGCATATTGTGTTATCTTGTCAATGTATTCTTCTACATTTCCTCTTTTTTCTTTTAAAATTAATAATTTTCCAATTTTTTCTTTAATTAATTTTTCATTTATCTTCGTAACTTCACTTCTACCTTCTTCATCATCTTTGTATTTGTTTACACCCACAATAATTCGTTCATTTTCTTCAATTTCTCTTTGATATTTGTATGCTGAATCCATGATTTGGGATTGAACCCATCCCTCTTCTATGCATTGTAGCATACCTCCATTTGTGTCAATTCTTTCTATAATCTCCATAGTGTTTGCAACTAGTTCTTCAGTCATACTTTCAATAGTATAAGATCCAGCAAGCGGATCTATAGTGAATGGAATCCCTGATTCTTCGGCAATAATTTGTTGAGTCCTGAGGGCCACTTTAGCTGCCTTTTCAGAGGGTAATCCCAAAGCTTCGTCCATTGAGTTGGTATGAAGGCTCTGAGTTCCTCCCAAGACTGCAGATAAGGCCTGAATAGCAGTTCTAACCACATTATTGTGTGGTTGTTGTGCTGTCAGTGTAGAGCCTCCAGTCTGAGTATGGAATCTTAGCATCATTGATTTCTCATTTTTAGCATTGAATTCCTTTTTCATTATCCGAGCCCAAATTTGCCTTGCAGCTCTATATTTTGCTATTTCGTGAAGAAAATCATTGTGTCCGTTAAAGAAGAAAGCCATTCTTGGTGCAAAGTCATCGACATCCAAACCCTTTTCGACGGCAGCTCTCGCATACGTAACTCCATTCGCAATAGTAAAAGCTAATTCTTGTTCAGTACTACATCCAGCCTCCCTTATGTGATAACCAGAAACAGATATGGTATTCCATTTAGGTATCTTTTTACTGCAATATTCGAATACATCTGTAGTTAATCTCATAGATTGCTCAGGCGGAAAGATGTATGTTCCTCTAGCAATATATTCTTTCAAAATATCATTCTGTATAGTTCCTCTAAGTTGAGATTCTTTCACTCCTTGAGATTGTCCAGTAGCAACATACATTGCTAACAACATTGATGCCGGAGCATTGATTGTCATACTAGTCGAAACGGTATCAAGTGGAACTCCATCAAACAATTGCTTCATATCCTCAATAGTATCAATTGCAACCCCTACTTTTCCTACTTCACCTTGTGACATAGGATCATCACTATCATATCCGATTTGTGTAGGTAAATCAAATGCTACAGATAATCCCGTTTGACCTTCATCGAGTAAATATCTGAAGCGTTTGTTTGTTTCTTCAGCGGTACCAAAACCAGCATACTGCCTCATTGTCCACATTTTACCTCGGTATCCGGTAGGATGTATTCCTCGAGTGTATGGAAAAGAGCCAGGAAATTCGTTTTCAGTATTTTTTACGTCTTCTGGAATATTTAGCCTTTCTTTATTATCCAACAAGGCTTCTTTTCTTTCTGGATATCTATCTAGAGTTGGCTTAAGTGTCTCATCTTCCCATCGCTTTTTACTCATTTCTTGGTCTCTCAAATTGTTTAATATATTTTAGCATTTTGGCATGTAATTCATCAGATTTTTCTTTAGCTTCTCCAGGTTTAATTGTAATTGGCTTTAACCAAAAGCAGTAAACATTTGTTCTAATCTTATTCCTGTAAAAATCAATCATACTTCCTAGGACATCTTTATCATTTCCATTACTAGACCAATCTACATTTGGGTTGTCATAGCAAAATACAACAGGCTGTATTGGCATTCCACTATTTTCAGCAGCTTTGAAAACACCCATTTTGAAAGGATAAAGTTCTCCAAACGGAGAAGTTGTTCCTTCGGGGAAAATCCAAAGAGGTTTGTTTACTGCATCCCAGTTATTTAACTGGTCAATTACGCTACTTCTAGAATTTTTCCTTTCCCTTTTTACCCATAAAACTCCCAGTTTTTGACCTATAGGTCCGAATAGCAAATAATCCTTAATTTCTCTTTTTGCAACGGCACCGCCCGCTTTCAAAGCTAAAACTAAAATAGTATCTAGATAGCTAGTGTGATTTGGAACTAGAAAGCCGGGCTGAGGTTTTCCATGTACGTAAATGTTTGTGTTGTAACGTTTCATTAACTTTCGACACCAATTCGTTACATTTTCACGATACTTTTCACGTGAGTAAAAGGGAATTTCTAATCTGAGCCTGATTAAAATGTAAATGAAATATAATATTTCGATTACCCACACAATAGACCTATGGCTTACTTGTTAAAAAGAAAACCTATTGCTCTAAATTAACGGAGCTTCGAAATCGTCTATGGTTTCTTCAAGCTCTTCATCGGCAGCCAATTCACCCCTTATTCTCAAAATCTCTCTTGATAATAACCAATAAATTAGGGCTAATGATCTTCTTCCTTTATTATTTCCAGGAATAACAAGATCTACATTAGTAGTTAGATTATTAGAATCACACATTGCAATTACTGGAATTTTGATATTTGTGGCTTCTCTGAAAGCCTGTGCATCAGCAGCAGGATCAGTTAATACGATAGCTTTTGGTTCCATAAAGAATCTCATTTCAGGATTTGTTAATCTACCTGGAGTAAAACGTCCAGCAATACATTCGAATCCACAGTTTTCTGCAAATTTAGTTGCGGGTTTCCATCCGTACTGTCTTGCAGAAACCACTAGTACATCTTTAGGGTCAAAATCTTTTAGGAATTGAGCAGCTTCTACTACTTTTTCAGAGGTCATGTTGACGTTGAGTATTCTCAGTCCATCGTCTCTAACTTTGTAGACATAAGGCTCCATATCCTTACTTTTTTGTTTGGTTCCAATGTGGACTCCACAAGTGAGGAAAGTATCCTCATCGATGAGCAGTTCTTTTGCTTCGACTTCGGTCATAGGAATTTCTCGCTGATTCGGACCAGTTCATTAAGCTTTGCAATCCTTTCACCACCCATAATTCCGGTTTTGATTGCATGAGATTCGAAGGCAACTCCAAGATGTGCTATGGATGTATCAGTTGTCTCTCCACTACGGTGTGAGATAACTGTAGCCATATCAGAATCTTTAGCCATTTCCACAGTTTCGATAGTATCAGTTAAGGTTCCGATTTGGTTTGGTTTAATCAAAATAGAATTGGTAGACTTCTTTTTGATCCCTTCTTTTAATCTTTCAGTATTGGTGACGTATAAATCATCTCCAATAATTAATGAGTCAGTTTGGCCAGTCAAAGATGCCCATGATTCAAAGTCGTTTTGATCCAGTGGATCCTCTACTGAATGTAAATCATATTCTTCAATTAAACCTAACATGAAATCAACTTGTTCCTCAGGTGTAAGCGTTTGTTCTTTGTATACATATCTCCCATTTTTATAAAATTCACTGGCAGCTACATCCAAACCAGTTCTTACTTCAACACCAGTATCTTTTTGAACATTATCAACAGCTTTTGTAACAAGTTCTAATGCTTCTACATTTTCTAGTGGAGCAACCCAAGCTCCTTCGTCCCCTTTACCGAGTGCAATATTAGGAAATTTTTTCTTTAATATATTAGCCACCTCTTTGTGAACGGCAGCGTTTGTTTCAATTGCAGTATTGATATCATTATCAAAAGAAGTTACTAAATATTCTTGAATATCTGTACCACCTATTGCGTGAGCTCCACCTCCAAGTACATTAGACATTGGGGCTGGAATCGAATATGATTTCGTTTTACTAACATGTTCAAAAAGCGGAATATTTTTTGAATTAGCTGCAGCCTTTGCACAGGCAAGAGATAATGCAACAGCTATGTTTCCACCTACATTTTGTAGATTTTTGGTTCCATCTTTTTCTTTTATTGTGTTATCAAATGTGTTCTGATCATTAGTAGTAATTCCTATCAGTGCGGGAATCAAGTTTTTTTTAGCATTACGTATTCCCAAATTCACGTCATTTTTTGGCCATGCTTGGGCTTCAAAGGTTCCTGTTGAAGCTCCAGCTGGAGCTGCAGCCCTTCCAAATCCATCATTTGTTATTATATCAGCTTCAACAGTAGGATTGCCTCGAGAGTCCGTTATTTTTCTTAGATAGATGTCTCTGATAATCACTTATTTTCTCGATCTACAATATCTATAGGTATTGCATCTGTATCATACTCCATTTGTGCAATGATAACAGGGTCGATTATTCCTTCCGGTACTTTAATATCTACGGGAGCGCCCATTGAAATCTGTAATGCTCTTGCACCTATAACTCTGGCTTTTTCAAATCTTGAATGTTCTCGCATTTTTTACCTTCCTATTTATTAAGAAATTATAATTTTAGCTAGTGGTCTAACTATAAAAGACTTACTAAGTCTTATTGTAAAAGAACAAAACTGCAACGATAAGTATTTTTTTCAGAAGCTTTTTAAATACGTGTTACAATGAGTTTAGTTACCTTATGCCAATAGTCAAAGGTTTAATAGGTCGAAAAAAAGGTGAAAAAATGGAACAAAAAATAAACAAATTGGGTGCGTTTGTAGCTACTTTAGCTCTAATCGCGTCAGTTTTAGTTATGCCGAATGTAAGTGCTGATGGTGAAGACTTGTCTATATCCTTAACAGGAGATAAAGGTCTAACCTCTTATGGTGCAAAATATGGGCAAGCAAGCTTCATAGGAAGTGTAACTAACACCAACTCAGCTCCTAGCGATGGTTTGTCAGTCTCAGCATCATTTTCTGATGATTCTAAATTAGAGGGATGGAATGATGATAGTGTATCAATTGGGTCCTGGGATGGAACTACTTGTGACTTTTTAGAACCAGGTGAAGACTTTGGAACAATAGATGCTGCAGCTTCAGTAGATTTTTGTATTTCAGTTGGAATTGATGGAGCTTTCGATAATGGAGCTGTCGGTGAACTAGCAGTAAGCGCAAGTACAGATGATTTTACTTCCTTAACTGAAGATTCACAAGTAATAGTTTCAGATTGGACATTCAGTACTCAAGATGTTGATGCAAAAACTTTCGAAGAGTCTGAGGCAATTGAAGAAGATTGTAATGTAGCAGTCAACTGTCAAACTTATACAATTACAATTCACAATAATAAGCTTGACGAATCAGGAGATCCTGTAGATTTGACAGACCCAGTTAGGATTAGTTACGATTCAGCCACGCCTGGTTGGAGAATTGATAGTATGGATACTGCTTGGAATGAATTGGAAAGGAAGGCAATAATTGGTTTTATTGAGGCTGGTGAAAGCTATGATTTCGTCATTAATGTATCGTTATCAGGAAGTTATGCTTTAGCCACTTCATATACCGAAAACCCTTCAGTATTAGCTTTTACAATTCAAGATGACAATAATATTTACGATTTTGTAGAATATGAAGCAATAGTTTTAGATAATTTTGCAGTTAGTGTGCAAGGTTCAGGCAATGAAGATGTAGATAATGGCTGCTCAGATCAAGATTACAAGGTAGATTGGGATGTAGATGTAAAGAATTTCGGAAACACACGAGATAATTTTTCAGTTACTTTTAATTTAGCAGATTCAGCAGGTTGGGTTATTACTGGAGCTAATGACGGAACAATTAGTAACATATTACCTAAGGCTGAAAATGGTATGACTACTTATGAATTAGAAATGACAGTTCCAAGTGGTTTAGCTGCAGGAACTAAGCACGGGTTTACAATGACCGTAACCTCGGAAGGTGATCCTTCACAAACCCAAACACAAGAATTTAGTGCAACAGTAGTACAATGCTACGGAATTTCTATGTCTGTTGATAAAACAACAGATAGCGCAAATCCAGGCGCTTCCTCCGATTTTACTGTAACAGTTACTAACGATGGTAACGGAGAAGATACCGTATCTTTCGATACTATGGGAGCTTCAGCTTGGACTCCTACACTATCTGAGATGACTTCCACAATAGCTTCAGGAGCAACTAGTCAAGTAGTATTTTCTATGACTGTACCTGCAGATTCGAGTTCTGCAGCTAAGAGTGGAATGGCGATGGTTCATGGTTATTCAGAGGTTTGTGGTGATGATACTTCGGGTTGTAAGGCTATTAATTCAGATTACGAAGCACATGTTTCAATGGAACTTTCTTCCAATCAAGTATATGACATTGCAGCAGGCTATTACTACAATGCATCGATGGCAAGCGCTTCAGTTCAAGAAGGGATGGCTTTACAATTGAAATTCAATGTTACCAATAACGGTAATGGAAATGATAACATAGCTGTTGCTTTGTCAACAGATGCGCCATCTTGGATCACATTATCCCAAGATACAGTATTAGTAGGCCCAGGAACAGAGACTACAGTTACGCTGGATATCTTAGCTCCAGTTTCAGGAAGTTTGGGTGTCAATACTTTCCAAATTATAGCTTCGTCATCAGATGGCTTAACAAGCTCAACAACCGGTGACTTCACAGTTACTATTGTTGAGAAATCAACAGATTCCTCAGGACCAACAACTGAAGAAGTTGATGATGATGACGGTGGTTTACCTGGATTTGGCTTCCTTTCAGCAATAGCTGCTATTGGTGCAGTATTATTGCTGCGCCGCAGGCTTTAAGGAGATAACTAAATGTCCCTAAGTAGGCAATTTCTGCCGTTTTTCGCCATATCTTTATTGCTAGCGTCAACTTTAGTATTCACTCCAGCAAGTGCAGCTTCCTCGTTGAATATTGAAGTTGATGGAGATCATAATGAATATTCGTTCGCATCAGTAAATGGTACAGCCTCTTTTGCCTTAACCATTACAAACGATGGTGATGTTGACTTTAACCAAGTGGGATTAGAGGCTTCATTTGATGATTCAAGTTGGGAAGTGGGTAATGTAACATTTACAACATCCGGCTCAACGTCCGATGGAGCCATAGATTTAGGTTCCCTTGTTTCTGGCGCACTTGTTCAAGTTTCAGTTGACGTAGTTGTTGGCTATGGTGCCATAGTAGACATGTCTAAATTTGTATACATGAGTCTAAAGGTAACTGCTGATTCTAATGAGTTTTTAGCTCCAGATACTGTTATAGTAGTTTCAAATTGGAAAGCTTACCAATCAGATTTTCCAACATCTCCTGCTACCAACACATATGAGATTGGAGATAATTATACTTATCAAATTTTAGTAGAGAATATAGCTGTTGAGGCACTTCCAGATGGCACTACTCAAGCAGTTGATATATCAGACATAATAACCGTTTCATTTGGAGGGCTTGGAGGTTGGACAATTTCTAGCGATGATTCAAACTGGGATATGCTTCAGGGTGGAACATTAACTGGACTTTCAGCAAGTCAAGTATATACATGGGATATCAAAGTTACTCTAAGCAGTAAAGTTAAGGCAGGTAATGCAGTTTTAGATTTCCAAGCATTTAGTACAGATCCGGACGAACAGTTTGGCTTTGCATATTATCAACCATTTGGTATGCTAAGTATTCCAGTTTCTGCAGCTGAAATGTATGGCATAAAGCTAGATGGGGCTGGGATTAGAGATGTTGATCTGAGTGCCGGCGCATCTGTTGCCGAGTGGACTGTTAGAGTGAACAATTTAGGTAATACTAACGATGATTTCACAATCACATGGGATGTTCAAGGCGTACCATCGGGTTGGAACCTTAATGTAGATTCATCAGCACCTATGGTGACTGATTCTATTGATTGGAATAGGTTCTATGAATTCAATGTAGTATTAAGTGTCCCTAGTGATTCATCAGCAGGTAGTACAGCTACCTTTTCTATGAATGCATCAAGTAATGGCGATAATACACAAACGGCTACACAAGAATTTACTGCCACAGTTAATCAGCATTACGGTGTTCTTTTATCTGTAGATTCAGATTCCAAAGAGAGTAAGCCAGGTCAAAATGTAGATTTTATTTTTAATCTAACTAATACAGGCAATGGGCAAGACATCTACAGTCTTTCAGTAGCTGGACCTGCTGTGTGGAATCCAATATTGAGCCAAAATTCAACTTCCGTTAGTGCAGTCAGTGTTTCACAGATTACTTTGACAGTTACGATTCCTTCAGACAGAGATGCAGGCGCAAGTAGTGGAGACATTATAGTAACAGTTATTTCATCAGATGGATTATCAACGGCCAATAGTACGGTTTCAGTGACTACCTCTCAAGTTTATGATATAGGTTTGGGCTACGTTAGTGGCTCAAATGGTACAGCTACAGTTACTCAAGAAACTCAAATTTTATTGAAATTAAATGTAACGAATAATGGTAATGGAATTGACACTCTAAATATGTCTATGACTAACGCACCTAGTTGGGCCTCATTGGGTGCAGATACTGTGCAAATAGGACGCGGACAAACACAAGCTATAACTATTACACTATCACCAGATGCAGCTGCATTGTCAGGCAGAGATTATACTTTCCAAGTAGTTGTGACTTCAGCGGATGGTAGCGAGTACATTAGCCCAGATTTCTCAGTAAAAATTGAAGTTAAAGAAACAACAGGCGGTGGTGAAGTAGAAGTTGAGGAAATAGAGTCAGAAGAAGATAGTTCCCTGCCAGGCTTTGGTTTAATTGCCTCATTACTTGCCTTAACTACACTTGTAGTTTTACGCAGAAGAGCTTAAAGCAACAATTTAAGCATTGGACGTAATGCAAGAGAATTTAGAGGATTGGTTTGCAGAAGATTTCGGTAACGGTGACGTTACTTCTTTAGCTGTAGTTGCTAATGAGATCTGTAAAGCTAAAATAACAGGAGGGCCAGGGATAATTTCAGGTTTAAAAATTTGCAGCCTACTTCTTGAAAGTCGGCATATAGAATTTAGAACAAATTACAAAGATGGAGATTCGATAGTTTCTAATTTGATATTTTCTTTAAAAGGAAAAGCTCATGACATTCTAGCGACAGAGCGTCTTTTACTAAATATCCTCAGCCATCTCAGTGGAATTGCCACACATACAAATAAGATAGTAAGAATAGCTAAGGATGTTAATCCTAATGTAGAAATATTAGCTACGAGAAAAACCCTCCCCGGTCTCAGGAAAGTGGAAAAGCAGGCCGTAGTTCACGGAGGTGGCGCAACTCATCGCATGCGCTTAGATGATGCTATACTGATTAAAGATAATCATCTTAAATTATCTAAAAGTATTAAAGAGGCGATAGAATCGTCAAGAAGCAAATACCCAAATTTAATGCTTGAAGTAGAAGCAGATAATGAAAAACAAGCAATTGAAATAGCAATTAATGGGGCAGACAGAGTTATGCTTGACAATTTTACACCCGAGGAAGCGATGGTTACAATAGAAAAGTTACGAACTATTTCTAATATAGAGATTGAAATTTCCGGAGGTATAACCATTGAAAATATAGCAGACTATGCAAAAAAAGCAGATTTCATAAGTCTAGGAAGTCTGACAATGTCATCATTACCAGTGGACTTTTCTTTACATGTCGTTTAATATAAGAATTCTTTGCTTTGATCAAGACGATCCTAAAAAATGTACCGCTAAGAGATTAGAGAAATTCAATCTTTCAGATAATCACTCCAGCTTCAAAACATTACCGCCTATGGGTATAGTTTTAGATCCTTTCTCAGACAGAATTCTTAATAGTGAGGATATTCCTCTTGCAGAGGTGGGTGGAATAGTTGGCGTAGATTGCTCCTGGAATAAGGCTCCGGAAACGTTTTCTCGTTTACGTTTAATGGGTCTAGAGCCTAGGTGCTTACCACTAATAACTCCAGCAAATCCAGTAAATTCTGGAAAGATAGGTAAACTAACTACCGCAGAGGCACTTGCTTCTGCTTTACTAATCTGTAAGGAGAATGAACATGCTGAAACTATTATGTCGGTTTTTAAGTGGGGTCCAGCTTTTCTGAAATTAAATTCTCATTTATAATAAGTTCTTTAAATGCAGGTAAACTAAGACTGCATGGCTTCAGTAGATATTAATGAAGAAATACCTAGTTTTAGTTTTTCAGGTAAAAGTCATAGAATATTTATTGAAGGAAGAGGTTTTGATTTTAAATCATTTGATATTTACAATAATAGTACGGCATCTTTAAATCTTACAAATTTAGAAGACCCTTTATTTACGATTCTAGACTTTCAAGAGCCTCGAGTGATTTATGTAGTTTCAAGATTAGGTCAGAAAGATTTAATTCTTCAAGGCTGTATTTTCCAATCAATAGATGGAATCAAAAGTCAGTTATCTTATTCTAAAATTCAGACAGAGTCGTAAACCTTAATTTAGAGCATTCGTGATGCTTTACTGTGGAAATCGTAGATGTTGCAGTTGTAGGAGGAGGGCCAGCAGGTTCTTCAGCAGCCCGTGAGGCGGCTGAACGAGGTTTATCAGTAATTTTATTTGATCATGCACATCCAAGAAGGAAAGCTTGTGGAGGGGGCTTACCCGTTAAAGGAATTGAATGGATGGATGCGCCTGATGAGTCTATTGAATGCGAAATGTCCTCTATTTCTTTCACTTACAATAATACTAAATTAAAGATTCCAGTAAACAAAGGTAAATTAATCCGAAGAGATGATTGGGATTTTTATTTATTTAACAGAGCTAAAGAAGCTGGTGCAGGTCATGTTATTGAAAGAGTTAAATCTTTGGAATTAGTTGATGATATTTGGTTGATCAATGGTAAATATAAATCAAAATATATTATTGGAGCGGATGGCGTTAATGGTTTTACTCGAAAGCATTTTATGGACAGAATACCGCGAGAGCATCTTTTTGCCGCGGCAGGATATTATTTATCAATTAAACCTGATGAGAACGACGTTGAATTTATTGTAGGGGCTTTACCTGGTGAAGAAGGGTATCTTTGGGTATTTCCTAAAAGCGACCATTACAATATTGGTTACTGTTATAATTCAGGAACACCAGGTATGCGTGAAGCTTTAGACAAACTTCTTGCAGAAAGGTGGCCAGGTGAGTTTGTTCGAAATGGTAAATGGAAGCTGAAAGAAACTGGGGAGGTTGTAGATTGTAAGAAGTTTGGTTCAGTTATTCCTTCCTACAATGATCCAAAATTATTTGATGAGCCAGTTTCAGGTAAAAATTGGGTACTTTGTGGCGATGCGGCAGGCCATGTAAATCCTATTCATGGAGAGGGTCTCAATCATTGCGCATTAGGTGGAAGGTTAGCAGCTAAAGCAATTTCTAAAGGAGATCCAACTTTATTTGAACAGTATTGGCGTTCTCATTACAGTAGAGATATGTATCGCGCTGCAAACACTAAACACAAAATTTATAAGCCTTTTTTTATGAAAATAGGTTTCGCTTTAGGCAGAACGCCTGCTCTTTTTGGAATGCTGGCCGATTTGACTAGGGGAGATTACAAAGGAAAAGCTACAACAAACTTTTGGTTTAAATTACCTCTGGCGTTAATTCAAGCTCTTTTTGGTTTTAAGCATAAAGAAATTAAAGCGTTAAATTGATTTCTCGGATTAGCTTTATTAAACCCTTTGGCTCGGAGCGTTTCCTGAGGACTCAGGTATCATGAAAATACCACGAAAAGTTAAGATGTACAGCCCTTATGCAAAAAAGCATACACTTCATGAAATTGAAGTAGTTAAGAAGAAGAGAGCTTCTGAGTTAGCAAGAGGGCAAAGAAAGTTTAGAAGTGTAACGTCCGGCTACGGTGGTTTTCCTAGACCTAAACCAGAAGGTCGTGAAAAGCCTACAAAGAGAGTTTATGTTAGATATAGATGTACTGAGACTGGAAAGGCGCACCATAAGAAAAATTTTAGAGCTAAAAAGTTCGAGTTGACGGAGTAAGAATGACAAAAAGTAAATTTCTAAAAGTTAAAAGTCCAGATAGCGACTACACAGTTGTTATCTTTGATAAGTGTGACACAGTCGTAAAAGATCCAGTAACAGGTTCAACAATAGCAATTCCTACTGGCGGTAAAGCAAAAATCCTCGGAGAAATATTAGAGGAGCTTGAGTGAGTCCTTTGGACGTACCTGAAGATGGCGATTATATTATTGGGCGTGTTATTGAAGTAAAAGATTTTGGAGCTAATTTAGATTTACTTGAGTATCCTGGCCGGAAAGCTTTTGTTCACATTTCAGAAGTAGCTTCTGGTTGGGTAAAATATATTCGCGATTTTATTCGCGAAGGCCAGATGGTTGTTGCTAAAGTTACAAAAGTTAAGAAAGGCAGTAAGATAATAGATGCCTCGGTCAGACAAGTTTCTGGACATCGTAAAAAAGAAAAGATAAGGGCATGGAAAAATGAACAACGCGCATCTAAATTACTTGAATTAGTCGCGAAGAATATTAAGGCCGATTATGATATTTTGCGTGAAGAAATTAGAGACGATTTAATAAATGATTATGAGACGCTGTACGGAGCATTTGAAGAATCCGTTATCAATAGTGATGACTTCGAAAAGAAATGGAAAGGTCCTTGGGTTTCTGAATTTATCAAAGTAGGTATTGAAAATGTTACTCCACCTTTTGTTACAATCGGAGGAATGTTTAGTTTGACCTCTGAAAAAGAGGATGGCGTAGAGGGCATCAAAACTTCATTAATGGGTCCTCAAGCAGCCCATGATGATACTAAAATTACTATAGCCTCAGATGGGGCGCCAAATTATAGGATACTAGTTAAAGCCCCAAATTACAAGCAAGCGGAAGAAGAGTTAAAATCTTCAGTAGATTTAGTCCTTAAAATGCTGAAAAAAGAGGGCGGTAATGGTTCTTTTGAGAGGGCCTAATGCGTTCATCGCTTCTACATTGCAAAGCGTGCCATTTATTTACATTGAATAATTTCTGTGGTAAATGCAATGCAAGAACTTCTAATCCACTGCCTCCTAAGTTTTCACCTGAAGATAAATATGGTAAATATCGTAGAATGTTAAGGGAGAAATCTGTTTGAGTTTTACTGAAATAGTTAGAATTGAAGACGTAAAGTTGAAAGATGCAATTCTTTTGGAAGGCTTACCTGGTGTTGGTAATGTCGGAAAGTTAGCAGCTATGCACTTGATTGAAGAATTGAAAGCTAAGAAGTGTACTGAAATATACTCTTCCCATTTTCCTCCACAGGTTTTGATTGACGACGATGGAGTTGTAAAATTAGTAAATAATGAATTATACTACCACAAAGGTAAAGGAAAATCTAAGGATCTACTATTTCTAGTAGGAGAATATCAGGGTATGGATTCTTCAGGCCAGTATGAATTATGCAATCAGCTGATTTCATTAGTTAAAGAAATGGGCGTGTCTAGCATATATACATTAGGTGGCTATGGGTTAGGCAAATTAGTTCCAGAACCTCGAGTACTTGGTGCAGCTACTTCACAAAAGATGGTGGACTTATTTAAATCAGCAGATGTTGAATTTATTGATGGTGAACCTGGTGCAGGAATCGTTGGAGCTTCAGGATTATTGCTTGGATTAGGCAAACTTCAAGGAATTGAAGGTGGATGCCTTATGGGAGAGACTAGTGGTTACATGGTAGATCCTAAATCTGCAAGTATTGTTTTGAAATCACTACAGAAATTATTGAATATAGAAATAAATTTGGAAGAATTAGAAAAAAGAGCGAAACAAGTAGATAGTATTACGAGTCAACTGAAAGAGACAGAGTCCGAAGTTGAAGATAAAGTAGATGTTAATTATATAGGTTAGAGGGCGCTTCGAGACTGTAGGTTAAACATTACAAGTCCATTCTTCGCATCAATTCCAGCAACTTCCTGATAATCATATCCTAGTGAATCACTTCCTCCGTTTTTATCTAGAAAGTATGCGTAGCTTCCAGCAGTATCTACATCAATATTATTTGAGTAATCATTTAAATTCAAATTTCCAGAATTAAGATCAGATATTGCGCTAATCAAATCTATATTCCCAAAGTCGAGTATTGATGTTGGAGATGACAAGCTTTGTTCAGATATTAAATTTTGACCAAGTATGAGGGTAGTCTCTTGATAGTTTACATTATTAGTATTTTCATCTATAGCCCATTCAGCAATCTCCTCAAAATCAGTCATAAGTTTCTCGGCTGAGCAAACTGTCAATGGCGATTCAATGTCTTCCATTTTTAGAATAGGATTATCAAGTTCATTTTCACTTCCATTAACTATAATTGAACTATTGTTTTTAATCTCACGATAGTCTAAGTTCCACCCGTCAACTTTTTGTGTGCGCTCACTATTATGTGCCATTGTAAAGTTCCATCTATAGTCGTTTTTTGAACTATAGTTAGCTTCGATTACAAAAGCTTCTTCGTTTCTGGCTTGCTGATCATTGATATAATTATCGAAAGAGGAAATATTATTCCTTGCAGAAGTAATTCCTGTTTGGAGATTAAAATTTTCGTTTAATTGTGAATTTTCATTGCAGGTTCCGAAAGCCGGCGCTCCGCTATTCCAGTTTAAAAATTCACCTTCACTGCTTCCTGAAAAAGAGTCATAACTTTTCGTTGGAACAAATTCATATCCTTCAAAAATATCTTTAGCTGTAGCAGTGTATTTCAAATCAATTGAATATAATTGAGTACCAGGAGACTTTGCCTCAGAATTCAATTGGAATTCAAACTTTAGAGGCAAGCTACTTACATCAGACATGTAAAATGAAAAAATATAGCTATAGTCGTATTCATATCCAAGTAAAGAATCAGAGATATACGAGGTGATAACTTGTAGCTTTAAAGTGTCATAATCTTTAATTTTTTCACCTTCAGTTACCTTTGTTGTGAACTCTATTCCACTTTCGTATAAAGTCCCACTATCACCTTCGGTCAAAGTTTTACCAATGTATGCATTCCCGTGGGGCAATATTCCACTACTATGCTGGCGAGGTATCCAATCAGTAGCGCTCTGCCAAGCCCATCTCTGTCCAATACCTGAAATTTTAGCAGTAGATGCATTAGAGGTGATATCAGATCTTATGACGTTCAAAGATCCACTATCCACATATTGGTCTTGGCTGGTTATTATTTTTGAATTTTTTAACTCAGCAGGTTGGCATTCCTCACATGATTCTGTTAAAGTACCATCGACATCATCTAAATTTTGATTAATATATTTCTTGAAAACAGAGTTTATTGATTCACCATAACCATTTTTAATAATCGTTTGGGGGCCTTCTATTCCTAGACTCAAATCACCACTGAACGTTACGTCAAGATTATTTATGATTATGTCATTATCAAAAAATCCAAAGGGAATAGGAATATCTAAATTACTTTCAAAATCTAGAAAACCATTTACACTATAATTAATTTGTTCTTCATACCTCTCATTAGGTACTTGCACTTCATCAATAGTTTCTCTCAATAGTACATACAGTGTTCCAGTCAAAAGAAGAATAACTATAGTCCCTACAATGCCAATTGTTCTTAGGTTTAGTCCATCAACATCCTCAGCTAAAGGTATAGCCCATTCTTCGTCTTTTTCTTCAATTTTTTCAGGTAATTCTAAATTTATGTCTCCACTATTCTTCTCAGGAGCAACTTCTGATAAGTCTAAAGTTGAAGTATCCTCTTTAGAGTCAGTACTAGATGTGTCTTCATCTTTTCCCGTATCCCAAAGGTTGTCCTCCGACTTCACAGAGCTTATGTATCGCTATTCTATTTTAGACTAATGTTGATTAATTACGATTTTATTATTGCAACTAAGAAGATAACTATACCTATGATTCCACCTAACATTCCTCCTATGAATGCGAGAATGGAATTAATGAAAATGACCGAGTCATATGCCATAGAAGTTACGTAATAAATTAAAGCAGCGCCAGTTAGTAGAAAACCAAATCCTACATTTCTAGTTTTGCTACTTCCGTAATATGATATTAATAATCCCATTAATAACATAGATAAAGAAGCCCCTACCATGAGCATAGATATTGCAATTTCAGATGTATCTGCCATTTTATTCCTCCTCCTCACTAGAGCCACTTGATTCAGCATTTAATTCTTTTTCTAATTTCTTTAGTTCTTCATCTAAATCTAAATCTTCAAGATCTTCTAAGTCTAAATCCTCTAAATCATCAACTGTATCCACTTTCATAAGAACGAATAATATAGCAAACATTCCAATTATCATTCCAGCAAGAGCAGAAATACCTGAAACCAATGCATCCATGAAAACATCATCATTAAACTGTGTTGTCACTCCGGTTCCAGCTTCAAATGTCAGGATATATGTTACAACTATTGCTAAAAGGCCAGTGGCTAATAGCCCGAACCCAATTTTTTGAGATTTTCCAGCACCAAAGTATGATGTAAATAAACCAGTAGCAAACAAAGCAACTCCAATTCCTATCAATAACATTGATACGAAATAATCCATAATCACTCCATCGCCAATTTCAGTGGACATGTCCATAGTTGTCATTTTAGCCCCTTGGATATAAACATATCTCTTATTTTTTCTCGACGACGTTTCACAGGATAAGTATAAATACACTCCACTTTCTAAACAATTGGTGTTTAACCATGGCTGAAAAAGTTGAAAAGACAGGAGTAACAAAAGAAGCAGGCTACCTATACTATTTAGGAAAAGACGGACACGTATGGCGAACAAAGATGGCCCGTGGCGGTAAGAAAACCGGCGGCGGCCCTGAAAAGGTTGCAGATGCAGGTGTCACAAGAGAAGATAAATTCCTATACTACATCGATAAGG
>MIYX01000011.1 GCA_001875365.1 Marine Group III euryarchaeote CG-Epi4
TATGCCTCAAGGAGAGAGTCCAAATCCAGTTTTTAGATATGATTCAGAAATTGAAAAGAAAGCTATTATAATGCTTGAAAATCAAGAATATGAGCATTACATCGATTAAATAAGTTTTAATTACAGGTACAAAATCTAAGTTTATGGCTATAGTTCGTTTATTCGGTTTATATTTCCTAATGACACTACTGATGGTTGTTGTTGGTTCAATTTTTGGAGCTTATTTTGCAGGAAATTTTATAGGAGGGGCTTTCTTTTTCTTGATATTTTCTTTACCAATTGCACTTTATTCTTATTTTTACAGTGATTCAATAGTTTTGAGAGCATACGGTGCTAAAATAATTGAAAGGCAGGATAATCCTAGATTGTATGGTATCGTAAAGAAAATAGCCGATTTGAATGGCCTCCCCACTCCAAGAATTGCAATAGTTCCGTCCTCTACTCCAAACGCTTTTGCAACGGGTCGTAATCCAAAAAATGCAGTTGTAGCTGCGACAACTGGAATAATGTCTGTACTTGATGATCATGAATTAGAAGGAGTAATGGCACATGAAATGGCTCATGTAAAGAATAGAGATACCCTAGTCATGTGTGTAGCTGCAGTAATTGCTGGCTTCATATCTTTTGCAGCTAGAATGATGATGTGGAACAGCATGTTCGGTAGAAATAGGAATGTGCATCCGGCCTTGCTAATTTTAGTAGCTATTACGGCACCTCTTGCAGCCTTCCTACTCCAGATGGCAGTGTCGCGATCTAGAGAGTACCACGCAGATGCTACTGCTGCTAAGCTTACAAATAAGCCATGGGCTTTGGTTAGCGCTCTCAAGAAACTAGAATGGGAAAATCATAGAAAACCATTAGACTGTGGTTCACCTAGTAATGCAGCTTTATGTATTGCAAATCCACTAAGAGGAGATGGTTTTTTCGTGAATATGTTTTCTACACATCCTCCAATGGAAAAAAGAATTAAGGCACTGGAAAAGCTGTGAAGCAAGCATCTTTAATTATTATAGGAGATGAGATTCTTTCCGGAAGAACGGAAGATAAAAATTTGGCATATTTGGCTAAATGGTTAGGTAAATTGGGTATTTCATTATCAGAAGTCAGAGTGGTTTTAGATGTTGAGGATGCTATAATTGGTGCAGTAAATTCTTTAAGAAAAAGATATGATTATGTTTTTACAACCGGAGGCATAGGGCCAACACACGATGATATTACAACGGAATCAATTGCAAAAGCTTTCGGTGTTGAAGCAAAAATTGACGATGACGCTTTAGAAAAAATGAAAGCTTTTTTTGAGGGTAAAGAATTAACAGAACCGTTACTAAAAATGCTCCGTATTCCTGAAGGTGGAGAGTTGATTTACAGTCCGGTAACTAAAGCTCCAGGGTACAAAATTGGTAATGTTTTTGTTATGGCAGGTATTCCGAGAATAATGCAAGGCATGTTGGAAGGAATGTATGATTATCTTGAATCTGGAGATGTCATCAATTCGAGATCTCATGACATTATGGTTGGGGAAAGCTTTTTTGCAGAAGAATTAACACAAATCCAAGAACAATTTTCAAACGTTTCAGTAGGCAGTTACCCTTTCTCCAGAGATGGAATTTATGGTGCAACAATTGTGTTAAGATCTTCAGACAGAAGTGCACTTGATTCTTGCGAGAAACAAGTTTTAAATTTAATTAATAAATTTTAGTTTATTCTTCTTCAGATTCGTCATCAGTTGTAGCCATAACAGATTTTGGTTCTACAACCTCTTTTTCAAACGTTTCTTTAGTTTCCGGTATGCTATTTTCGTGTTCTTGTTTATTCTCAGTTAGTCCCGCTTGTCTAGCCCAAAGAACTAAAATACTTGGTAGAACCCAAACGGATGATAAGAATGAAAACAAAATTGTTAAAGCAGTAATTGTACCAAATTGCTGCATTGGAACCAGTATAGATTGAGACAGCACTCCGAATGATAGCACAGTAGTCATTGCAGCCCCAAATAGTGAGAATCCAGTATTCTTTACAGTATTATTAACTGCTTTTTCAAGGGAATGGTGCTCTTCCAGTTCTTCTATAAATCTGTGTGAAATATGTATTGCATAAGTAACACCTAATCCTATCGTTAATGCTCCAATAAGTGTGGTCATCACATTAAGTGTATATCCAATAACTACCATAGTTCCAAGGATCCATGTAAGAACTAACAGAACTGGAATTATAGTTAATACTCCTAAAAGAGGTTGACCATCATTAAACCAGAAAACCGCGGTCAATACTATTGACGATAATATAATAGTATAGATAATGGATTGGATCATAGTGGCCGTAATAGTATCCATCACAACCATAAAAATAGGAGGTTGGCCTGTTGCAACTGCATTTATTTCACTACTTGACTCTATGTCATCAAGAGCTTTCATATCTTTATTTAATTCATCACTAACTTCAACATAATAGACATTTTTTGACTTAGTTGTAACCATGATATAAGAAACAGTATATTCATTAGTTTCTTCATCATAATAAATGAAGTTCTTAATCATTGAAGGTTGATTGATTCCTTCACCGATAAATAGCCAGTCAAGTAATTCCTTTACATCTGCATCGGTATCTGGTACCCCGTCGCTGTTGCCATCTTTCGAATTGAATAATTCAGCAAATGTAGCATTATAGAAATAGCCTGATTCGTTAGATGCTAAATTTCTCATACCGTTTAATGCTGAAAAGATTCCATTTTCATCTCCAGAAATATAGGTATCATCTATTAGAAGCTGATTTTGAGTTTCATCAATGGCTTGGAAAACTGCGTTGGTAGCCAAATTTTCTCCGCTAATGTAGATGAATGAAACTTCGCCCGCCGAAGCGCCAAAATTATCTTGATAATAATTAAATTGTTTAACAACTTCAACCTCTTGAGGTAAGAAATCTTCTGCATTAAACTCGGATGAAATTTGACTTCCTCCGTATCCTGCAACAAGTGTTAATACTATGAAGAAAGCCAGAGTTTTTTCAGGATATTTTAAAGCTAGAATAGACCCTATGCTCATAAACTTGTCAGAGAGTGCATTACTCTCACTTCCCATCTTTTTAGCCTTAATAATATCTATATTTATTTGTGATAAAACTTCTTCGCCCTTATTTTTGTAATACCTAGCAATAACTATCCTACAAGCCGGAAGGAAAGTCACGAAGATGATAAATGCGGATAAAATACCTAGTCCAGTTTGAATACCAAATTCCTTTATTGGAGTTATTTCTGACGATAGGTTCGAAAAGAAGCCAATCATTGTTGTAATTGTTGCAAATAAGAGTGCGGAACCAACAGAAACAACAGAAATTTGGTTAGATTTATCAATATCTCCGTCCTCGACGACTCCTTCTCTGTATCTCATAGTAAGATGAATACCGTAATCCACCCCTAAACCAATCAATAGAATGGGTATAATAGTTAGGAAAAAGCTAGGTTCAAAATCAAGTATGACTCCAAAAGCAAATGTCCAAATAATAGATATAAACAATGAAACAAGAGTTAACATCATATCAATTCCAGATCTGAATGTCAAGTATAAAACTAGTAAAATGAAACCTAAAACAAAAGGCATTAATCGAGTTCCAATATCTTCTTCAAATTGGGAGTTAATTTCAGCGTCCATTGCTCCCTGACCTAGTGAATATGCACTTGTGCCTTGGAATTTATTTTCTCTATGTTCCATAGAAATAGTTCCCATCACATTTTCTACTTTAGCAACTCTTTCTAGTGCTTGAACTGAGTTTTCGCCTTCACGGTTACTATTGTCTAAGATTAGTGTAATTATAGTGGATTTGGCTGTAGTTCCATTTTCTTCAAATTCACCGAGCAATGGATTTATTGAAGCCGAGATAGAGGGGTCTTCCATCGCACTTTGTACTGCAGATTTTATCTCTTGATTGCTTATTCCTTCGTAAAAAGTTTTGAGTTCAGACAAATTATCACTGCTAACATTGAATTGTGAAGCTAACAAATTAGGTAAGGAGACAATACTGTTTGATTTTGTTTGTTGGTCAGTTAGGCTATCAGAAATATCTTCATCACTTACAAATGCTATTTCAAGTTCTAACATGTCCACAAATGTGGAGTTGGATATTACATCATTAGATTTTATAAGCGTTACAACCTGATACTCTGTACTGAATTTTTCGCCAATATCAGTCATTGCATCTACGACTTCATTTTCAGGAATGAAACCAGATTGACTAGGATCTCCGGCAGGAGGTGCTGTAGCTAAAACAGTAAACATGATTGCTGTAACTATCATTATAGCTCCGATAACAGTTAAAGGATTACGATTTATTTGTTCTGCGACACTATCTAATTGTTGCATAATCCGGCTTTTGCAAAATAGTTTAAATAAGTACTGACCGTTTTTTATATTTAAAAGAAGTATTAATTCAGTAGTTTTCTAAAACATTTAAATACTTTTGATTTATCTTTCTATTGATCTAACTAAATTTCCTAGATTCATATTTCTTAGTCTAATCCAAGAAGGAATTGTTGCAGACACGCTGAGTAATACAACACAGATGATCATAACAATAGGCAATCCGCTTGGGAAATATGTAGGTACATAATAAATTTCATATGTAAATGTTTGCAATAACCACACAGCTACAGGATAGCCAATTACTATTCCTGCAATTCCTGCGATAGTTCCCATTACAAAATTTTCAGCAGATGTAGCTTTGCTAAGTATAACATCACTTGTTCCTAATGTTTTTAGAGTTGCCATTTCTCTTTCACGCTCTAACATGTTTATTGTGGCGGTATTTGCTATAATTAAAAATGCCATGACTGCAGCTAGTCCATAGTATAAATTAATGAAAAACGTAAATAATTCCATCAATTTATCAACTTGGCCTTTGAGATCATCTTTTGCGATAACAGCAACCATGTAATCTGGCGATTCGCTGTTGAGACGTGTCGCATCTCCTGTAAGATAAACTCCACTGATAGGCTTAAGAGGCAGATCAGGTAATTTTTCGATTTCAGTTTCGTTAAGAACTGAAGAGTTAACGGCAAGTGATTTTATTTCATCCTCCCATTCATGTAGCCATAGTTGTAATCCTTCGAGGCTCATGAATCCCCCTCCAAGTATTTGAGTATGAATTGCAGCTACAGTAAGGTTCTTTTTTTGACCTAGCAATGAAGCTTCAAAAATGTCATTTACTTCTAAATCGTTTCTCATAGCAAATAAAGAATCAATAATTATTTCATCATTATTTGTAAATTCTGTAAATTTAGTTTCAGTGGGTAAACTAAAAACATTTCCGTAATTAGATCCAATTACCACGATTCTTTCATTGAATGCGTTTATTTGCCAAGATAAGACTGGGTCTGCGCTGCTGATGTAATTCCTACTTTCTAGGTCATTGATGGTCGTGTTTTGCTCTTGGAATGAGTCAAAAACAGCAGTACCGTCCCAACCAGGAAGGTCAAAACTAGTCTCAACAGCATTTTCTGTACTCGATAGTATTACTCCTAATGCAAAAGGAGTGACTAAGGCAAGTGAAAGTCCAATTGTGGTAAGCATCGTTCTTGTTTGGTTTCTTGAAAAGTTCCTAAAAGCTAATCTTAAAGATAATGATAGTTTTGAACTCATCTCTGTAAGTTTAGAATCTTTAAAGCTAGGTATATCAGGAGACATTGAATCAGTTATTGCAATATTTGCAGCTTTTCTAACAGGCAGGATTACAAAGACCAGGCTAGAAATCATACTCAAAGTAATTCCAAACACAACCAATCTAGGAGATAAACCATAAACAATACCGGGAATTTCAGTTGCTAAGGCGTACTGGTAGGTTATGTATACAGATATTCCCAGCCCTGCAATTATGCCTCCGATTGAACCAATTGTGCCAATGAACAGTCCATACCAAGTATAGAACGACATAACTTCGTTCGAAGTCATTCCAGCAGCTCTCATCACACCTATCTGCTTCTTTTGTGATTGGATAATTCTATAAAGATTTAGAGATATAGTACAACCCGCAATCAATAGCCAAATACCAGCGAGCTTTGGTGTTACCTGCTTTACGCCTTTTTGATCATTATTCAGGATCATATAGGATTCCATATTTTCTTTTTCATATGAAGAAATTATTACATTCTCTAAAGGAGTTCCAGAAAATAGTTCATTGGGGCTACTATCTGATTTTATACTAACTTGATTAATCATTCCATCAAATCCAGTCACATTTTGTAGTATAGGTAAATTTACAAACATTACACCAATTGTTGACTGTCTAGGTACAAATACGCCCTGGTTCCCAGTGATAAGGAAATATTCGGCAGACACAGCCACTCCAACAACTTCTACAGTAACATTTATGCTCTCAAACTCAATCGCTTCTTGATCAATTTTAACAATACTTAGATTAAAAGTATCTCCTAATCCATAGCCATGATATTTTTCAAATCTTGATTCGATTACAACTGGAATGTTCTTAGACTTTGCTTCAGTAGTTAAATCGCCACCATCAGTTATTCTCAGTTTGTTAATTCTTTGCTCCTCAGGTAATCCTAAAATTTCTATAATTATAGGTCCATTATCTCCTTCAGATTTACCATAAAGGTGCAATCTGGGTTGCACCACATCAATTTGAGGTAAAATATCGTTTATGCTTTCGTCATCACTTTGTTCACTATATTCGATTAATTCTTCAGGAGTAGGAATAGGTATTGGCTGTAAATTTATCCATGAATCACCTAGTTTCAATTCTTCATATTGCCAGTCTACAGTTTCTTTAATATTATCTGAAACTTGAAAGAATGTAATGAATCCCCCGATTCCCATAGAAATAATAATTATGGAAACTGCAATTTTGGGTAATTCTGAATATAAATCCCGCTGAAATTTTTTGAATATAATACTCATTTAATCTCAATCAACTTTCCTTCGTTCAATTCGTAAGCTTTATCTGCTATTGCAAGATAATCACTATCATGTGTTGCAATAATAATAGTTGCATCGCTTGATATTTCTTTGAAAAGATTTCTTACAGATTGTGAATTAGTTTTATCTAGGTTTCCAGTTGGTTCGTCGGCCACAATTAGTGCGGGTGTTTTTGCCATAGCTCTTGCTATAGCTACTCTTTGTTGTTCGCCTCCGGAAAGCTGAGCCGGGAAGCGTTGAGACTTATCTCCAAGACCTACTTTATCTAAAATTATTTTTGCATAGTCTATTTTTTCACCTTTCAATTCTAATCCTAAGGATGCATTTTCCATAACAGTTAGATTTGGTAATAAATTGTAAAATTGAAATATATATCCTACTGAATCTCTTCGGTATTCAGTTAATTCCAGATCAGTCATCTCAGATAAATTTTTTCCAAGCACCAATATTTTCCCACTATTTGCAGTATCTATTCCTGCAATCAAATTCAAAAGTGTTGTTTTTCCGCTTCCTGAAGGGCCGAGTAAAACAATCAATTCGCCTCTTGCAATTTCCAGGTCAATACCCGTGAGTACACTGGTAGTATCGTACGATTTTACCACTCCTGACAGAGCTACTAGCTTTTCCATGTATTACTGTAGAATATGGTATAATAAATGAATTATCTAATGCCTATAGCTAAGTTAGATTTCCTATATTCTCTACAACACTCTTCAATTCAGTTATACTCTTCGCAATAGAACGATTAACTTTCAAAATATCATCACGTTCTTTTTGAAGCTTTTTTGCTTGTATAAACAATCCTTCCATGAGGGCCCTTATGGTATTTCCAGTCTCATCACAAGAAGGACAAAAGTCAAATAATTCTTTATCCGTTTTGAATACTTCACGCCTAACATAGTCTTCAAGTGTTGTAAGTTCCATATTTTCTTAGAGGTCGGAGTTTAATACTTCTTTGCTTCTATATTTTTAAGTATATGATTCTAATACTTGACTCCAGTGGAAGAGCCAATCTTTTTAGCTAAAAAAAATGCCCATGAAAGAGATTCTCATATCTCATTTGAAGAAGGTCCTCATATTTACACGATAGACGGCGATTCAGATTATATGTCTGTTACATCTTGGAATAGTACACACTTTCCTAAATTTGACTCCGATAAAGTCATAACTAAGATGATGAATTCTCCTCGTTGGCCAAATAGTCCCTATTTTGGCATGACTAGAGAAGAAATAAAAATGAAATGGAAGAATGATGGTATTGTGGCCTCTGAAGCGGGGACAGATATGCACTATAATATCGAATGTTTCTACAATGAGATGGATGTTAAAGACGATGGGAGTTTGGAATGGAAATATTTCAAAGAATTTAATGATTCGTTAGATTCGAAGTTAACTCCGTATAGAACGGAATGGATGGTTTGGGATAGAGAACTTCGTCTTGCAGGTTCAGTAGATATGCTTTTTGAAAATCCAGATGGTACTTTGCAGATTTATGATTGGAAAAGGTCAAAAAAAGTGGTAAAAGAGAACAGATGGGCCTCAGCAATTGTGGATTGTATTTCTCATCTACCAGATGCTAATTTTTGGAAATATTGCCTGCAATTAAACACCTATAAATGGATTTTAGAAAAAAATTATGGTAAAAAAGTTAGCAATATGTTTTTGGTTTGGCTCCACCCAGATAATCCGGGTAATTCTTATTTGAGATATGAGGTAGATTCCTTACCAAAAGAAATGGAAGATTTGGTAGAACTAAGATTACGGCATACTAATTCAGGTGAAACTTCAAATCCTTTTATTGATACATCTACCATGACCTCAGTTCAAGCATCAGAGACAGTTGATAAACTTGTAGAACTTAGAAATAAAAAGAAAGAATTAGCTTCAGATATGGATGCTATGCTTGATACTCTTGAAAATAAATTAGTAAATTATTCTAAAGAATCAGGACACAATTCAATAAGCGGTAAGGATTACAAGATAACGTTAAGTGAAGATTCGAATTTTAAAATGCCTGAAAAGAAAGATTTAAGGAGATACGAATTAGAGACTACATTGAAAGAGCTAGATTTATGGTCTCAAATACAAGAAATGTCAGCATATAAACTTAAATCTTTGTTGAAGTCAGAGGATTTATCTTCTGAACAGAAATCATCAATTTTAGAATATATGGATGAAGAAACAAAGATGAAGTTAAGTTTGAAGAAGTTATAATTTCTTAGTCCTTAAATACATTCCTTTAGATTCAGGAGCGGTTGGTCTAAATCCCCACTTTTCGTAAAAGTTATCAACGTCAGCAATTAAGTTTACGTATGCTCTATCTATTTTTTGTTCCTTAATAAAAGTCATCAATGCATCCATGATCATTTTTCCTCCTCCTTGATTTTGATAAGTTGAGATAACTGCCATATCACAAATTTGGAAAACAGTACCTCCGTCACCAATTACTCTTCCCATTCCGATGGTCTTTCTTTCTTCTTTATCGATTAGTACTACAGAGAATAGTTCATTACCGAGTCCTTTCTTTGCGCCTTCAAGGTCTCTTGGCTCCATGTTTGCAGCTTCTCTCAGGTACATGTAGTCTTTAAGAGTCGGCACTTTCTCAATAATCTCGAATGAATTCATTAATATATTTTACTGAAGAACCATCTTCCTATTCCATCAGCATCATCAGACGTCTGAAATTCACTAATGTAAGCAGGGTATGTGGCATTGTATGTTCTCCTTGAAGAAGGATCTGGTTTATCTATTATCTTCAGATTTTTAGCATAATACAGCTTTCCAGCTTCAGCTAAAATCTTTGGAATAATTAATAAGGTGCGAATAGGATACTTTAGTATTAATTTGATTAGATTGAACTTTGTAATTGGTTGACATTTCCCTGAAATTCTAGAGTAAAAAAAGTTTTCCTTTTCTTTTGAAACATTGATTCTTACATCTAATTTGGTCCGAAGTTCTGAGAAATGAAAGTTATAATCTCCTTCTACTTTGTTGAATGGAGATACATGAAATTCTTTTGGAACTAAATATTCAGTTCCAATCTTCGATTTATCGCCATTTTGCAAAATATATAAGTGTCCTTCGCCAAAAGTATTGTGTACTTCAGCGACATGATAAACAACATTATCTTCAGAATCTAAACAATAGTAAAATATTACTGGATTAAATGTGTGCTTAAAGACCCTTAATGTAGTTATCATTTTTACAGTGGAATATTTTTCTTCGTGCCCAAATTTGATTAACCAGTTTTTTAGCTTTCTTTTGATACTACCTCTCTCAGATCCTAAATAATCCGAATCATACAGAGTAAAAACTGAGCCTCTATTGTATCCGAAAAAACGTACTTCTTTATCTAAAAATTTCAACTCATCTAAATCTAGTACGAACGTATATATTGGGAACGAAAATTTATGTTTTACAGGTTTCGTTCTAGCATGAGTTATTTTCCCTTCATATATTTTAGATTTAAGATTCATAATTCACATCCTAATTTCTTTGCAACTCTTACAGCTGAAAGTACTGCATCCTCATGGAATCCATATCTACAGTAGCTGCCACAAAAATAGAGCTTATTTGAACCGCTTACTCTTTTTATTTTTTCTTGAGTAGAAATTGATTGATGTGTATATTTTGGATGGGTATATTCAGTTTCATAAATTATTTTATCCTTAGGTATAACTTTAGTTGGATTGAGAGTTACTAGATAATCTTCATTAGTTTTTAAACCTTGAAGCCGATTCATATAATAGGTAACAGAAACATCATCATTATCTTTACTATTTTTATTTTTAATGTAATTCCAACAGGCCCATGCAGATTTTGAAGGTGGCATGATTGATGTATCAGTATGTAATACAGTTTTGTTTCTTGAATATTCCCATGGTTGTAGTATCTGTTCTTCTTCTACTGTAATGTCTTTAATCATGCTATATGTTTGGTCTGCGTGGGAGGCGCATACTAGTTTATCAAAAGTCATTCGTTCACCATTATCTAAATATACAGACACACCCTCATTTTTACGAACAATTGTTTTAACACGATTTCCAGTTATAATTTTTCCATTGAAATTATTTATTATTTTGTTGACATAAGTGCAACTACCTCCAACAACAGTATGCCATTGTGGCGCGTTACTCAAATCTAGGATTCCATGATTGTCAAAAAATTTAAGAAACATTTTAACAGGAAAATTAGCGATTTCCTTTCTAGATCCAGACCAAACAGCAGCTCCCATCGGAATCATAAATTTGTCAATAATATCTTTTGGAAAATTATTTTTTATCAAGTATTCACCTAATGTTTCATCATTTAGGGCATCGTTGGCAACATCATTTGCAGCTTTTTTTGAATATTTCTTAACATTCAGCAAAAATTTGTAGTGTTTAGGGCTAAATAAATTCTTTTTTTGTGAAAAATAGCCTGAAATACCCGTTCCTGCATAATTAAACCCATCATTTTCATCATAATAACTAAAAGACATGTCTGTATCTCTTATTCTTACATTCAATTTTTTCAATAATTCCTTAAAATTAGTATAATTTCTATCATTTAAAACAATAAATCCAGTATCAACACCAATTTTTTGACCGTTTTCTTCCACATATATGGTGTTAGTATGTCCTCCAATACGTTTATCTTTTTCAATTAGGGTAATATTGTATTTCTTTGAAAGTAGATGGGCGGCAGTTAATCCAGCTACGCCAGCACCTACTACGCCTATGTTCATTTTTCACTCTTTTTGAATAAGTGATGAGAGATTACCCATTCTTTACCATTGTCATAGCCAAAAATCTCTGCACAAGCTATGTAGAAAAGTCTCCAAAAATGAAATTTTCGTTTTGCTATACTTTTACTATATTCCCTTTCAAACAATGAAAGGATTTTGTCCTTATTCAAGTCCATTTTCGCTAACCACGCATTTGAGGTTTTTTCGTAGTGAGTTCCGGGTAGCATCCAAGATTTTCTATAATCTAGGTTTGATTTTAAATCTTTGAATAGATCATGATTTGGCATCATACCTCCCGTAAAAAAATATTTTGCCATCCATGCGTTTTTTTGGTCTCTGTCAAAGTAATATGGATTTTCTCTATGTGCGAAAACATGCATAAAAAACAGACCATTTGGATTTAGCCAGTCATTGATTAGGTTCATTAACTTTTTAGTATTTTTAGTATGCTCAAACATTTCTATTGATAGTATTCTATCATATTTCTCATTAGCTCTAAATTCATTTATGTCTTTAGTTATTATCTTTATGTTTGAAATATTTCTTTCCCGAGCTAATGAATCAATGAATTTTTTTTGTGAATAGGAGTTAGAAACTCCGGTAATTTCAGAATTTGGATATTTATGAGCTAAAAAAAGACTAAGAGAGCCCCACCCACACCCTATGTCTAGAATGCTCATTCCATCTACAATTTCAGCACGTTCGGAGTAAATTTCCAGCATGTTATACTCAGCAGAGTCCAAATCTAACGTCTCATCTTCCCAAAAGCAGCAACTATATTTCATATTTTTACCAAGGCAGTAATTGAAAAATTCGGAATCTACTTCATAATGCTGATTATTGGCATCATCAGTATTTACAGCAATATTTCCAGAACTTGCTTCATCCATGAATTTGTTGTATTCTTCTGGAGCATCAACAGCATTCATCATGCTTAGTCTTTCTTTACCTTGACTCCTAACTCCCCTTCTCAGTAACCAATCGGGAATTAATCCCCTGGCAAGCAGTGAATTAAACCACATTCGAACCGTAACGCTTCTCTATTATTGAATCTTCAGGTACATCGCGTATATCCCAGACAATACCTACCTTTGAAAGAGACCACAGGATATAGTGGCAAATATCAATTTGGTACCATTTATGTCCTTGTCTCTCCGAATTCGGAAAGGCATGATGATTATTATGCCAGCCTTCACCTAGTGTTAAAATTGCAACTATCCAATTATTTACACTTCCATCTTTTGTATCATAAGTTCGATATCCAAAAACATGACACACCGAATTAACGGTAAATGTGGCATGGTAAAGTATAACTGTACTAATGAAAAATCCCCACATTAGTAACTCCATTCCATTTGTATTATATTGAGTGTAGTGTATAGACATATAGTCTCCCAATGCAAACAGAAATACAGCCATACTGAGTGGAGCAATGTAATGGTATTTATCTAAGAATTTAAGCTCTGGGAATCGTTTTAAGTCTCCAACATATTCCTCTTTTGTAGGGACGTTAGATGGAGACATTATCCATCCTACGTGAGCCCAAAAGAACCCCTTGAGTGTTGGAGTGTGTGGGTCTTCTATTTCATCAGTGTATTTGTGATGGTGCCTATGATGAGATGCCCACCATATGGGCCCCATTTGAGCCGATGAAGTAGCCAAGTAAGCTAGAATAAATTGAAATACACGGCTAGTTTTGAAAGTCTTGTGAGAGAAAAACCGATGAAAACCAGCAGTTATTCCAAACATTCTAATAAAATACATTAAAAAAACCATGAATAGTGCGAAAGGAGAGGGAGATATTGTAAGGGCAAACAGAGCACCAATGTGGACTGAGATGAATGGTAAACTAACAAGCAATGAAAGCTTTTCTCCAGGCAATCTATTTTCGTATGCTTCAAGCATTAGCAATTCCTCCTTTGATTACTAGTTGAACATCATCTATAGTATTATTTGCAAAACCAGCTTCACAATAGCTGAAGTAATAATTCCACAAGTTTATGAAATACTGATCAAAGCCCATTTCTTTTATTTGTTCAATATTATCGTTAAAGTTCTTATTCCAAATATTTAATGTAGTAGCATAATGACTACCTATTCTTTCCATATTATCAAGCTTCAACCCGGTTAAATTAATAGAATTTTCCATAGCACCTACAGATGGAAGTAAGCTGCCAGGAAATATAAACTTCTGAATGAAATCACAACCTTTTCTGTATGTATCATAATTTTCATCCGGATAAGTTATGGCCTGAATAACTGCAGTACCATTAGGTTTCATTAATTCTTCAATTCGCTTAAAATAAGAATTGAATAAGTCATAGCCAATAGCTTCAATCATTTCCACTGAAACAACTCTATCATAGTGGCCTTTAACATTTCTGAAGTCAATTAACTGAATATCTATATCTTTCTCCAGTCTTTCCTTTTTTATCATTTTTTTTACATACGAGTATTGCCTTTCAGATAAGGTAATTGTAGTTACCTTGCAGCCCTTTGTCTCAACAGCTCTTTTAGCTAAAGCTCCCCATCCGGATCCAATTTCAAGTATATGATGTCCTTCTTTGATGTCTGCCTTATCTAATATTTTATCAATCTTATTTAGCTGTGATTTGTGAAGTGAATCATTTTTATTTTCAAAAAAGCCACAAGAATATGTCATAGTTTCATCTAAAAAAGTTGTGAACATTTCATTGCTTAAATCATAATGCTCTTGAATATTTTTCTTACTTCCAGATAGAGTATTTTTTCTTCTCCAATGGCTTAATCGAGCAAGCATCTTTGTTAAAAAGCTCCATTTAACATCTAAACCAGATAAGCTATCTTTGTTTAGGATTAGTATAGTAATTAAGTCAGTCAAACTATCAGTAAACCATTCGCTCTTTGCATAAGATTCAGCAAATCCTAGATCTCCGCCTAGAATAGTTCTTCTGTAAAATCGTGGCGATACTACTTCTATAGTTACTTTTGGTTCACCAGAGCCAAATGTTTTGGAAAAGTCATCATTAATGGTAATTTTACCGTACTTAATTTTTTCTAAAAAACTCAGCAAATTTTTTTTGTAAAAACCACCTAGCATTAACACTAAATTAAAATGGGAGAAATATAATTAAGCATATCCATTGGATGTTAATGCAAAAAGCCCAAGCTCTTGTAATTTCTTTTATTTTTTTAGCTTCAGGGTGCTTAAATTCCAATCAGAGAGATGAGAATGATATTTCAAATTATGAGTGGTGGGAAGTTCCATTAGAGAAGAGATATTTAATGGATTTAGATTTTTCATCTTGGCGTTCAACGCTTCCCGAAAAAGGAATTTATAATTGGACTGGACCTTCCGAATTCTTTGTTGAAGTAGACTTACCACTTGAGGAAAGAGATGCAGGTTATCCTGAGGATCCTTTGATGCATGTGGCACTGTGGATGCCAAACGTACCTCCAGGAACTTTAGTTCCAGTAATAGCAACGATTCATCCTTACTATGAGTTTGCAGGTTCTAATCCAAATACGATTCCGGACTTAGGAATTGGTCAATGGGTTCTTGAAGAGTTTGTTCCACATGGATATGCCTTAGCTCAAATCTCTACATTTGGCTCAGGTAAATCTACACATTGTCAAGATGTTAAGGGACTAGGCGAGCAAATTGGAATACAGGCTGCAGTAGATTGGCTAGGAAAACAACCTTGGTCTAATGGTAATGTAGGGTTAATGGGAAAATCATATGCTGGCACAACTAATTGGGAGGCTGCTCAAAACCCCTCTCCACATTTGAAGACAATTGTTCCTATTTCGGGTTCAATTGGAGTTAGAGAAATGTTCTACAGAAATGGTTCAAGTGAATCTCGAGCAATGCTCTATGATGCTTTGTATGAAGGTGCCACAGCCGGCGCTTCAACGGATGATATGAGAATGTGTACTGACGATGCCATAGGCCCCGCTAGTCCGTGGACAACTTATGCTCTTGCAGAATATGGTGGAGATCAATGGAATGATTATTGGGAAGAGCGTTATCATCTTCAGGACGTTCTCGACAACTACAATGGGAGTGTCTACATTGTTTGGGGTATGCAGGATTGGAATGTAGACCCATATCATGCTTTTCCTACTTACCAAATGCTTAGAAATAAGGGACTTAATGTAAAAGGAATAATGGGCCAATGGGGTCATAATTATCCAGATCAGCCGAATGTTCATGAAAATATGAGTAGTGGATACGGAGCTGAGGCTTTTCCAAAAGTAACTAGAATGGATTGGTCTATTGAGCTATATAATTGGTTTAATTATTATCTGAAAGGAATTGGTCCTGAGCCTCAATCACAAGTTCAAATACAAAGGAATGATGGTGAATGGCATGTTGAAGAAACTTGGCCTTCATTTGATGTTAAATGGGATTTACATGATGTTTCTACTTGGGGAAATCTTGGAACTGTATCTTCTTCCTCATCAATAATATTGTCAAGTCAGCCACTTGAATCAGAAATGCATATCTCAGGTTTACCTACTTTTCATGCACAAGTAAGGGCTAATTCTTGTAACGGTGGGCAACTATTTGTCACAATGTCAGATGGAACTTCTGGATTAAGATTAGGCCATGCTACGATGGACTTAAGGTACAGAGATGGTGGCTATGAGTCTAAATCTGTAACTCCATTTTCAAGTTATACAATGAAGATGGAGTTCAATCCAATGGACGTAATCATACCAGAGGGACATGTCATAAATTTAGAAATTACGGAATCTGGGGAGGATTATTTACCTTCAACATGTGCATCAGCAGGAATAACCTTGAGTGAAACAGAACAACCTTTGGCCTTACCTCTAATTGATAGATCTCAAACAGATGAGCGTTGGTTTGAAGTTCCTCAATGGTGGGAATAAAAGAGTAAAGCATACTATTATATTTGACCGCTTGAATCTCCATAAGCCTCGGCTATCGGAGAGAGTCTACATTAATTTCCCTCATTCCATCCCGAGGCATCTTTCTTTTACAATCTTTTA
>MIYX01000012.1 GCA_001875365.1 Marine Group III euryarchaeote CG-Epi4
AAGCGAAATATCTACATCAATTGTTGCCTGTCCTTCATTAGAAATAACCATTTCTGTACAACCAATTCCGCTAGCTCCAGGTCTAACGTCCAACTGAACTTGACCGTTAGTAAAACTTATAGAATATGCAACTGCTGCCTGAGCATCCGCTGGTGGTGCAAACATTACCAAAGATGTTCCTAACATGAGCATTGCGAGTAGTAGAGCTTTCGAAATTTTAGTCGCCATTATTTTTTCCTCCAAAGGGTGTATTGACTGACATACACAATTTCACACTTTAACAACCACATAAAAAGGCTTTCTTACTAAATAATAGGCCAAAAAAGAAATTAAATGATGAAAACTTAGCCTAATTTAGCAAGTAGTTCTTCACGATTAGGCTCTACCAAAATACTGTGATCCTCAAATACAATTACTGGAATTCTACGCATTCCATTGTTAAGCTCTATTGCTTTTTTTGTAGCGTCTTCATCATTTGAGATATCTATGTAATCATAATCTACATTTTTTTCAGCAAAAACTTGCTTTGCTAAAATGCAATCTCCACAAGTAGGCGTCCCATACATCAATATTTTACTCATTAATTGTCCTCAGAATATGCTTCAACATCTAGACATGAACATATTAAATTTCTGTCACCATGTGTATTGTCCACTCTGCCAACTGAAGGCCAGAATTTGTTTATTCTTAACCATGATTTAGGATAGGCTGCCATTTCTCTAGAATACTCGTGATTCCAAATATCTGATGATACTTCAAGAGACGTATGAGGTGAACCACGTAATGGATTATCAGTGTTTGAAAATTCACCAGACTTGATTTTATCAATTTCACATTTTATTGAAGACATTGATTCGCAGAATCGATCTATTTCCGCCTTAGACTCAGACTCCGTAGGTTCTATCATTAATGTATTGGCAACTGGCCATGACATTGTAGGTGCGTGAAAACCATAATCAATTAATCTTTTTGCGATATCATCTATAGTCAATCCTACTTCAGCAATTAGATTTCGAGTGTCTAAAATACACTCATGTGCAACAAGGCCCATTTTTCCCTTGTATAAAACGGTGTAATCTTTAGATAGTTTTTTAGCCATATAGTTGGCATTTAGTATTGCTATTTGTGTAGCATATTTTAGCCCTTCAGAACCCATCATCACAATGTATGCCCAAGAAATAGGCAAAATACTAGCACTTCCCCAATGTGTTGCAGATACCGGGCCAGTTTTATTTTGTGATTTGTAACTTGCTAACGGATTTGAAGGTAAAAAATCTGCTAAATGCGAAGCTACGCCAATGGGCCCCATGCCTGGACCGCCTCCGCCGTGAGGGATACAGAAAGTTTTATGCAAATTAAGATGACACACATCGGCCCCTATGTCAGCAGGTTTACACAAACCTACCATTGCGTTCATATTCGCACCATCCATGTAAACTTGACCACCATGCTGATGTACCAATGAACATATTTCCTTAATTTCGTGTTCAAAAACTCCATGTGTTGATGGGTAAGTCACCATAGCTGCAGATAATGAATCTGAATGCTTATCAATTTTTGCTTTGAAATCTGCTAAGTCTATATTTCCTTCATCATCACAAGAAATTCCTACAACTTTCATACCTACCATTACTGCTGAAGCTGGATTTGTCCCATGAGCTGAAGTTGGAATTAAACATATATTACGATGAGAATTACCTCTATCTAAATGAAAGTCTCTAATCGCAAGCATTCCTGCATATTCACCTTGACTCCCAGCATTCGGTTGGAGGGATATCTTTGAAAAACCAGTAATATCGCAAAGCCAATTCTCTAAATCTTTGAATAAACTATAGTAACCTCGCGCTTGGTCTACAGGCGCATAAGGATGTAAATTGGAAAATTCAGGCCAAGTCACTGACTCCATTTCAGTGACTGAGTTTAATTTCATCGTGCACGACCCTAAAGGAATCATACTGAAATTTAGAGATAAGTCTTTAGTTTCAAGTCTGTGAATATATCTTAGCATTTCTGTTTCTGAATGATAGGAATTGAAAACTGGATGAGTTAGAAATGAGTCCTGGCGCTTAAGATCTGCAGGTATACTTTCATCCGAAGGCACTACTTCTGATGCTTCAAATATACTCAAGATAGCTTTGACATCTGCAGCCTGAACTGTTTCATCTAAAGATATACCTATGGAATCTTCATATTTCCATAAATTATAACCTTGCTTCAGTGCCAAATCTAATATTTTTGAAGAATCGCATTTAACGCGAATTGTATCAAAGTAATTATTTGAGTATAAATCAAAACCACTTCTTTGAAGACTTTCTCCAATAACTCTAGAAAAATAATTGATTCGTTTAGAAATCTGTTTTAGCTTTTCTGGACCGTGATATATTGCGTACATCGAAGACATAATCGCTAACAAAACTTGTGCTGTACAGATATTGCTTGTTGCCCTATCTCTTCGAATATGCTGCTCTCTTGTCTGTAAAGCTAATCTTAAAGCATTATTCCCATGAGAGTCTTTTGAAACTCCAATTAGCCTTCCAGGTAGATTTCTCTTTAACTTTTCTTTAGTCGAAATAAATGCTGCGTGAGGACCTCCGTAACCCATTGGAACTCCAAACCTTTGTGAATTACCAATAACTATGTCTGCGCCCCAACTTCCTGGAGATTTAAGAACGCAAAGTGACATCAAATCGGCAATGACAATTACCAAAGTGCCATTCTTGTGGGCCTCTTCTACTAAACTAGAATAATCAGCAATTATGCCTGACTTGCTAGGATACTGAACCATTATCGCAAAAATATCTTCATTAAATGTAAAATCTGGTGCTGAATTCTCTAAAACTTTTATTTCTAACGGCTCAGCACGCGTCTTTACTACATTCACAGTTTGCTGATTAATATCATCGATTAGGGCGATTGATGAACGCTTACCTCTAAGTGTGTTGCACGCCATACTCATTGCTTCAGCTGCAGCTGTAGCCTCATCTAACAAAGAAGCATTAGCGATATCCATTCCTGTCAAATCTGAAATCATTGTCTGAAAGTTCAATAGAGCCTCTAAGCGGCCTTGAGCAATTTCAGCCTGATAGGGCGTGTACTGCGTATACCAGCCCGGATTTTCAAGAATATTTCTTTTAATGACACCAGGCGTAATTGTTCCATAATATCCGTTACCAAGATAACTCTTGAGAGTTTTATTATTAGAGGCATAGGATTTTAAAATCTTAAGTGCTTCTTGTTCACTAATACCATCTCCTATCTTTAAATCTGACTTGAATGCTATAGAATCAGGAATTACATCATTGATGAATTTGGACATTGAAGAATACCCTAATTCGTCCAACATTGAAACTATATCATCGTCAGAAGGGCCTACATGACGTTTAGTAAAAATGTCAGGATGTTTAGCATAATCATTCATAAAGGATGTATATTAATCTTGGATGGGCCATATGAGCGTTTCGCCTGAATTAGGCATCCGTTCCATTTATTTGCCCTTTCCTAGATAATGGCATCCATGGTAGTAACTGCCACTCGGCTTTTCACCGTGGATGAGGCAAATAGCCTTCTAGATTTAATCAATCCCATAATTATTGAATTATCTGACTATTCTGTAAAGCAAGAAATGCTTGAAGAGCAATTGGAGGAGATTATGGAAGAAGTAAAAGATGACTACCGAGCTGCACTAAGACCTGGGTGGGAAGAGTTACAAATTGAACTCGAAAATAACATTAACATGGTTAATAATCTAACGATAGAACTTGGAAAACTAGGTGTAGAAATTGATGATCCGACACTCGGAGTAGTAAACTTTCCATCCCTTAGAGGTATAGAGACAGTTTTCCTGTCGTATAGATTGGGGGAAAATAAAGTGAGACATTGGCATGATTTTGATGAGAATTATGAATCTAGAAGAACCCTAGAACAGGAATTAGACATCATAAAACAATAAACCCTTTTGAATAGGCTTGAAATGGTAGAATATGCTTAAAGCAAAAGAAATAATTATTTTTTTACCCGGAGAAGGAGAAAAAGAAATATTTAAAAATGTTGAATTTCAATCAAACCCCGAAGCTGGACTGCTAGCTATATTCAAAAATGATGGGAAAGAATCACTCATGTTTTCAGGCCTCAGTTTTAAAATTGAAATGGATGAAAAAGATGCAAAAGAATCTTATGATATGGCTCAAAAAGCACACTTAATGTCTAAAGATCAAATGAAAATGATGTTGGAACGTGAAACTGGACCAACTGATAGATTTAGTTCATCTTTCGGATAATGTCACAAATAAAATTAGTCGTTTTCGACATGGATGGAACGATAATTGAACCTCGCTCATCTTGGGCCATGATTCATGAATATTTCGGAACAGATAATAGCGAAATGTTACAGATGTACATTGAACACAAAATTTCAGATAAAGAATTTGTAAAAGCTGATATTGAACTGTGGAATAGTAAAAGTGATAAACCTGTGAATGAAAAATACATTAATTCTATACTAGATAAAGCTAAACCAAGAGAAGGTGCTAAAGAATTAATTACAAGTTTACATGAAGCAAATATCAAAACCGTAATTCTCTCAGGAGGAATTCAGTACTTAGCAAATAAATGGGCTAAAGAATGGAATATGGATAAGGCTCTAGCTAATGATCTGATTGATGATGAAAGCGGAAATTTAACCGCTAAAATTAAATCAAGTGGACATAATAAAGGCCCTGTGATGGAAGAAATGATTAAGGAATATAACCTTAGAAAAAATGAAATAGCTGCAATTGGAGATACCGTAGTAGATATCCCTACCTTTGAAAGAGCAGGATTGTCTGTTGCTGTAAATACTGAAGATAAGAGAGTAATTAGTAAGGCAGACTATCATTTGAAAGGAAATCTTTCTGAATTGATAGAGTTAATTCTTAATTGGTAAAAAGTTATAAAAATATATAGACAGAGTGTTATCATGAAGCTTCAGCAAAATATAACTTTTTTACTAATATTTTTCCTTGCAGTTATTGTTGTTGGAAATGTGAAAGGTGATGAAAATATAAATATTTCTTCACTAAAATTTACGAACGAATTTGAAAATGGTGAGGAAGTTATTCTTGTTGCTAATGGAAAAGATTATGGGACTGAATATTTATATAAAATTTATGATGATGACGATGACCAATATAGAAATAATGACGATGAAGGAAATAATGACGATTGTGAGGTGCAAAACTGCCTCCCTGAGAATTGGTATACTCCAGACTTTGATGATTCTGAATGGGACACTGGAGCTGCACCTTTTGGAGATGAAGAAATGGATGGAATTAGTCCTAGAACCATATGGGAATCCGAAGATGGATCTGATCCCGGAGTTCTAAATGATAATCTTGTATTAAGACATTACTTTAACTATTCTAATGAAAATGAAATATTGAGTGCAACTCTAAAAATCGTTCATAACAATTACTATGTAGCCTACCTAAACGGACAGCTAATTAGGAACTGCTACTATTACAATTATCATGATGATTGTTATGAAAGAAATCCAGAGTACTGGAAAACAAATGGAGATAATTTTCTCACATATGATGGTAGCTCTGAATCTGGGCCAAATCCAGACTGGCTGATTGATGGAGAAAATTTACTCGCTATATTAGTATATGATCATTGTTGCTACCAAGGAGACCCTCACCAATGGATAGATGCTGAACTAGTAATCAATGTGCAGACTTGGAAAGAGAAACCTATTGTTTTGGGCGATAATCTTGCTCTCGGAGTAGACTTTTTTAATAATAATGAAGAAAATATAACTAATATCAATGTTAGTATTGAAATAGATGGTGAACTATTTGCAAATGAAACAATTGATATTCAAAATAAACAAACTTATGAGTGGATATTATACTGGACACCTACGAGATTAGGAGAAATTAACTTAACTGCCAAAGTTTCTGACAGAACATTTACAAGAAGCATACATATTGGATATTATGCATATAGTCTCGATTTCCTAACTAAGCAAAAAAGTTCTGAAGTAGACAATACCGTTCAATATCAATTCAATATTACAAATGAAGGTGATGTCAATGATAACTTTACTTTTGACTTAGGCAATCTCCCTAATAACTGGGATTATGCTTTTTCACCAATCATTGCTAACTTAAAACCAGGTGAATCGGCAGATATCAAATTAAATATTACTATTAGCAATGATGCTGAAGCAGGCAATTATAGTATTTTCCCACAAGTGTTCTCACAATATTACTCCCAAACTATAAGCACATTAATACGTTCTGGAGCAAGCAATTCTACTGAATATTCATATAAAATATGGAATAATAGTGAATTTCCTGATGACTTTTATGAGTTTGAGCATAATGATTCGAATTGGAACGTAGGAGCTGCTCCTTTTGGTAATGAAGAATTAAGAGGAATTGATCCTAACTCAATATGGACTACTGATGATGAAAATTATACACATGTCAGTGCTAGGCATTGGTTTAACTATACTGAAAGCTTAGATTTTAGTGAATTAAGAGTCAAAATTGCACATGATAATTATTATCGAGCATATCTTAATGGCAACTTGATAAGAGATTGCTTTAGTGGATGGGGATGCTATGGAAATGGGGACTATTGGGAAGATACCATCAATATCAATAAATCATGGCTAAATGGAGGAGAAAATTTATTTGCTATTGCTGCCAGAGACAATACCCAGGGATGGGGAGGTGGAGGTGGTGGAAGTGATGGCAGACAATGGCTTGATTCGGAATTAGAAATAGCAATTCTTAGATCGAAGCTTTGGAATTTTGAAGAGATTTACGATGAACTTGTCGTGTCAGTTAATGAAACATATAGGTATGAAATTTTAACTCCGATTGTAATAAAAGAAATAGATAACACTGAACCATATGAATTTACAGTATGGGTTCTAAATAGGGGAAATGTTGAAGACATATATAACATAACGATAAGTCTAAATGATACCGAAAATTTTAACATTATTAGTTATAAGAATCAAATAAAAGTTCCGTATGGCTCTGACGGAGATATTGAACTTGTCATCACTTTGAATGAAAACGTTAATGAATTTAACTTGGCCGAATTTAATATAACAATTACTTCATTAAACTCAACTGATAATGCAATAAAGCAAACTACGATATTTGCTAAGTTGTACGTTGCACCAGACCTAGTGGCTCCTGCAACATATGCAGTTAGTCCCGAATTAATTAACTCAACTTCGTTTGAAGTAGAGTGGTATGTTCAAGATTGGTACAAGAGTAATTTAGAATGGGGTAATGACACAAAATATGTGATAATCCAATATTCTAGTGACAATGGTACTAATGGACAGAATTGGAGTGACTGGAAAGTATGGGGCAACTTTAGTACTGAAAATAAAAAGGCTGTTTTTACAAATGCAGAAAATGGTTACCAATATCGATTCCGATCAATAGGTGGTGATGATGATGGTAGAATTGAAAACAAAGAAGATAAAATTGACAATATTACATTTGTTGACCTTAATTCACCCATAATAACAATTACAGAAATTACCTCTTCTATATCTGAAGATAATATTCAAAATAATTCCACCAATTCAAGAGCTCTTGAATTCGCCTGGGATGCCGAAGATAATAATGAAATAATTGTTGGCTTTAATTTTTATTATAAAATTAATAATAACTCATGGATTATTGAAAAAGAAAATTTCAATCTGAGAACCTTTGCATTTTATGCTGAAAGCGATGGTCTTTACCAATTTAAGATCTCTGGTAAAGACTTAGCTGGAAATGAAGGATCTACCGTTACTAACACTATTGTAATTGATACTATTGGGCCAAATGTAACTATTTCTAAAATTCTTGATTTGACTAATGCAGAAAATATTATTTTAGATCTGGAAAAAATTGAAGATATTACAAATTTCACAATTTTTTACAAATTGAACAAAGAAGGTGAAAGTAATACTAACCTTGAATGGCAATACTATGGTGAATATTTGCCAGACAGTTTACCTGTAGATATAAATGTTGAAAATCAATATGAATATCAGTTTAGAATTTTGGCATTTGATTTAGTAGGCAACTATGGTGAAGATGTAGTATATACTTTGATTGATAGAGACAAACCTTCAAAAATAAGGAATTTACAAATTACACAAGGTAAAACTATTGTTAACTCAACTACTGATGTTTTAATCTCATTTGTATCCTCACAAGCTCAAGATTTAACTGAATATCGAATATATCGTTCTGAGTCTATAAATGATACTGGAGAAATTATTACTAAAATTCCTTCTGGAGAACAATATCTATCATACAAAGATTCAAATGTTCAAATGGGTCGAACATACTACTATAGAGTTGTAGCTGTAGACAGAATGAATTTTGAGTCTGACGACGAAAAAGGATTCCTTGATTTAAGTGTTGAACAAAAAACTATAGTTAAGAATGAAGAAGAGGAATCCAATATGGCCACTATTCTCATTGGTCTTGGAATCATTGGAGGAACTGCTGCAGTAATAGCAATTATTACTCGAAAATCAACTGAAGAAATTGTACAAGTCATTGCGGATTTGCCTGAAGAAATAGAGAAAGAAAGGTTTACTGAAGTAGATGGTGAATTACTATGCAACGCGTGTGGTGCAATGTTTGATCTTAGCGAAAATAGTTGCCCTTCATGCGGAATATTAAAGGAATAAAAATGAAAAATATAATCATAGAGAAGAAAAATCGTATTGGAATAGTGACAGTTAATAGGCCAAATGAACTTAATAGTATGAATTCTGAAACCAGAAATGAACTCGCAATTGCGTTTGAAGAATTAGATTTGGATGATGAGGTAAATGTTTCAATTCTGACTGGTTCACCAGGCAAGGCATTCATTGCTGGGGCTGACATAAAAGAATTTTCAAAAATGAAAATAAAGGATAGAAAAGCTATGAAAAGTGACTGGAGAGTTACAGATGTAATAGCTAATTCAAGCAAACCAGTTATTGCCATGATTAATGGATTCTGCCTTGGAGGTGGACTAGAAATTGCAATGGCATGTGATTTGAGAACTGCGAGTAATAGCTCTAAATTAGGACAACCTGAAATTAATATTGGAATTATCCCTGGCGCAGGTGGAACCCAAAGACTAACAAGGCTTATTGGTGAAGGAAGATCAATGGAACTCATCCTAACTGGAAATATGATTCCTGCTAAAAAGGCTGAAGAGTGGGGGTTAGTGAATATAGTAACTGACGAAGAAGAATTAGAGGATTTAACCATGAAAATGGCAGAATTGATTGCTGAAAAATCTCCTTTTGCAATTAAAAGGGCTAAGAAAAGCATAAAATTAGCTGCAAATACTTCTTTAAAGAAAGGCTTAAAAGAAGAACAGGAATTATTTTTAGAATGCTTTAAGTCAGAGGATGGCAAAGAAGGAATTAAAGCATTTATTGAGAAAAGAAAACCTGAGTTTAAGGGAAATTGAGATTAAAGCAAAAAATTGAATACATTACTTCTAAACTAGAGGAACTGTATCCTAACCCTGAAATTCCACTCGATCACGAGAATAATTTTACGTTTTTGATTGCTGTAATGTTAAGTGCACAAAGTACTGATAAAAAAGTGAATGAAATTACTCCTAAGTTATTTTCTAAAGCAAACACTCCAAGAAAAATGAAGAAATTAGAAGTAAGTCAAATAAGAGATTACATTAGAGAAATTGGTTTAGCTCCTACAAAAGCAAAAAATATTAAGAAAACTTCTCAAATACTAGTTGAAAAGCACGGGGGTATAGTACCTAATACATTTGAAGATTTAGAGGAATTACCTGGAGTTGGCCATAAAACGGCATCAGTAATTATGTCTCAAGCCTTTGGACAACCTGCTTTCCCTGTAGATACTCATATTCACAGGCTAGCGTTCCGGTGGAAACTATCTAATGGTAAAAATGTGCAAAATACCGAAATAGACCTTAAAAAAAAATTTGATGAAAATTTATGGAATAAACTACATTTGCAAATGATTTTCTACGGAAGAGAGTATTGCCAGGCTAGAAAGAAACAATGTGAATGCGAGATATGTCAAACTGTATCATAGGTAGATAGCTATATTGAGAGGTTTGCAGTATACATAATATGAGTAAATGGGATCGTAGATTTTTGGAGCTAGCCAAACAAATCTCTACATGGAGTAAAGACCCATCAACTCAAGTTGGATGTGTGGTTGTTGGCCCAGATAGAGAAATTAGAAGTACTGGATTTAATGGACTTCCTCGTGGAATTGATGACACTGATGAAAGATTGAATAATCGGGAGATAAAATACCCCATGATATGTCATGCCGAAGAAAATGCTATTATGCATGCTGCGAGAACTGGCATTTCACTGAAAAACTGTATCGCTTACGTAACTTGGCCACCATGTACGAGATGTGCGAGATCTCTAATTCAAGCTGGCGTATCTGAGATAGTATATCCTAAAGAAGTTGAAATTCCTGACAGATGGGAAGCTGACTTTGATATGTCTCTAAATATGTTTAAAGAGTCAAAAACACTCGTTCGTAGAGAATAAACTAATCTTCCGTTTCTTCCTTGCCTAATAATTCTTTTATCTGTTTAAGATGTTCAACACCAGTATCTGATTGAATATGCTCAGTAATCATATCTCTAACTTTAGAAGGTGAAGAAACGCCGAACAAACAATCGTGTGGATTGTGTCTGACACTCCTAGATGAATTACGTGATGCACCACCTAATCCAAAACTCATACCTTTAACTTCTGTGCCTGTTCCACCAACAACCATTGATTCGTCAGTACCTGTGCCTAAACCTGAACCGGTTAAAGGTAAAACGGTGCCATACCCAAAAATTGTTCCAAAAATGCCTTGCTCCATTTTTATATCTTCTATATGATTATAACGCACCTGACGCTCACTACGATTCATTAAAAAACTACTCTGAAGAACTATTCTATTGTCTGTCAAGTAATAAGTAAATGATCTTCTGTAAAAATCCACTGAAAATAGACCTACTAAACCAACTACTGCAGTTAATCCAGGAATAAACCAGCGACCAAAACCCATTGTATCGGTCATATCACTATAACCATGATAGGCCATTACAACTATACCGAAAAGTGCAACCCCTGAGTATAAACGGAAAATGCCTTGACCTCCCGAATCCAGAAAAAAATAGCGCGCTATAAATCCTACTAAGAAGAGACCGAAAGACCAAATAATCGCACCTGCCAAAACTTCACTATCTTGCACTAATGCCTCTATATTGTCGTAAAATGGAAAATCTGAAAATTTATCTGAATTAAAAAAATCATAAATTACGTACGACCAAATTAATAAGAAGAAAAATGTTAAATAAAGGTGAAAAAACGAAAACATGTGAGGCTTAAGTTGCATTTTTAGTTCTTCGCCTCTGAGTAAAGTAATGCCTGACATAATCTACACAAGTCAGGGGTAGTTAAAATATTTTTATATCATGCGAATCATATTTATTTACGCCTTTATTTGGATAAATATAAGATGCCGAAGATAAGAAAAATAATCAAGAAAAAAAAGAAAAATGAGGCTAAAGAAGCTTTAGCAAAAGCAAGCGGCGGGGAAGAATTAGAGTTTGCCGCAAAAATATTGGGCGAGCTTAGAGAAAGAAACAAAAGAAAAAGAATTATAGAGAATAAAAGTTAATTTGGTTCTTCGGCAAGTATTACTAGATAAAGTCCTGAAATTACAATTAAACCACCTAGAATTACACCAAAACTTGGTACCTCATGAAAAAATAACCAAGCAAGTAAGCCTGAACCTACTGGCTCGGCCAAAAGCGATATTGAAACTATGTAGGCAGGTAAGTAACCAATTGCCCAATTTTGCATAGTATGGCCTAATAAAGTTGGAATCAAAGCCATTAGCAAAAATAATTGTAGTTCATAAATAGGCAAATTTTCGTAGTTCAAATCCTGAACTAAGACAATTATAAACATTGAAATAAAACTAAATAAATATACAACAAAAGCGTATGTTGGTAAACTAATAATTTTTCGCAACTTCCTACCGCTTAGATAATATAAGCCTGCAAGAATTCCTGATATAAAAGCAAATATATTGCCCATAAAATTACCTGGATTATCAATTAAATCTCCCCCAAACAAAATAAATATACCACAAAGAGCCACCAAGGTCCCGAAAATCGCTTTTCTAGTTAGAGTCTCTCCAAAAAAAATCCAACCTAGTACAGCTACATAAACGACATGACAAGTTGCTAGAAGAACTGAAGCTGCCACTGATGTTTCTTTAACTGAAGTAATAAAAAAACTGAAGTGAGCGCCTAGCAATATTCCTGTAAATATCATTTCAAAGATAATTGAGTATGATTGTGAACGAATCTCAGCAGCCTTATCCTTCAAAATTAACGGCAAAAAAATCAGTGTTGCAAACGCTTGGCGGTAAGCGCCTATTACAAGCGGTTCACTATCACTATATCTAATTAATATTGCTGAAGTAGATATAGCAAACATCCCAATTAAGAGTGCCAAATAAGGTAGCTGAAGACTCTTTTTAATCTCTACACTGAATACTGACACATATGACTATGAATCAAGGTCTTAATCATTCTATCGCATTAAATCAATTGGCTTTGTAAGATGCCGTCGAGAGGATGCTGGAGGCTCAAACCAGTTTAAATCTAAATTAGGTGACTTAGGAATCAGGACAGGACGATCATATTTTTTTCCGCAACTTTTACATCTGTATTTGGAATTTTTACCAGAAGAATGTGTACGCTTACCACAAACACAAACTGGGTTTGGAGGCTTAGAGTAACGAGGTACTAAATTTATAATTTTTAATTTTTCAATATTAACTGTACTTTCGCTAACACTTCCACATACTGTTATTTCATCACCCACTTCTAATTTATCTACAACTGCTCTCAGGCTTTTAGAGGGTTCAAAAACTGCGCATTTCACTTCATTTTCTTCTGAATCTTTTACTCTGAAAAAACGATGACCGCCTTTTATGATTTCAGCTTTAGAAGAAACACAGACATCTACCCACACTGAAGTAAAAGCCGTAAGCTCTAATATATCTGAAATACAAAAATGATCGTCTGTAGCTTGGTTTGTTTGATACAATAACCATCTTGATGGTTTTTCAGGGCCTAGCTTATGAAAATTATCGATAAGTATCTTATCATTCGTCCCCCTAAAACCCCATAGAACAGGACAAGGTGAATTTGGAACCATCGCTACTTTACCGTCATGATCATTACATGAAAACACCTCCTTAAGTTCAGAAACTTTAGAAACGGACTCAGATGAAATATCTCGCAAAGTCCCCCATATTGATTTATCTCTGTACGCTATTAATTCCCAAGTAAAATTTAATTCTCCTACTTTACTATGGTATCCTGACCAAGCCAATGCACATGCAGCGCCTATTAATCCTCTGGAACCTCTCATTCCAAAAGTTACACAGTTAGAAAGAATAGGGTCTAAATCTCCCTGAACAACTATACTCCGTACGCCTTGCCAATAGAGGCCTTCTGGCAAGTAAGTATCTGATATTACAATACCAGGTTGTGAATCCTGCTTAGAGTTGGCTTTAACAATCTTAACTACTCTTTCAAGAATATCTTTTTTATCAAATTTCCTATCTTTATAGTTCGGGTAGATGCTAATTTCTGAATTTTCTAAACTACCTATCTTTTTTTTGGAGCCAATGCCTTCACCAAACACAAGTGCAAGAGCTCCATTACCTCTTGTTTTCCAAGGTACATTTGGATTCAATCGTACTAGTCTGGGCGGTGCTATTAAGTCTAAATCTGATAATTCAGATATAATCTCGGTAATCAACCAAGTAGTACAACCTCCATCTAGTGAGTCTGTATCATCAATTCCTATATGCAACATAACTACCTATTCAAAGATGAAAACCTCACTAGCCCATGAAGGTTGTGTGCTATTGCTAGATAAATAGGCTAAATATATCTCCAAGTTAGAAGAAGTACCTGCCGGAATGTAAGGATAATCTCCAGATAGGCTGTAGAGCATAATTGTAAGCTGATCTCTTTTAATTAGATGATGCAACAAATCGACTATGTCTATACTGAAATCACTGTGTGATGCTTCAATTTTATCTGACCAATCAATTCCAATGACTATATCATCAGCAAAGTTTAAGGCATCATCTAACTCATTAAAACCCTGTAAATTTCTTAAAGGTAAAACTACTTTACCTCTATCAGCTAAAATCAAATCTATAATGTCTTCTCCCCAAATAAGGCCTGAGTCCACAAAAATCTCATTTTCAGGATTTGAGGGAAGTGTGTAAATTGATGGTCTATTCTTTATTATTCCGCCCATATCCCAAAATAGCTGTTTTTTGGCAGATTCAGTAAAGACAAATTTAGTATTTTTATCTTCAAAACTAAACTTTCCTTCACTCCAAATTGGCTTGACTTTTTTACCATTAAAGTAAGCCTCAGCTAGTTTGACCATACGTAATTAATAAACCTATAGATTTAGACTTTACTAAAGGTCCAATATTACTCTTAGGTGCGCAGGAGGGCCTTCTTTTACTACCAATTGATGATAGGATATAGCCTTAATTTCAACACCATAACCATGCTTGTCCTGATTGTAGGATTCACCAACTAACTTTCCAGCTAATTGGAAACTATTTTTTTTAGAAACTTCTAATTTTGCTGAACCAGCTATAAAATCGTCAGTATCGAACAATACAATTAAATAAGACAAAAAATCAACTAAAAGAGAATCAAGGTTGTCGGACTCCAAAAAAACTTCTTTAGAGGTTAAAACTTCAGGTAGACTACCGCCCGTAATTATTTCAGAGAAACTAAGTGATACTTCTTGAAAAGCCTCTGAAAGAGTCGGAGATTCAATCTCAATTCCGATGTCTGCAGTGTGTTCAAAGTTTTTTCTCAATGCCTTCCAAAAGAGCTTGCTAATAAAGTGGTAGCGGGGGATGGATTTGAACCATCGATCTCCGGGTTATGAGCCCGACGGGATTTCCTAGCTACCCCACCCCGCTACGTAATACTAGAATATATCAGGCTCCGGATTAACCTCTAAAATGGGCTTGATATAAAATCTTGTTAATTCCAAAAAAGCTATTTTTTACGTCCGTAAATAATTGAAATAAATGATAAAACACCAAGTGTTAATGGAAAAGTAGGACCAAAAAGTAACGCATCATCTGTGCTTTCACTATTTGATGATGATGTGCTCTTCTCACTTATTGTAAGTGGTAAGGTTAAAGTGTTATCTGCTCTTTTACTATTTGATTCATCGGTTTGCTGTTTGAAATCAACATATACTTTAAGTGTTTTCAAACCCTCTGAGGGAGTTTCCCAGTTTAGAATAACTGGTGCCGTACCAAATCCACCGATCCCTTGTTCAACAATAAACTCATCTACAATTCTAGAGCCCTCGTAAAGCGTTACTCCGAAACTACCTGTACTTTTTCCTCCGTTATTGTTGACTGTCAATTGAATTACTATTGGCATGCCTTCTTGAAGGTCTAATGGTTGCAAAATTGCAATAGGCTTATTATTTATTAATACTTCATCTATACTAACTGATAAATCTGATATTTTCTCTACAGGAACATCCACTATAATTTTTGAATTGACTGTTGCTGAACCATCGCCCGGAGAAATTGAATCTGCAGTCATTAAAAATGTGACTTCTTCACCTAAGCTATCTTCGAAGTTAACTGGCCTAACAACAATGTCTACTGCAACAGATTGAGATTTATCGATTGTAACTGCTGAAATATCATTACCCTGCACCTCTGCACGAATTGTCCAATCACTCCGCGAAGTGGTTACTCCCAAATCAAATGTATCCTTATCGCTGCCTGTATTCCTTAGATTAATTTTAAATTTATAATATCCATCAATGTCCAATTCTTCGGGATCAATGTTAATTCTATCCGGAACTGAGAGGAAGGCTACGCCGTATGTTCTTACAGTAGTAACTAGACTAACATCTTCAAAAATATTATCATTACTTGAAGAAGTTACTGTAATTGTCACCCTCTCTGATGAACCTCCCCTGGCTGAGACTGGAGCTTCTACTCTAATTAGAACATAAGATGATTGATCCATTTGAAGGTCTACCGATGAACCTGACTGAAGACTAACTTCCCAGCCTGAAGGAATGTCCGAATCATTAATTGTTATCATAAATATATCTCGGGTATTTCCTGTGTTCATTATCTTAAATGAATAATCTGTCTTTCCACCTTTTGGTAATTGCCCATTAGCACTATTACCTTCCTCAAATTCAACCTCTAAACCATATTGATCTACCTCCAAATAATAAGTCATAGATGATGTCCAAGTGTTACCAAAATTATCCTTTAATGAAAATTTAATTACATAATTGCCAGAGGTAATATCATTATCCTCTTGATACCACCATTTTCCCTGAATGTATTTAGCATAAGTGTGTTTATCCTTCAATTGTATTGTATCCTTAAATTTTCCTCCTCCACTAATGCCATCAATCATAATTTCTGCAGATGAAATATCAAAATTGTCTGCACCTAACGCATTAGTTACATTAACTTTGATAAATAATGAATCTTCATCTATGGATTCAACTCTGTCATTATCAAAGTAGTAATCATCATCTTCAATGTTAATATGTTTAAAATCTAACATAAAAGATGAAAGAAAATCAGAGTGGGCTGCTTTGACCCATACAGTTCTATTGTCAGTATCTGGAGCCCAGGTAACGCTTGTTTCCAATTTAATTCCTAAAGTAGTGTAAGCTGGAACTCCATCAGGAAATAAACTTTTATCAAGATCTGAGCCTTCTAATTCAATAGTATAATTCTCTGATAAAAACGAGCCAAAACCTGAGGACTTACTCACCTCATCAACTGATAAATTATTGAAACCATCTTGACTACGGATATATATGGTTGTCCTAAAACTAATTTCTTGAACATTTGTTGATTCTACCCATATAATGTAGCTATAAGACTCGCCTACTTCCAAAGGGCCTCCCATATTCATTTCCCAAGAAGCTAAAGGTAAGAAATTATTAGCTTGGTCGGGGTCGTCTCGACATTTCCAATATTTGGGTCTATCTCCTGAAGGTTCATCTATTGATAAATCATAAATATCGCCAATCCCAGATCTATCCAAAAAAAACTCGGTATTAGAATACTCTTCAGCGTCCGTTGGGGCTGACAATAATAATATTGAAAAACCCAGCAAAATTAAGGAATAGCCAAGACCTCGCATAATAGGTAATTGAAATAATGACAGTATTAAAGTTTCGTTAGAAAAAAATACTAGTCAAAAAGGTTTATTCCCCCTCCATTAGATACTACTTCTGAATTCTCAGATATTAATTTTCCTCGTCTAAATACTTTATGGGGAAATATAGCTTCCCGCCCTTCAAACGGCGTCCAATTCGCTCTTGAATGAAGATTATCAACCTTAATTTTCTCTGAATTATTTAAATCTACAAACATAAAATCTGCTGGTTGGCCTTCTTCTATACGTCCTCTATTAAGTCCAAGACGATCTGCTGGGGCTTCAGCCATACTATTTACTAATCTACTCAAATCTAAACGCTTTTCAACAACTTCTTGTAACATTAAAGGCACCATAGTTTCTACTCCTGGCATTCCAGAAGGCGGAGTATCTGATTTCTTTTCTTCAATTGTATGTGGCGCATGATCACTTGCTAAGATAGGTATTTTGCCATTCCTGTAAGCGTCATAAAGAATAGTATTGTCAGAAACTTTACGCAAAGGAGGATCTACCTTACAATCTAACGAACTACAATTATCTAAATTTAGTAATAAATGATGCGGGCAAACTTCTGTTGAAGATAGAAGTGGAAGATTTTTCAACCCATTGGCGGTCGAAAGATGTGCAACATGCAAATATTCAGATGAAGGCATTGATGCAAGACATTTTTCTTCAGCAACCAAACGGTTTTCAGTATGATCTGATAACTTTTCAAGTGGATTATTGTACATATAATCTGGATGCTCACAGTGCACTACCATTGGCTTTTTTGTTTTGTCTAAAACCTCTTTAGCCAATCTAAAATAATCATCTGAAGAGATGCCATAGGGATATAACTTCCAAAAGGCTGCTGGAACTGTACTAAACCAGTCTTGCTCAGTTAAATTTTCTTCAACATTAATTCCTATTCCAAAATCTACGATTGATTTACTTTTAGCAATTTGTTCTTTGTCCCTAAATGATGAAATATCAGAGGTAAATGGATTAGTATTTGGCATATCTACAACTGCGGTAACTCCACCGCAAGCCGCAGATTCAGAACCCGTTTTCCAGTCTTCCTTATGTGGATAGCCTGGATCTCTAAAATGAACATGCATATCAAGGGCTGCAGGTAAAATTAGACCCCGAGCTTTCTCTTCTTTTGGTTCAAAACTTGTCTTTTTAACTGAAGAAATGTAACCATTTTCTACTTCAATAGAAACATCTACTAGCCCCTGTTTAGATATCCATGCTTTACCTTCGAAAACTGACATTATTACTTATCTCTATTATACAAATAAAAGGTTGAACTATAAACATCTTCTGTTCGGCTTTTAACGCTTAATACAAAGCTTGAGTCATCAAATGTCGAATTTTCTAAAGTTGTAATTGTTAATGTTAAATTAGCTGAATCTCCAGATGATAGATTCAAAAGCGTAGAATTAGTTTCTGAGTCGTAGAAAACATATTGGCTAAAATTATCTGATGTTTCATTTATACTTTGAGGTTCGGAAGAGAGGTTAATGAAATCTACCACAATGGAAATCGTAACATTATCTATGCTATTATCAAAATTTAGCGAAAGATTTTCCCATCCGTCTTCTTGACCATTATTCAATATTCTTATTGACGTTACATTAGTTTCACCCGGATATTGATAAAAATTATCTTCATCTGAATCAATGTCTAAAGAGAATGGCGAATCTACCGTAAAAATTGGTGAAGGTGTAAAAGTTGTAAACAAGATTAAACCAGTAATCAATCCTACAAATATTCTAGGAGAACCTAATGAGGATAGCTCCTCTGAAGGTGGTGGGTGGTAAGTTCCTAAGAAATAAATCAAAAGTGCATAAATCGCCCATCCCATGTAAGGAGGTCCAAATCCGGGAATACCGTAAAAAGTCATGAAGACAAGTGAAATTATTACAACGAAAGATAAAAGATTTGCTTTTGGACCAAGCAGTGAACGTGCAATATGGCCTCCATCAAGCTGCCCAGCTGGCATTAAATTCAGGGCAGTAACAAAGAATCCGGTCCATCCAGCAAGAACAACTGGATGAGATAAATAGTCTCCAGATGAGGGATTTAAATTTTCAGAAATGGAAAAAAGTAATTCAAAGAAAAAAGATGAACCTAAAAACAACGAATCTCCTGAATCTACTGGAACCGGTCTCGCGTAAAATTCAGTTAGCCAAAAACCAAGAAGAGTTACTGGTATAGCTACCAAAAGACCTGCTATTGGCCCACTTGCACCAACATCCAGAAGAGCTTTTCGATTTGGTATTGGCTCTCTAATTGAAATAAAAGCACCCATTGTTCCAAATGGAAATATCATTGGAGGCATGGGTAGGAAGAACGGCAAGGAAGCATCAAGATTATGCTTTTTGGCATAATAATAGTGACCCATCTCGTGAGCGCCAAGAATTAACATTAAAGGTAAGGAAAAAGTGAGAAATCCCATAAAGAATATTTGTGGACTTATAAGGATTCTAAGCCACCACCAGTTCATCTCAATTATTGAGGAATCATCGTACGAGGCCCACCACATTGCGCCGGCCCAAGTAGTAGTAAAGAAAGTGGCTAAAAGTAAGTATAAATTAATTCTACTTTGATAATAATCAAACGAAGGCTGGGGAAGAATAACTAATATTAATTCATTACCAGTTCGCCTCAACATCGGAAATAGGCGACCTGCGCCAAAAGTAGTAGCAACCTTAAGAGACAAACGTAATTCCTCGAATTTCTTTTCTAAATTTTCAGGTTCCTTGACGAAAAATAAATGGGCATTTCCATCCCATTTACTATCTTCTACCTTCCAATTTAATCCTTCAATGAATTTCTGTATTGATTTAGACATTTAAATTCCCAATTCCCTTTTCGCAACTTCTGAAGCTTGTGTAGACATTTTAGGTGGAGCATATATTCTGCACCTCCAGTGATCAAACTGTGCTTCATACAAACTTTTTGTGATGGTTGACATGTTACTTGCATAATCTAGCGTCCCGTCTTCTTTAAGAATTTTGACTTTCATTGCTGGCACTACCTTGAAAGGTGGCAAATCCATAAAAATTTCTGAAGGTTCAATATCAAGTTTTTCTGCAATTGATGATTCTAGAGTTTCAACGTCTGATTTAGATATCCCCCTTTCTTCGGTTTCATCTTTAGTAAGGCTAACTACTCTCTTTGTTATGCTCCTATTCTCAAAATCGTTGACTAATTTTTTCGAAAGATTACCTGCTGAATCTAATTCAGATAAAAATTTATGGTCTGTGAATGAAACAAAGGATTCATATGAAAAACGGTCATTAACTATTGCTGCCGTAGTCGCTCTCGCCAACATTAATTCAGCTCCTCTTGAGAATGGATGAAAATATACTGTTGGAAACATAATTGAACGTGAAGTCAAAAATGTTTCAACTACAGGTAAACCACTTTCTCCAATTACTAACTCATTATCTAAAATAGACATCTTCGTGACTAATCTTCCGGTATCTACTCCTGTTTTAACGCCAGTGTAATGAGAATCTCTCATAAGATAGTCAAGACGATCTCCGTCTATGTCTCCTGATATTAATGACCCATACTTGTGATCTCCTTTAATTAGACTACAAATCTCTTTAGCATTTATTCCTTCATCATGGAATATATCTGATATTTTACTCCCTCTAATAATATCTTGAGTTACTTCAACGTGATCCTTTCCAAATGGCAACTCATCTGCTAGATGTGAATATGGTGAATGTCCTAAATCGTGTAGTAAGCCCGCAATAGAAACTAGATGAACTTCATCTTTAGAAACTCCAGATTGACTTGCCATTTGCTTAGCTAAATGGCTGACACCTATACTATGCTCCAATCTAGTGTGATTAGCACCAGGGTAAACTAAGTTTGCTGAACCTAATTGCTTTATCCATCGTAATCTCTGATAGGGTTGTGTATCAACTAGAGAGGACTCTAAATCATCTAAATCAATGTAATCGTGAATAGAATCTCTTACCCTTCGCATCAATTGTCTTCATACGAGGTTCATAAAATAGGTTATCTATCTTTTGTGTTCCACCTTCTTTCAAAAAGGGGAATTTAAAGGGAACGGCCCAAAGCTTATATTGGCAAAATTCTCTATACGTATGAATATGAATATTTCCGAAAAAGTCAAAGAAGTTGATGTTGAAGAATTGACTGAATGTCCTGAATGTGACTCGGAACATATCGTACGTGATTACAAGCGCGGAGAAGTAACCTGTAGGAACTGTGGGCTTGTTGTTGATGACCAAGTAATTGATCAAGGGCCAGAATGGAGAGCTTTTGATTCTGAGCAGAATGAAAGAAGGGCACGAGGTGGGGCTCCAATGTCTGTAATGGTTCATGATAAAGGTCTTTCAACAGATATAGGATGGGGTGGACGTGATATTAACGGAAATAACGTTCCCACAAAGAACAGAGCTCAAGTTTACAGAATGCGTAAATGGCAAAATCGAACAAGAGCCTCAAATTCGGCAGATAGAAATCTGGCACAGGCACTTAACGAACTCAACAGATTAGCTTCAAAAATTGGATTACACCGACAAGTTAGGGAAGAAGCTGCTATGCTGTACCGAAGAGCCGTGCAGGATAATCTTGTTAGGGGAAGATCCGTTGAAGGAGTCGCTGCTGCAGCCCTTTATGGTGCATGCAGAAGATGTGAAGTTCCAAGAACCTTAACTGAAATTACTGAAGCTTCAAGAGCATCCAAAAAAGAAGTAGGAAGAACTTACAGATATATTTCCAGAGAATTAAAATTGAATCTTCAACCGGCATCTCCGTCAGTTTACATTATTCGTTTCTGTAGAGAATTAGAATTGCCTGGTGACGTTGAAAATACTGCAATAAATATATTAAATCAAGCGATATCTGCCGAATTAACCTCTGGCAGAGGGCCTACCGGTGTTGCCGCAGCTGCAATATACATTGCTTCGGTTGTACATGACATGAGAAAAACGCAAAAAACTATTGCTGATACAGTGGGCGTTACCGAAGTAACAATAAGAAACCGTTACAAGGAATTAGCTAAAAATTTAGATATTGTAGTCTACTTGTGAGGTTATTTTGAAGTACAATAAACGTGATAGTAACGTTTACCAAATTCGATTAGAAAATGAAGATGATTTATACCATTTAAATTTGCTATTGAGCGAAGGTGATCAAGTTAGGGCCTTGACCGAAAGACGCGAATCATCACAGTCTGACAGATTGAAGAAAGAAAGAGGCAAAAAACAAAAAATGAAACTTACCATTGATGTTAAGAACCTCGAATATCAATCTTTCGGACAACGTTTTCGATGCCATGGTCTGATTTCTCTCGGTGAAAATAATCAAGGACTTCATCACACTTTAATTCTAGAACCTGGAGATTCATTTGACGTTAGGAAAGAAGTTTGGCTTAATCACCATAGAAAAAGACTACAGAAGGCTGCAGAACCAATCGTAACCGCAACCGCAATAGCTGTTGAAAGTGATTCAATTGTTATTGCTGAATTAAGAACATATGGAATTCGAGAGTTGAAAACACTTAACAGAGAAGGCAGTGGAAAATCAACTGGAGGTGAGGAACTGAATGATTTCTACAAGAGAGCTGTCAGACAAATAGTCAAAGTTCACATAAAAGATTCTATAATTGTCATAATAGGTCCTGGATTCTTAAAAGAAGATTTTGCAGAAGTTGGTAAGTCTAGAGCGCGTGAAATTTTCAAAGGCTGTGTTATTGAGAACTCCGGTCAAGGAGGTATGGCTGGGATTCATGAAGCAATAGGTAGAGGTGACTTACCAAATGCGGTGGCTCAGATAAAAATACAAGAAGAAATGGCTGCTGTTGAGAAACTTAAGGAAGCTATAGCAAAAGATATGGGAACTTACGGAAAAAATGAAGTTAGAAGGGCTGTTGAAAGTGGAGCGGCTGAAAGTATTTTACTAATTTCTGAAAAAACAAAAGAAAAGGAAGGATTAGAATTATTAGAATTAGCACAAAAAAATAGAACTGAAGTAATTGAGATTTCACCTCATCACCACGGTGGTGAAATGCTACTTGGATTAGGTGGAACTGCCGTGATTCTAAGATATAAAATAACATAAATTCTTTTAGAGGGGAGGGTGTAACCACCGTATGATGCCAGGCATGGGGCGTATGAACCCCCGCATGATGAAAAAATTGCAGAAACAATTACAAAGTGCTACAGAGGAACTTGATGCTACTGAGGTAATTATACGGACAAAAGATAAAGAATTGTACTTTAGCAACCCTTCTGTAAGTGCAATGGATATGATGGGACAAAAGTCTTATCAGATTGTAGGTGAGCCTGAAGAACGCGCTCTAGGCAGTAGTGAGGAAACTACAAATATCCCCCAAGAAGACATAGATTTAGTGGCTGCACAGGCCGGCGTTTCTGCTGAAAAAGCAAAAAAGGCTTTGGAAGAATGTAATGGCGAGCCTGCTGAAGCTATTATCAAACTGATGAGTGAATAAAAATGGATTTTGCAGAAACCGAAGACCAAAAAATGATTCGCGGAATGGTACGTGAATTTGCTGAAAATGTTGCTGGACCTACTTGTAACAAGAGAGATAAAGAACAAATTGCACCTATTAAAGAATTTAAGAAATTCGCAGAACTAGGATTTGCAGGTATGACCATTCCTGAGAATTATGGTGGTCAAAAATTAGATGATATCTCAGAAGCAATTGTTGTAGAAGAATTGTCAAGAGTTGATCCTTCTTTAGGAGTCATGATAGCTGTCCATGTTGGACTTTGTTCAATGACAATAGCATTAAGCGGAAATGAAGAGCAAAAACAAAAATATTTACCAAAATTAGCCTCTGGAGAATTTTTAGGTGCATATTCTTTGAGCGAAGCTGGTTCAGGCACTGATGCTGCTGCAATGGTAGCTAGAGCTACAGATGATGGTGAACACTATACCTTGAATGGTGAAAAAATGTGGGTTACAAACGGAACTACTGCAGATCTCTTCGTTCTATTTGCTAAAGTAACCGATCACCCTGATTACGGAAAAAAGAGTCACGGAGGAGTGACTTGCTTTATAATTGAGAAAGGGTTTGAAGGATTTGAAATTGGAAAGAAAGAAGACAAGCTAGGAATCCGCTCAAGTGATACATGTACGTTGATTCTAAATGAATGTAAAGTTCCAAAAGCAAATGTACTTGGAGAAGAAGGTAAAGGGTTTCCAATTGCAATGAATGCGTTAGATAATTCAAGAATAGGTATAGCTGCTCAAGGACTAGGCATTGCACAAGGAGCATATGAAGCTGCACTAAAATACTCAAAGGAACGAGAAACATTTGGAAAACCTATTGCTGCTCATCAATCGATAAGTAATTATCTGGCAGATATGGCTGTTAGAATTGATGCAGCCAGGTTGCAAGTTTACAAAGCTGCATGGGCTAAGCAAGAGCATTATGAAAATGGTTCTTCACGTCATACCCTTGAAGCCTCAATTGCGAAACTCAGCGCAGGTGATACTGCAATGTGGGTTTCTGAAAGGGCTGTACAAGTTTTAGGTGGATATGGATACACAAAGGATTTCCCAGTTGAAAGATTTTTCCGTGATGCAAAAATCACTCAAATTTACGAAGGAACCCAAGAAGTTCAGAGATTAGTAATTGCTCGTGAAATTGGAAAGTAATAGGAAAAGTTTTATCAGTATGTTTGTAGGATACATTACAGACTATTTAGTCAACACACAAATTATCGGTGCTAAATTATGCGTATAGGAATACCAAAAGAGAATAACGAGAAAGAAACTCGTGTAGCTATCGTGCCAGTTTCAATACCTAAATTAAAGAAATTAGGTTTTGAGGTGGTAATTGAAAAAAGTGCTGGAGAGAAATCAGGATATTCTGATGCTGAATATGAAGAAAAAGGTGCAAAAACTAAATCATTGGATGAAGTAATGAAATGTGAATTAGTTGCTTCAATTGATGTTCCGAATTTTGAGAATATGAAAAAAGGTCAAATGTTAGCATGCATGGCTGATCCTTTTAGAAACCTTGAACAAACAAAAAAAATAATTGATTCTGGAGTTACTCTTCTCTCTCTGGAAGTCATTCCAAGAAGATTATCAAAAGGTCAATCAATGGATGTGAACTCAAGTCAGGACAATTTATCAGGATATAAAGCAGCTTTAATGGGGTCTCAAAATATTGCGAAAATGGTTCCTATGATGATGACATCTGCTGGAACCGTAAGACCTGCAAAATTCATAATTCAAGGGGCAGCTGTAGCTGGCCTTCAAGCCATAGCAACTGCAAAGAGGTTAGGTGCCGCAGTACAAGCTATAGATGTTAGATTAGCTGCTAAACAAGACACTGAAAGCTTAGGCGCTAAATTTATCGATGTACCTGGGTGGAAGGACGCTGAAAGCTCAAGTGGACATGCTTCCCTTTTTACAGATAAGGGACTTCAAGAAGCATTTGATAATTCTCTAATGGATGCTGTAAAGGACGCTGATGTTGTAATTACTACTGCTAGATTATTCGGTGCAAATGCACCCAAACTATTCTTCGGTAAGGAAAATAATGATAAGATGACAAGGGAAATGAAAGAGGGGGCTGTAATTGTTGATATGAATACAGATACTGGTGGCAATATCGTTGGAAGTAAAGATGGAAAAATAATTGAAAAAGATGGAGTAACAATTGTAGGAATTCCTATGTTATGCAGAACTGTTCCAAATACTGCATCAATGCTTTATTCAAATAACGTTACCAACTTCGTAACTGTTTTAGTTAACGAAGGTAAATTAGCTATAAACCAAGAAGAGCAAGTGCTCACCGGGGATGAAGGTGGAATTTCAGCAGGTTATGGTGGAATTTTAATTGCTGAGGACGGAAAGTTGCACGAAAACCATACTAAACTAATGGAGGCTATGAAATAATGGAATTAGTCACACTTATAGGTGCAATCACGGTTTTCATATTGGCTATTTTTCTAGGATTCGAACTAATTACAAAAGTACCTGCTACACTCCATACTCCGCTAATGTCAGGAGCTAATGCAATTTCTGGAATTACAATTGTTGGAGCTTTGATTTTTTCAAATACTGACTTCAACGGGGGCGATCCTGGAGTTGCAGCATGGTTGGCATTTTTTGCACTAATTTTAGCTACAATTAACGTAGTTGGAGGATTTGCTGTTACTAACCGAATGTTGAACATGATTGCTGGTAAAAGAGGGGGCAAGTAATGGACGAAGCTGTTTGGGACATAGGATATCTTGTAGCTTCAATACTTTTCATAATGGGTCTAAAGAAATTAGGCCACCCTAGAACTGCACCAACCGGAAATTTGTATGGTGCGATGGGAATGCTTGTGGCTGTAGTGGTTACAATAGCTCAAATGGATTTTGGTGAAATAAATAATTTTATTCTTATAATTTCTGGACTTGTCATTGGAGGATTCATTGGATATCTAATGGCGATTAGAGTGCAAATGACAGGAATGCCCGAAATGGTTGCCTTGTTCAATGGATTTGGAGGTGCTGCAAGTGCATTGGTAGCTGCATCAGAAGTCTTCAGGAGGATTAATGAAAATGATTTGCCTGAAGGTTTAGAATTACATGTTGCTTGGACTGCTATTGGCTTATCTGCTTTAGTTGGCTGGGTAACTCTAACGGGTAGCTTGCTCGCTATGATGAAATTAAAAGGTGGAGTTGAAATATTTGGAACATGGTATAGAACTCCGACCTGGGGTCCTGAATGGCTAAATTACGTTAAAGGATTGGTATTAATTTCAATCGTAGGACTTCTCTACATGACTATCGAGGAACCTGGAAATCAAGATTATGTTATAGCTATTATTGCACTATCATCTATTCTTGGAATTTTATTCGTACTTCCTATTGGAGGTGCTGATATGCCCGTTGTAGTAAGTCTGCTAAACTCTTTATCTGGCATAGCTGCAGCATTCACAGGCTTCATTATCGGAAATAATGTTCTGATAATTGCAGGATCTATGGTAGGGGCAGCTGGTTTAATTTTAACAAATATAATGTGTAAAGCAATGAATCGTCAATTAATTGATGTATTATTCAAATCATTCGGAGGCTCTGATAAAGAACAAGTTACTAGAACTAAAGTTGGATCTGACCCCGAAGAAGTGGCCATGGTATGTGATGGAATTTCTAAATGTGTTATTATTCCAGGGTACGGAATGGCTGTATCACAATGTCAACACCAAGTTCGTGAATTTGCTGACATTTTAGAAGCAAATGGTTGTGAAGTAAAATATGGAATCCATCCTGTTGCAGGTCGAATGCCAGGACACATGAATGTCCTACTAGCTGAGGCAAGTGTTCCGTATGAAAAGTTGATTGAAATGGATGACATTAACTCCGAAATGGGAGAATGTGATGTCGCAATTGTTGTCGGTGCAAATGATACAGTTAACCCTGCTGCAAGAAGCGGAGAGGGTCCTTTAGCTGGAATGCCTATAATCGATGCAGATAAAGCAAGAGTTGTCGTTATGGTAAAAAGATCATTATCTGTTGGATATGCTGGGGTAGATAATGACCTGTTCTACGAAGATAAAACAATGATGCTATTTGGAGATGGTAAACAAATGATGACTGAATTAGTTTCTTCTCTGAAGGATCTTTAAAACTTCTGCTGACCTTCTAGTTTAGTGACTTGCTCTGTGTCGTCAACTAAATTAGTTATGTCATCTATTTTGTTGAGGGGTTTCTGTAATTGATTAGTACGTGTGCTAACTAAGCTATTAAATTCTTTCTTTGCATCGTCTATTCTTCTTCCCATTTTATCCATAGCCTCTACATATTTTGACCACTGAAGACGGAAAGTATTGAGTAAACTCATTACTTCTGTAGCTTTTTCCTCCATCGCAAAATTTCTTGTTGCTTGATGAATCAGGGAAAGAATTGCATAAAGAGTAAGGGGTGAACAAAGAAGAACTTTATTTTCTAAAGCAAAATCGATAACTGCGCTATCTTCCTTATTAATAAATGAATAAATTGATTCATTTGGAACCAACATTAGTACGTAATCTAAAGTCCCTGATGAAGGGTCAATATAGCTACGTTTTGTTATATCTTTAACATGTTTCTTTACGTCTCTTATAAATGCACTTTTTTCAGAATTACGAATTTGTTCATCTTCCGAATCAATATATCTCTCGTAATGGGCTAAAGGAAATTTTACATCCATGTTAATTATTTTTTCTTTAGGTAGTTTAAATGTGAAATCAGGACGTTCGCCTGATTCGACAACTCCTTGCTTGGTATAATTTACACCTTCCATAAGCCCAATAACGTTAAGGATATCTTCAACAATTCTCTCTCCCCATTGCCCTCGCTTTTGTGATGAAGACAATATCTCACGTAATTTGATTGTTGTCTTTGTCAAATCTTTGGTTTGAGTATTAGTAGATTCTAAATTTTCATTAAGCTTGATGGAGGCATCTTCTATAGACTTCAATCTTTTAGACATTTCATTTAAATTTTCATCAATTAGTTTTTTCTTACTCTCTAAATTGGTATCTGATTCTTTACTTAACCCTTGAAATTTATCATTTGCCAACTTAAAAAATTCTTCAGTATTTGATTTATTAACATCTAAAGCTAAAGCTTTGAATGTATTTTCCATTTCTTTTTTTATAGAATCTATGTCATCATCGTTCGAATTATTACTTTTATTCGCAATTGCGTAGCCTACTCCTATTCCAATCACCAAACTCAATATAATGTAAATTTCTACCATTCCATAACCTCTAAGCCGAGCTTATATTAATTATTTCATTGCACGTAAGCTATCTAAAAGTCCTCCTTTAGCTAACTTTGAGAATTGTACTAGTTGAACCTCAGCATCCGGGAAATATAGGTGCCGTAGCTAGAGCTATGGCAAATTTTGGATTGAATGACTTGGCAATGGTAAAAGGTTGTGAATTAGCCGATGAAAGTTATGCTCGATCTAAATCCGGAAGACCAATTCTTGAGAAATCAAAAAGATATAATACTATTGAAGAAGCAATAGCTGATTGTGATATTGCAATTGGGACTAGCGGTATAAGACCTGAAGGAGATAAAAGATGGTTTAGAGCTCCTCAGGACGTGAGAAAAATTAACGAAATAATAGCTGATAGAGGCAAGCCTGCGCTTTTATTCGGCAGAGAAAATCATGGACTTTACAGAGAAGAATTAGCGCTCTGTGAAGCGACTATAACTATCCCCACAAATCCTGAATATCCAATACTCAATCTATCGCATGCTGTTGCGCTTGTGGTTTATGAAATTAAGAGAAAAGAGAAAGTTAAAAGTATGAAAAAACGGAAATCCGTTTCTCAAGATGAGTTTGAAAGGCTAGTTGATAGAATCATGGCTTTATTGGAAAGTAGTAGTTACCCAGAAAGAAGGCTAGAACGCTCTAGAACTACTTTAAGAAGGTTGATATCAAGAGGAAACCCTGATGAAGGCGAGTATGAGAATTTAATGGGAATATTCAAAGCAATAAAGGTAGGTAAAAGATGAAATACATAATGGTTACAGGACCGATGGGGGCTGGTAAGTCCACCTTCATGAGAAGCCTACCAAAACCTTGGGGAAATTTTGTAGTTCCTGATAACGTACCAGATATGTTACTAGATCACGCTTGTGAATTAAACAATATTATGCTTTATGAAATCGATGCACCAACGGCTACAGGTAAAGTTTGGATAGATTGGCTCAGAGCTGCAAACATGCAAATTGTTGTTGGAAATGGGCTCGAGAAACCGGATTCACACTTTATTGAACTGTGGAATTATCTAGAAAGAAATACTCCAGATACAAATCGAATAATTGTTCTAAACCGGACTAAAGAAATAGTTCCGGAATGGAAAGTGTATAGTAACAACACCATATTTTGCATAGGAATGGGAGATGTGATTGATGAAGAAACTGCCCTAGCATCAAAAAATGATATTATGGCAGTTGTAGATTATATCACTAACAAATATGAATAAAGAAAAAAAAAAGGAAAGTTTGCAATTTTTACTGGCCGCTGCAAAAGAAATATTTGGTGAAAAAAAGTTACTTGGAATGTTAGTTGCAGAAGGTGCACCTAAAGATAAGAATATTATTGAAATTGTTGAGGATGAAAATTTAAGATTTCTACACCTGACTATGGCTTTAAAAAATTCTGAAATTTTTCTTAATCATTTGCAAATTAGGCTTCAGGAGATGAGCGAAATGGCAAAGATAATGGAAGTTGGAAATTCAGAATTAATAGAAAAATGGCTAAGTGATGAATGTAAATCATGCCTAATTGAGCATGTTGTTGAAGGATATGATGAGATTTACAAAATATTAATTGAATTAGATGAACGATTATTGTGGCATGGTTGGCCTCTAATTGGTAAGCTTCATGACCCTATAGAATAAAGAGAAAGAGAATTTATACCTATTTCGCTAGTGTATGAGTAAGAATGAGCGAAATGCACGTTTATCGCTTCGGTCCAAACATGACCGATGGCAAAGCTGACATGAAAAATTTGTTAGGTGGAAAAGGGGCTAATTTAGCTGAAATGGCTCTCTTGAAAATACCTGTACCTCCTGGTTGTACTATTACTACTGAAGTATGTACTTTCTATAATGAAAATAATCAAACCTATCCAGAGGAACTCGACGGTCAGCTAAAAAATGCGTTGAAAGATGTTGAAAATAATGTAGGGACTATTTTTGGAGATTCTGAAAATCCTTTACTCCTATCTGTAAGATCTGGAGCTAGAACATCAATGCCTGGTATGATGGAAACTGTTCTCAACGTAGGATTAAACGATGTTACACGAGAAGGACTTATTGCTCAAAGTGGAGACCCAAGATTTGTATACGATGCTCAGAGAAGATTAATTCAAATGTATTCTGACGTTGTAATGGAGAAAGCTTCAGGCATTGAACCTGAAGAAGGAATGGGAATTCGTAACCAATTAGAACATGAATTGGAAAAAATGAAAGAACAACAAGGTGTAACTGAAGATACTGATTTATCTGCATCTAATTTGAAAGATTTAGTAGAAATTTACAAAGGAAAAGTGTTGGAAGTACTTAAAAAACCATTTCCTGAAGATCCATGGGAACAACTATGGGGTGCTGTGTCTGCAGTATTCTACTCTTGGGATGGAAAAAGAGCAAAGGCTTACAGAAAAATTGAGAATATTCCCGAAGAATGGGGAACTGCTGTAAACGTTCAAGCAATGGTATATGGAAACCTAGGAGAAGATAGTGCCACAGGTGTTGCATTTACTAGAAATCCTGCAACTGGCGAAAATAATTTTTACGGAGAATGGCTATCTAAAGCTCAAGGTGAAGACGTTGTTGCTGGGATTAGAACTCCAAATCCATTAAATGAAATATGTCGAACTGAGCATAGTGGAGATTTACCAAGCCTAGAGCAGGCTGTGCCTCATTTATATGATGAGTTGAACACAATTAGACTAAACCTTGAAGACCACTACAGCGATATGATGGACATTGAATTTACTATCCAAACAGGAAAACTTTGGATGCTTCAGTGCCGAATTGGAAAACGTAACGGTCCTGCTGCTATTCGTATGGCTTCTGAAATGGTAAAAGAAAATAGGATAGATGGAAATACTGCAATTGGAAGAGTTACACCGTCACAATTGGATGAATTACTCCACCCCATTGTTGATCCAGATGTAGAAAAAATTACTCCAATTTTGGCAAAAGGTTTGCCTGCAGGTCCAGGAGGCGCAACTGGAAAAGCTGTTTTTACAGCTCAAGATGCTGTGGATTGGGCTGCAAAGGGCGAAAAAGTTGTACTAGTTAGAGAAGAAACTAATCCTGAGGATGTCGAAGGAATGCGAGCTTCTGTAGCAATATTGACTTCTCGTGGAGGAATGACTTCACATGCAGCTTTAGTTGCAAGAGGTTGGGGAATGTGTTGTGTTGTTGGTGCCGGTGAGATGAAAGTTGACTCAATTAAAAAGAAATTTACTGTCGGGGAGGTAACTGTGAATGAAGGTGAAGAAATTACACTAAACGGAACTGCTGGAAAAGTCTATAAAGATGAACTACCTCTGATTGAAACTGATATTACGAGTGATTATTTGACGCATTTCTTAGAGCTTTGTGACAAAGTTAGAAGGCTAAAAGTGAGGACAAATGCAGAAACTCCATCAGATGCAAAAAGAGCATTAGGCTTTGGAGCTGAAGGAATTGGACTTTTCAGAATAGAACACATGTTCTACGGAGAAGGATCTGAAGATCCACTTTTCCATCTTCAAGAAATGATAATGGCTAATAGCCAAGATGAAAGGAAAACGGCTTTAGATTCATTATTCCCTTACATGAAAAACGATATCAAAGAAACTTTAAGAGCAATGCAAGGCCTTCCTGTTACTATTAGACTAATGGATCCGCCATTGCATGAGTTTATTCCTCACGATATTAAAAGGCAGAAAAAGCTTGCTGAAGCATTGGGAATCAATGCTGAAGAATTGGAACGAAGATCTGATGCACTCAAAGAATCAAATCCAATGATGGGGCACAGAGGTGTAAGGTTAGGAATAACACATCCTGAGATAACAGAAATGCAAGCCAGAGCTATTTTAGAAGCTGCAGCTGAACTTTCAGATGAAAATGTAAAAACTTTCCCTGAAATTATGATTCCCCTGACTGGAATGGAAACTGAATATAATCACCAAGAGAAAATAGTTAGAAATGTAGCAAGTAACATTGAAGGATTGGATAATTACATGGTTGGAACAATGATGGAAATTCCAAGAGCAAGTTTCGTAGCTGACCGAATAGCCGAAACTGCAGAATTCTTTTCATTTGGAACTAATGATTTGACGCAAATGGCTTTTGGATTCAGTCGTGATGATACGGGCGGATTTATGCCAGCATATTTAGAAAATGAATTATTACCAGAGGATCCTTTTGCAAGTCTAGATGAAGGTGTTTGTGAATTAGTTAAAATGGGTATTGAAAGAGGCCGTAGAACAAAACCCGATCTTAAAGTTGGAATCTGTGGCGAACATGGTGGAGAGCCAAAGTCAGTTCACTTTTGCCATGGAGTTGGAATGGATTATGTTTCATGCTCACCTTTCAGAGTTCCAATCGCTAGATTGGCTGCTGCACAAGCGGTACTGAATGAAAAATAGTGCTAAATTACTTCTAGAATTTAGTATAATTTTAGGGATATTAACGCTAATAACAACTTACATCGTATCAACTACCAGTGGAAGAGTTGCCCCATTTATACCAATTATATCTGAAATGCCTTTTTCAGAACCCGAAGAAAGTATTTTCTCAACTGGGCTGGGCATTAGCTTGTTTGGAACTTTACTAATAGTTCAGGTAATTTACCGATTATTCAAACCCTTAGCTGAGGAACTGGGTGAATTCTATATCAAAGGAAATGAAAGAATTAGAATTATTTCTACCATAGGATCTATATGTGGAATAATTACGGTAAGCTTTAATTGGAAAGAATTTCCTGTTTTACATGGCGTTACTGCATTCACTTTATTCACGACATATCTGATCTCTGCAACTTTCAGCTACAATCTAATGAAAAAAAGTGGACTCGACAATAAAATTAGAAGATATGCTATAACGGCTGGATGGTTTTTCTATGTAATGATGGCCATATTCAGTGTTTTAGATAACTTAGAAATGTTAGATGAAAAAGATGCTTTTTTTCACCGGATGGATAACCCACCAGACGTAAACACTGAACGAAGTATATACCTAAATTTGACGGCTCTATGTGAATGGTCAATGGTTTTTTCGTTCTATATCAGCTTGAGTACTTATCGAGATTTTATAAAAAATGCACAAATTTAAAAAGTTAAGTAGTTTATAATGGGGTTTTGTTGATATCTTATGGCGACCGTTGACCAGGAACTACTCTTTGCCATTAGAGGAATTGAAGTTCTATTAGAATCTGGCGTAGGTGTTGCAGAAGCAATGAAGCATGTTGCTGACGAAGACTACGGAGATTTAAGTGAAATTTTCAAACAAATTTTTAGAGACACCGAAGGCGGGAAAAACTTCAGTGACGCTATTAGAACTCAAATGCGAAATACAGATTCCTCTGGACTGAGAAAGGTTCTATCTAGCTTAATTATGTCTATCGAAGAAGATACTAATGTAATTGATAGATTAAGATCTATAGCTGAAAAAGAAGCTAAAGAAAGGCGTGTAAATTTGGATAATTTCATTGAGGGTTTATCTTCAACATCTGAACAATTTATAATTGTTTCAATACTAATCCCTATTATTGTTGTAATAGGTGCTGTGGTTAATGGATTAGTAGAATCTGCAAAAGCATCTGGTGGAGGGTTTCTAGGAAATACTCCAACAATGCCCGATGTTTGTGTACCTGCACTATTTATTACAGCAACCATAATTATTGCTGGAATGATTGTTCAAACTAAAGCAAAGGAGCCTGGAGTATGAGCTTGTTGGACGATATAGTAAGTGGAGATGGCTTGTCTTCATTGCACGGTATTATTTGGATAGGGCTAGGCGTTTGGGCACTTATTGGAACTCTATTCTACATTCCTGCTAAAAGAAAACAGGATAAAATTAATGAATTGGAAGCTGTGTGGCCCGATGTTTTAGCTGATTTAGCTGAAGAATTACGCGCTGGAATGGGGGTTGAATCTGCTTTGGATGCTATTGCTTCTGGAAGAAATGACAGAATGGGGGTATTTCTCCGTGAAGCCGTAAAGAGAATGAGAGACGATGGATTTGGTATGGCAATGAGAGACTTTGCAAAACAAACTGAATCTCCAATGATTATAAGAATTGTAAGCATACTGAATGTTGCACTTGGGTCTTCTGGAAGCTTTGCAACCACTCTCGAAAATATCTCTGAAGAGTTCTGGGAAATTTATATGCTCCGAAAAGAAAGAATTACAAAAACACAAAGTACTGCTAATTTCATTCTATGGGGTGGAGCTGTCATTTGCCCAATTCTATTAGGATTAATTGTTTCAGTATTTGGAAGCGGTAAAGCCGGCTCGTTCGAACTTAATGTCGATCTAAGTTTATTGAATCAATCTTTATTTTTCTACATGATGGTGTTAGGGGCTGGAGGTGTTTGGATGCAGTCTGTTATTTTACAAACAACTAAAACTGCAATATGGCGAATGCCAATGTACATGTTCATAGCCACTACTACGCTATTACTAGCACTAAGGATATCAATCGTATAAATATGCAACAAGGACGAATAATAGAACAATACCCGACTGCCAACATCGTCGAAAGAGCTGATGCTGAGCGACCACTATATCAAGTAACAAAAGCTGTCAAATCTCCAAGCTATGGTGCTCTAAAGCCATTGCTAGATGATGATAATCTTGAAGAAATTATGTACAACCACCCGGATAAAGCTGTAATGGTTGCCCATAGAAAACATGGTATGTGTGTAACTAATGTGAAATTAACCAGCGAGGAAGCTACTGCAATTATTCAAAAAGTTGGAAAATATGTTGGTAGAAAAGTAGGCCCCGGAAATTTGTTATTAGATGGAAGATTGCCTGATGGAAGTCGTGTTAATGCTACAATTCCACCAGTCTCTCCGAATGGCCCAACAATGACAATTAGAAAGCAGATGAATGATCCTCTAACAGTTGTTAATCTGATGAAATTTGGAACTATGTCTCCAAGATTAGCCTCACTGTTATGGATGTTTGCTGATGGGATGGGATCTGCTCCATCTAATATTTTGGTTGCAGGTGGTACAGGTTCTGGTAAAACTACTACTTTGAATGTCTTAGGATTGTTTATTCCTTCAAAAGATAGATTAATTACTATTGAAGATGTGACTGAAGTTCAATTAAAGCACGAACACCATGTTCAGCTTGAAACATTTAACTCAACAAAACCTGAAGAACCTGAAGTAGATATGGATTCTTTACTGAAAAATACATTGCGTATGAGGCCTGACAGGATAATTGTAGGTGAAGTAAGAGGGCCAGAGGCTAAAACTCTCTTTACTGCAATGAACACTGGTCACGACGGATGTTTTGGTACTGTTCACGCAAATACTGCACAAGAGACAGTGTCAAGACTAATCAACCCTCCAATGGAAGTTCCTCCTATAATGATGAATGCTTTACATTTAATCATAATGCAGAGTAGAATAAATGTTAATGGAAAACAAATTAGAACTATTACTGAAGTTTCTGAATTAGCTGGTTTAGAAGGTAGTAAACCAAGACTAAATACCTTGTTCAAATGGAACGGACAATCTAATCAGTTAGAGGAGACTGGAGTTCCAAGTAAACTACGCGAGCGAATATCTAAAGCTGCAGGTGTAGCGCCAAGACAGTTTGATGAGATGGCTCAAAATAGACAAAAAATTCTTGAATCATTAGTTCAACGTAACATTGATGATATTGGACAAGTTAGTACTGTTGTACAAAATTATTACGCTAAGATGTAAACAATATGGTAAGCACGTACTCTGAAGCTGGCGTAGATATTGATGCAAGTGAAAAAGCGACTGAAGCTCTTATTGCCCAAATTAAAGGAGTCAATAGGAAGGGCAATGGTGAAGCCATCAAACTAGATAATGGATTTGCAGGATTAGTTAAACTTGGAGATGGGGCACTGGCAATTTGTACAGACGGCGTAGGAAGCAAATTATTGCTGGCTGAAGAAATGAACTCAATCCATACTGTCGGAATAGACTGCGTTGCTATGAATACAAATGATCTAATTTGTGTTGGTGCCGAACCGTTAAGTTTCGTTGACTATGTAGCTTTAGACAAGCCAGATGAAGAATTAATGGCTAAGATTGGAATGGGTTTAGCCGAAGGATGTAGGCAATCTAACTGTACTTTATCTGGAGGAGAAACTGCAATATTACCTGAGTTAGTTCATGGTTTTGATATTGCTGGAACTTCTGTTGGTTATGTTAAACAAGACAAGATTATTGATGGTACAAAAATATCTGAGGGAGATGTTTTGATTGGCCTGAAATCAAGTGGACCACACTCAAACGGATATACTTTGATTCGAAAGTTATTTGATGGAGATAAGGAACTTGGAAAGAAACTTGTAGAACCAACGAGAATTTACGTGAAAGAAGTAATGGCTTTGATTAAGCAAGTAGATGTTCATGGAATAGCTCACATTACTGGAGGAGGACTAGACAATATTAGTCGAATAAATGATAATTTTCAGTATGTAATCGATAACCCTCTACCAGTTCCTTCTGTTTTTGATTGGTTACAAGAAAAAGGAAGTGTTAAGGATAAAGAAATGTACCGAACATTCAATATGGGAATGGGTATGGTAATTATTGTTAGCAAAGATGACGCGGAAAAATCTGTATCAATTCTTGGAAAACATGCGCAAATTATTGGTTCTATAAGAAGCGGAAAAGGTGTTTCGCATAATTCAATGCAATACGAATAAATAACTAAATTTATTCAGCCCTATGAAGCAAGTCGTTTTTGCCGTACTTTTGCTAGCGGTGGCCTCTCTTACGGGCTGCCTAACTGACAACACATCAGTTGATGAAAAAGAATCTACAGATGAAGGAACAAGTAATATTGAACCTGTAGGAGAAAATAATTTAACTAATCTTGAAAAAAGAATAAGTGAACTTGAAAAAGAAGTAGACAATTTAGAAAAAAATTTAGTTGAGCTGAGAAAAGATTTAGACAATAAACTAAGTAGTGATGGCACTGTAAACTCCATTCCATTAGCACGTATTGATTTTCCTGAAACTGACACTAGTATTACATGTGCTGACGATTCTTTTGAATTAATTGGTACAGGGTATGATTCTGATGGCATCGTTTGGGCCTATGAATGGGCTTCTGATATAGATGGAGTGATATCTGATAAAAATAACGTTTCAAATCCCACACTAACTGCAGGAAATCATGTTATAACCTTCAGAACAATGGACGATAATGGCGCATGGTCTGAACCTGAAAGTTTTAATCTTGAAATGATGAATTATTTATGTCCTACTGGATCTATGATTGCATATGAAGATGGAAGTGGTGAATGGACTGTTCAAATAGTAAAAATCAACCCACTGATTTCTATTAATAATGTTAGTTGGGTGTTAACTGATGCTAATAACCTCTTTGTAATCGGGGGATCTGTTTTAGAATTAAATTCTTCTAGCCAAGGAATATCCTTTGATGATATGGACAACTCAGAGAGAATTAGCCCCGGCGATAAGTTTATTCTAAAACCTGGAGAAGGTAATCTTTCTGATTTTTCTTCTTTACAGGATTATGGATTTAGCATTAAATACAAACCTACCGAGGAATTCATTGGATACACTATAACACTCACATCTTAATAAATCCTCTTAATTTAATATTCATCCGCCCTTAAACAGATTAATTCTTAGATCTTAGATAATTCAAGGCTGAACCTGCTTTGAACCACCCTACCTGTAATTCATCCATACTGTGACTACAGATGAAAGTGTCCATTGTTCCATCACTGTGTTTTGCTTCCACAGTGACCTTGGAATTTGGCCCTAGCTCATCAGTTCCTTTGATAGTTAATCTATCATCGACTCTCAATAAATCCCAAGAAGACTCATCTGCAAAAATCAAAGGTAAAACTCCTTGCTTCTTCAGATTTGTCTCTGCAATACGAGCCATACCTCTTGCAATAACAACCTTACATCCTAAGAATCTTGGAGACATAGCTGCGTGTTCTCTGCTACTTCCCTCACCGTAATTAACATCTGCAATAACTGCCCACGGCTGATTATTTTCATAGTAATTACGTGCAATCTTTGGAATCTTTCCTTTATTACCATCTAATTGATTGATTGCAGTACCTTGTTCTTCAGTAAATGAATTATGTGCACCAATGTAACAATTATCTGAAATATTATCTAAATGCCCTCTAAATTGTAACCAAATTCCTGCTGGAGAAATATGATCTGTGGTACATTTACCTTTAACTTTGACTAAAATTGGCAAATCTTCCAAATCCTTCTTGGTAGTTGCTACAAAAGGTTCCAATAATTGTAATCTACGACTTTCAGAAGATACGTCTAAATCAACTGAAGCAGACTCTTTTGGAGGTGGAATAAATCCTTCTAAATTAAATAAAAAACCATTTTCGGGCAATTGATCTCCCTCTGGAGGATCAAGTAAAAATTCACTACCGTCTTCTGAAGTTAATTTGTCTGTAATAGGATTAAAATCTAAACTACCTGCAATTGCCATGGCTGTAACTATTTCTGGACTTGTAAGGAAAGATAGTGTTTGATGATTGCCGTCATTTCTGCCGCTAAAATTACGATTGTAGGAAGAAACAATAGAATTCACATCTCCACTATCAATATCGTCTCTTTTCCATTGACCAATACATGGCCCGCATGCATTTGCTAATACCGTTCCTCCGATATCATCAAATATTTGCATTTGACCATCTCTTCTGATAGTATTATCGATGGTGTCTGAACCTGGTGTAACCATAAACTGAACTTTTGATTTCAAACCTGCATTTCTAGCCTGTTGTGCAATTGAAGATGCCCTCTCCATATCTTCGTAGGAAGAATTAGTACAAGAGCCAATCAAAGCTGCTTGAATATCAGTTGGCCAACCGTTCTCTCTAGCTTCATCCCCTAATTCAGATACAGGTCTTGCTAAATCTGGAGTATGCGGCCCAACTATTGCCGGAACTAATTCGGATAAATTAATTTCAATAATTCTATCATAGTACTGGGCAGGATTAGTCTCAACTTCTACATCTGGAACTAGATATTCAGAAAAATCTTTAGCCATATCTGCAACATCTGATCTATTTGTTGCTCTAAGATAATCATCCATAGAACTATCATAAGGGAAAAGTGAAGTTGTAGCTCCAACTTCAGCACCCATATTACAAATTGTACCTTTACCAGTTGAAGATATTGTAGAGGCGCCTGGGCCAAAATATTCTACAATGTGGCCTGTACCTCCTTTGACTGTTAATTCTTCACAAACTTTCAAGATAACATCTTTAGCGGAAGCCCAACCTGATAGTTCACCAATTAAATGAACTCCAATAATTCCGGGCCATTTAATTGTAAAGGGTAAACCTGCCATGACTTCCATAGCATCTGCTCCTCCTACACCTATTGCAACCATCCCTAGGCCTCCCGCATTTGGTGTATGAGAATCTGTACCAATCATCATCCCGCCGGGGAATGCATAATTCTCAAGAACAACTTGGTGGATAATACCAGCACCTGGCTTCCAAAATCCAAGACCATATTTTGCTGAAGCTGATTTCAAGAAAGAAAAGACTTCTGAACTTATTTCATTGGCATATTCCAAATCTTTATCTTTTCCTACTCTCGCTTGAATCAAATGATCGCAATGGACTGTTGAAGGGACTGCAACTTCCGAACGCCCTGTTAGAGCGAATTGAAGTAACGCCATTTGGGCTGTAGCATCTTGCATTGCCACCCTATCTGGTTGTAATTCAACATAAGATTTTGTTCTTGTAGGTTCTTTTTCAATTTTGACTAAATGACTAAAAAGAATCTTTTCTGTTAACGTCATCGGACGCTTCAAGATGTGTCTAGCCTGCTCTATTTTCTCAGGCATTTGAGAATAATAATTACGAATCACACCAAAATTAGACATATTTTTAATTAAAGAATTGATTATATGATACTATCGTCATCTTCAATTTTAACTGCCATGGCCCAAAAAATTAAGGCTAGGAACCAAAGTAGAAACGAGCAGGATAACCTAAGTGAACGGCCTGACGTAGGAATAATGAATTCATTCTCTCCGAAAAAAATGACACAGCCTGCGAATAATGTTAAACCAGATAAGATGTATGATGCAAAACCAGTAAGATCCATCACCAGGAATCCCACATTGTTTTCTTAGCCATCTCCATTGAGTAAAAAGTGTTGTAGATTAGTGATTTTTTCCAACCGCTAGGATTAATCTCTTCCCAATCAACTTCGTCTCCTTCCTTAACTTTCCTCATACCATATTCGAATGCTCGGTTGCCGAGAAGTGCGAATATTCCTCTACGGGCAATATCTGCTTTCTTCCTTTGATGAAACTGTTTTTTCCATAATTTATCATAATCTAAGGATTCAGATATTGCCCTCTGAGCAAGAGCTCCGGATTCAATTGCATAATTCATTCCAAATCCTCTCCAAGGATCTTGAAAACCTGCAGCTTCACCTGTGTGATAAACTCCGTCCTTAATTGCAGTCTTAGGGAAATCGACACCACCTTGACCTCCTACAGTACCTGTGGGCTTTGCACCATCAACAATATTCTTCAGAATATCTCGCTCTTCAACTGCCTTGTACAATAATTTCCTGACTTGTTTTGCGTATGGCTTTGAGCAACAATTCATAATCTTAATAGTATCATCATCCATCGGAATTACATACAGATACCATCCCCTTGGAGAATATTTTTCATCATGCATGTACAAAAATTGATCTCGAGGAAAATCTGAATTTTCATAGTATGCCCCAAAGGCGACCATATCTGTACGCTTTGGACCTGTGGAAAGAATATCTCCTGCTTTTGGCTTGGGTCTTGATTTAAACTTAAATTCAACACCTAAATCTTTAGCCTCATTAGCGAGCCCTCTCTCGAGTGAATTTTCGCCACCTCGCAGAATCAAAGGTAATGGCTCTTTTAAGGAAATCGTAAAATCTCTCTTTTCTGTAGAGCAGATAAATTTTTTTGCATCCTTGAAGGTAAACTTGGGATTTAATCCCCATCTATTCAGATACTGTTTAGCTCCTGCTTCAGAGGAAGGTGTATCTGGACTTTCCTTTAGTAAAACTTGATAATTAGGGTGAAATTGCATGCCAACATCTTCTCTTGATTCATGAATCACTACTTTCTCATCATTCTTAGCAAAATTAATTGCCGCAGAAAGTCCAGAAAGGCCTGCGCCAATTATTCTATGTTTTTTAGAATTATTAACATTAGAAGCTACTGCCATCAATACGAGATTAGCAGAGGTCTTAAAATTTGTATTGCTATGCTGAAAACGTTTATTAATCGGCAATAAGTTCTAAAATTGTGTCGGATAAAACAAATGTTTTTTGGGAAAAAAATATAGAAACGAAAAATATCCCTAATAATGAAGTAAATTTCGATGCTATTATTGTAGGGGGTGGGCCTGCAGGGTCTGCAGCTGCTTGTTATGCAGCTAACGAAGGGTTCAAGGTCTTACTATTAGAGAAAGAAGAATTCCCCAGAGACAAAGTTTGTGGAGATGCAGTTGGAGGAAAAGCTCTAAAGCATTTAGAAGAATTGAATATATTAAAAATCCTTGAAAAAAGTCCGCATTTCATATTTGATAGTGTAATATTTAGTAATACAAAAGAAGAAAAAGTAAAAGTTGAAATTAAAGATTCTGAAGCTACGGGATACGTTTATCCAAGAATAAACTTTGATTGGATTCTGTTCAATGAAGCAAAAAATCGAGTGGAAGATAATGGGGGCTTTGTAATTCAAAATTTCAGAGTTAATAATTTAATGGTTGACGGTGAGGATAATAATAGAATAATTGGAGTAAAAGGTAAAAATGGAGTTGGTGAGAAAGAATTCTATGCTCCATTAACCATTGGCGCCGGAGGAGTAAACTGTCTTGTTGCCAAAACAATCGTATCTGAAATAAATGGTGAGGAATTTATCAAAAAAGAGCATTGGAGTACTTCATTTAGAGAATATTGGAAAGGAGTGAAGGGCATAGATAATGAGAAAGGAGCTATAGAATTCCACTATGTAGATGGAGTTATTCCAGGGTATTTTTGGATTTTTCCAGTTGGCGAGAATACGTGCAATGTAGGCTTAGGAATTACACTTAAAGATTTTAAGAATAAAGAAATGAAATTGAAGGAACTTCAAAAATATATAATAGAAGAAAAGTTTGCATCTCGATTTGAGAACGCTGAATTGGTAAAAGATAGTGGAAAAGTGTGGCAATTGCCGTTGGGTTCACCAAGAAAAAATGAGATGAAACTAAGAAGAATGTTCGGTAAGGGTTGCCTTCTGGTAGGAGATTCTGGAAGTCTAGTAGATCCTTTTACTGGAGAAGGGATAGGTAATGCCCTTCTATCTGCAAAGATTGCTGTGAAACATTTCAAAGAAAATAGAAATGACTTTAATTTGAAATGTGGGGAAGATTACCAGAAAGAAATTTGGGAAATACTAGGCAAAGAATTGACAAATTCTTTCAAAATCCAAAACTATACTAGAAAAAAATGGTTGATAAATTGGTTTATTGGTAAGGCACAAAAGAAACCTGAACTTCAAAAAATATTATCTGAAAGCTTAACATCAAAAGAAGCTCAACGCCAGTTAACTAGTCCATGGGTACTTTTCAAAAACTTAATTTTCTAAAGCCGATTTCACTGTATTCAACATTAGCATTACAACCGTCATTGGCCCTACCCCTCCTGGAACTGGTGTGATTTGACTTGCAACCTCTCTAACATCATGCGATACGTCTCCAACTAACCCTTCTGAAGTTCTGTTAACACCTACGTCTATTATGACTGCACCGGGTTTTACCATATCCTTGGTAATCATATTAGCTTTTCCCACGGCAGCTACCAAAATATCTGCTTGTTTACAATGTTCTTGCAAAGATTTAGTTCTACTGTGGCACAGTGTAACTGTTGCATCTACTCCTTTCTGAGATAATAAAAGAGATAGTGGCGTACCGACTATTGTACTACGTCCAACAACAACAACATGTTTACCCTCTGGATCATTCCCAGAGCGATATAATAACTCAATGATCCCTGCCGGAGTACAAGGAACCATTCCTGAAATCCCCTGGACTAATTTTCCTAAGTTTTCGGAATGAAAGCCGTCAACATCATTTTCAGGTTTAATTTTTTCCAAAACAGATTCTAGAGTCTTAGGAATAGGTAATTGAATTATGAGGCCATCTTCACTTTCGTTTAATTCATCAACGAGAGTCTCTAACTCTTTTACTGAGGTATCTACTGATAAATGGTGATGTGTAAGTTCAATACCAACTCTAGAAGCTGCATTTGCTTTCGCTTTAATGTAAGATGCTGAAGCTGGATCGTCCCCTATCTGAACTACAGACAGTCTGGGTGCTCTATCCATTGAAGCTACTTTAGTAGTTAATTCAATTTCAATCTCTTTGGCTATTTTTTTACCATCTATAATTGATTTCATTCTAATGGCTCCAATTTGTATAACTCAACTTCAATTCTAGGTCCGTCACCTTGAGCTGCAATCCTTTTTCTAACTACTAATTCCGATATTTGCCCGTCGTCATGATACAACACTCCACTTAGCCCATCTTTTACTGACTTAGCTAAATTATCGGCATCGGGCCTTTTCGCGTGATGTTCTTCTGTTCTAGGTACTTTTACTCTCCATTTACTTTTAGGACAAGGGAAATATGCAAAAATTTCCATCCCTAGCGGGCCTTCAAAAAGGCCTTCTATTCCTGCTTCCTCTCGAGCTCTCTGAGCAATATATGCGATATCTGCTTTGTAGACTTTACTAGGTTTAGGATCCGTTGCGACTACAAATTTTCCTTTGCGATAAAAACGAGGGCGACCCTGAGCTACCGGCTTTCCTGGAAGTGTAAATTTTATTCGCACAACATCCCATTAAAGGGGGACAAAAGTATCTTTGGATGACCATATGATTTTAATTAGTCGCATTGTAAAAAGGAAATACGACAAGACTAAGTCTTTCAACAACACCGGAAAAATGAGAATTGCTGTCCTATTTGAAGACAAATGCAAACCAAATAGCCCTGCCTTTGAATATTTACAGAAGTATGCAGGATCTTGCGGTGCCGAGTGCATACAAGTTGACGAGAATGATAAATGTAAGATTTTAGAGGATGCTTGCCCACCCTGCCTGATGAGGGCTAAAAATTGTCCTGGTGATGCTGTAAAAGTGATCAATCTTCCTGAAGAATTAGAAACTGATATGATTCACAGATATTCTCTCAATGGTTTTAGACTATTTAGATTACCTACTCCGTCAAAAGAATCTATAATCGGAATTTTAGGACCTAATGGGATGGGCAAATCTACTGCATTTAATATTTTGAACGGAACGATAATTCCGAATCTTGGTGAATTTGAATCTGATGAATGTTTGTGGGAAGATGTAATTGAAACATTACCACGCGGAGAATTGAGAGACTTTCTAGCTGAATTAAATGAATCTACTGTTAAGGTGGCATTGAAACCCCAATATGTAGATCATATTCCCAAGGCTTTCAAAGGAAATGTAGGTAAGCTCCTTTCTTCTGTAAATGAAAGAGGATTATACGATGAAATGATTGAAAAGTTTGGATTAGGACATCTTTTGGAAAGAAATCTAGATCAATTATCTGGCGGTGAATTACAAAGAGTTGCAATTTGTGCAACTTTACTAAAAAAAGCTGACGTTTACTTCTTTGATGAGCCTTCTTCTTATCTTGACATATACGAGAGAATGAGGATTGTGAGAATAATCCAAGAGCTATCTGAATCTGCAAGAGTAATCGTAATTGAACACGATTTAGCAGTTTTAGATGTGATTGCAGACCTAACTCACATAGTTTATGGTAAAAAGGGAGCATTTGGAATATTTACTCCTGCTAGAACAACACGCAAGGCAATTAATGCATATATCGAAGGTTATCTTGTAGAACAAAATGTTAGAATAAGAGATAAACCAATTAAATTCTTAGAGCACCCGCCAAGAACTGGGTGGGAGGGGCTAAGGCTTGTTCAATGGCCGAAATTATCGAAGAAATTAGGTAGTTTTAGCCTTGAAGCAAAAGCCGGTGAACTGCTAAGTGGTCAAGTTTTGGGAGTAGTGGGAGCAAATGCTACAGGTAAAACAACATTTGTTAAAATGCTAGCTGGAGATTTGGAACCTGATGAAGGTGAAATTGAAAGCGAAATAGCTGTATCATACAAGCCTCAATACATTGATATTCAGGAAGGAAGAATTGTTCAAGATTTATTGCAATCCGTTGAAGGTTATGATGAGCATACATTTAGTACTGAACTAAATCGGCCCCTGAATTTGGAACCTCTACTAGAAAGAGAAATGCAAACTCTATCAGGAGGGGAGTTACAACGTGTTGCTGTCGCTGAATGTTTACTCAAGGAAGCTGACCTATATTTGCTAGATGAACCATCTGCATATCTTGATGCAAATCAAAGAATGGTAACTGCTAAAACCATTAGAAGGTTCATGGAGAACAGAGGTAAATCAGCTCTTATTGTAGATCATGATATTTACTTTATAGATTATATTTCAGATGGGATATTATGCTTTGGTGGAGATCCTGGAAATAAAGGAATTGTAGAAGGACCTTACAAAATGAGAGAAGGAATGAATATCTTTTTGGAAAGAGTGGACGTGACTTTTAGGCGTGATAAAAATACTCACAGACCTCGCGTCAATAAGCCAGGTTCAAGGTTGGACAGAGAACAGAAAAGTAAGAAAGAATACTACTATTCTAGTTAAGATTACATTTATTTTGAGGCCTCGATAGGGCACTTGTGATTACAAAGGCTTTAGAGAACGGAGTGCAAATTTATACTAATATAATTTTGAAGAATGCAGTAGCCACTGTTACTGTTCTCAGTCTAATAACTGTTCTTCTTCTACAATCGGCCCTAACTTTCGAAGAAAATATGACAAGAGATATAGAGGTATATCTTCCTGAAGGTGAGGAATCTACAGAAATATTAATTGAAGTTAGACAAGATTGGGCAACTGATCTAATCATTGTCTATATTGAAACTGGAAATGCTAATGATCCTAATGTCTTTAACGATATTGTAGTTGATAATATTACATATGTTCCTACTTTGAAAGAAATTGCTCTTCTTGAAAATACGATTGATAAGTATGGACAGAGTGAAGATTTAGAAACATATCAAGCCGATCGAGGAGATAAGGACGGGATAATTTTTACGTTAAGTATTTCTACTCTAATCAAAGAATTTAACTCAACTAATGCTAGATTTATAGAAGCAACCGAAGGTAAAATATTTGGTGGATTAAGCATTGAGCAAAACGATGATGATACTGTAAATCTAACTGGTACGTATAATATACCTGATGACCAAGATAGAGTAGACCAAATTTTTGATAGTACGTCTTCAGCACTACAAAATTTTGCTATAGACACAAATAACGATGAAATAATTGACACAGCAGTAATTCTATTCGCTCTAAAATATCAGGGAGAAGATAATGATGCTTCACAAGAGGAAATGATTGCTAAAATTCAGGATCATATTGATCAAAGATATAATGCTAGAACTGACATGACTCAAACTGGCCTTGTAGTTGTATTACACGAAGTAACTGCTAGATTGTATGATGATTTACTAACGATGCTACCTATTTCATTAGGAATAGTTATCGCGATGATGTTATTTTTTCACAGGAATTGGTTAGCTATACCTGTGGTTTTACTTCCAATATTTTGTGCTCTAATTTGGACTCTTGGGATCGTAAATTTGTCTGGAGTGGTTCTGACTCCAATGATTGTAGCTGCCGGACCAATTTTGGTAGGAATTGGGGTTGACTATGGATTGCACGTAGCTAATCGGATTGTTGAATTTAAAGACGAAGGAAATAAGATGCCAAGAGCTACATTTTTAGCATTACTTACAACAGGAAAAGCAACTTTTCTATGTGCAGTTACTGATACTATTGGTTTTTCTGCTCTTTTCATTTCTCCAATTGCTCCAATGAGAACGGTTGGATTCACTATGATTGTTGGAGTTATGTGTGCATTCTTTCTGACGGTTAGTATGACTCCTGCAATTATGAAGTTAACTAATTACTCTAGACATAAATCAGAAGGGTGGAAAAGTATAGCTGTCTTATCGACAAAGCAGTGGAAAGCGATTCTATTAGTTCTTCTTCTAACAACTTCATACTCTATTGCAAGAATTGCTGCTATGGATCAAGATATCAAAGGAAGTGAATCTGCACCTGAAGATATTGATTCAATAAAGAAGTTAAGCGAATATTCAGAAAAATTTGAAGCTGGACAGACTGGAATATTACTCATAAATGGTCCTGAGGACAGAACAAAACCTGCTGCAAAGGATTTAGATGTTTTAGATGTGATGAATTGGACGCAAGGTGAAATCAATAATTTATCTATTACTAATCGAAATTCTAATGAACTCATAAATGTTTCAGCATTTTCTATTGTGGACTTTTTCAAATCTGCGCACATTACTATAGCTATAGAAGACCCTGATGGAGATGTTATTTTTGAATTTGATGGAAGTTTCTGGGATTTCTTGCACAGTGACTTTTTTGGAGACGACTATATTTGGGTGGATGTTTTACTCCCATTTTATGATAGAGAACAATTTAGAAGCGATATGATTGATGTTTTTTACGAATCATTTACTGATGAGATGCGAGCAATGCTTTTGACTGATGAATACGATAAGGCCCTAATCTATGTTAGCATGCCATACATCAATATTGACGACACCACAATCTTAGTTAATGAAATAGATGATATCGCATTCTTAAGAGACAAACAAATTCATGCCCATGATGCACAAATGTCTCAATTGACCGGGGGACCTCCTGTAAGCATTGCAATTAATGAAGGAATCCAAGAAACTCAATTCGACACTATTAAGCTAAGTTTACTTTTAGTTTTGATAACAATGATTGTGATTTTTAGTTCCGTTAAATTCGGAGTGATTACTTTTCTACCTATTTTGTTGGTGATTCTATGGTATCCAGCTACAGTTGATGCTGGAGGAACTAATCTAAATATTTTTACCGCGATGGTTGGAACCATTATTATCGGAATTGGTATTGATAATTCAATTCAAATTACTGAAAGGGTAAGAGAAGAAGGTACTTCTCCTGAAGGAATACAAAAAGCTGTTGAAAATACAGGGCAATCAGTTGTAGAAGCGACATTTACCACAATGGGAGGTGTATTCTCTGGAGTTCTAATTTCCTTCTTTAGTAGTCAATTCATTGGATTAAGGAATTTCTTCGCACTAATTATTACACTCGTTCTATTCTCTCTTTTAATGGCTGTTTTTGCCCTACCAAGCTTCTACCATGCGCTCCACTATATGATAGAAAAATATAAAATGAGTAATTGGAAAATAAAAAAGAAATTCAATTAAATAACATTTCTGAAACTGCTAACACTGCCTGCCTAGCATGAACTTCTACTCTTTTATCAATTTGTTCTTCTTCTGCACCTGGACCTATTATCCCAAATCCTATTGGCTTCATTGAAAGTAACTGCAAGTCTATGATTGATTTAGTAACTGCCTGACCCATAACTAAGCCATGGTCAGTCTCTCCTTTTTCAATAATTCCTAAAACTATTATTCCTTGAATTGACTCTCTAAGTAATAAGCGCTTAATCTGTAACGGAAGTTCCATTGAACCTGGAACCCAGCATATTTCTTCAATTAACAGATTGTTTTCAGAAGACATTGATTTAACTATTTCAACCATTTTTTCTACTTTATCTTTATGATAACTGCCTGCTACAATTGCTACTGACTTTGCCATTATTTTTTCACCTGCATTTCAGTTATTAAATCAACCGTATTTTTGGTTTGCGTTTCAATTTCTAAATTAATCATATCTCCAATATTCTTATCTTGCATAGTTGTAATTCTTAGCGTTTCAGGAATTAAATAAACTGTGAAAGTATTGTCTACTCTGTTTACCTCTCCAATAGTTAAACTTATTCCGTTTAATGATACATATCCTTTTGGGAAAATATATTTTATCAAATCACTACTTGTTTTAAAAGAAAGGATATGATTATTAGTTGTACTCTCTATTCTTGATATTTTTACGATTCCAGAAACATGACCCGAAATAATATGTCCGCCAATTTCATCCCCAAAACGTGCTGCTCTTTCTAAATTTACTAAGTCTGACTTCTCTAAATTTGATAAAGTAGTAACTCTTAAGGTTTCTACAATAACATCGAAAGTCAGACTATTATCTTCTATTGAAGTAACTGTTAAACAAACGCCGTCAATTGAAACACTTGCTCCAATTTTAATTCCTTCTACAAAATCTAAACTTGCTTCTATTCGAATACTGGAAAAATCTTGAGATTTTTCAATGCTGGTGACTTTCGCTTTTTCTTGTACTATTCCTGTAAAAACCATTATTCAGAACTGTATTTTTTCCTATATATCTTTAATATTTTAGAAATTATTTTACGTGAACCTGCCAAGTCTTGCTCCATTTCTTCAAGTCGGACTACCTTAACTTCTAAACCCCTTTCCAGTAATTTAGCTGTTAATTCTTTAGTTGTAAATAAACGTTGATCGAAACCTAGGGCAATGACGTCAGGCTTTATGTCCTCAACGATAATATCGAGCATATTTCCTGTTCTCCCTATCACTACTTCATCTACTGGTTTAAGTTGAAAAACTACTTCTGAACGCCTTCTATCTGATAAAATAGGCTCCCCTTTCATCTTCCTGACTGTACCATCATTGGCTACAATAACTGTTAAATGATCACCGTGCTCTTTGGCCGCATTCAAAAAATGGGCATGACCTATATGAATTATATCAAAAACCCCAGTGGCTACAACTTTCACAGACATACCTCTTTGATATGTTGACCCTCTAGAAATAAATATCCATTATCTTTTGCAAACATCTCTGCTTCTAAACGCGTTAGAGATTTACCGGATTTAGAAACCATTTCACAACCTAACGCAACAGGAGTTAGACTCATTTTTTTAAATAATTCTGTTATTAACTCTGTGTGCCCTTGCCTCTCAGAGAGCCCATTCGAGGCAGATATACAAATTGGTACATGACCTGGACTCCTGAATGAATTTCCCATGATATTCCTTGATTCTTCAGCACTAATGGTTTCAGCTTGTTCAAAAACTTCTGAAAATGAGCGTGCTGTTAGGGAGCGATCATCGTCAGTTATTCCTGTAAAAGTGTCCTTATGATTAATAAAAATAGAAAATGAAGATTTAGACTTTGTGTAAGGTAATGAATGGTTTTTCATTATCTCTAATATGGTAAAATTCTTTGAATTGGAGAACGCTGCCTGATATATTTCTTCCATAAAAGGAATCCCTAACTTCATCGAAATGGAGTAATCTGAGGCCAAAAATATCATGCCTCCACCGTTTTTTCTCAAATAATGTAAATTATCACTCGTAACTGATTTAGCATAAAAGAAAATATCCGTTTCAGATTCTCTTCCCTCTTCATCAAAAACAAAAATTGGATTGCCACTAAGTATTTCCATCTTAATTTTTTCAAGGTTAATTGAGTTAGACAAAATAATCTCCTAAATGATAATTTTGTATGTGTGATATAAAAACAGCGTAGGTACTCAAAAATAAGTAACTATTTTAAGTCGAAAATTACTTTGTCAATAACAACCTTAGAATCGGATTTCAAACTAACATATCTTGTACAAGAGTAGTCTCCTTCATCCATTAAAGTTAGCATCAATGTTCCAGAATCTCTGTTGCAGATCAAGGGATCCTTGTCTGGTGAAGTATAGATATCATGTCCACCCCATTCAACATTCCAACTATTTGTTAAATCATAAACTACTACTAATCTTTTCTTTTCAAACTCTTCAGAATGTAGGAGCGAATAATCTCCAGGACTGTAAACTTGGCCTTGTGACGATCGAAATTTGAGTGTTAACCCCGTTCCTGCTTCTAAGAAACTAAGGAAATCTTTTGATTTCCAAAAATCACCGAGATATGCTGAGCAAATATCTCTTCTGTAAAAACCTATCTTTTCGTCCCTTTTTAGTTCAACTTTCCGATTTACTTCTTCATTAGATAAAAATTTGGATAAACGAATAAAAGGAATATCTGCCGAACCAAATATTCGGTTAAGATTAGACAATGTAGGCTTTTCCAAATAGTAATGATTTATCTCAGACATGATACCATCCTGTAAGAGTTAATCGTTGAATATCGGTTAAAATTTCGCTAACTTGATGCCAAGAAGTTTCAGAGACCTCAAACAAATTCAACGAATTGAATTTGGGAATTATTCTCTTAACTAACTTTGAAGTGCCATCTTTCTTACCTTCAAAAAGATCCAATGAACCTCCATCCTGTTCCTCTAAATCTGGAGTTAAATGTAAACTGTAAGCAATAACTCTATTTTCAACTTGATCATCGTGCGGTAGCAAAAAATCTCCCTGGCCATACACATATGCTGCCATATCTATTCGTGACAATAAAGAAACTTGGAATGCTTCCGCAACTGCTTTCCTCCATAATTTATCCCCTAAGTCTTCCCTTAGAACATCTAGTGCTGGATGATCAATATCAGTTAATTTTACGCTTGCCCAATAGCTAAAAAGATCGGATTCGCTAAAACTGTACTCAAGTCCTGCAAGTGCATCTATCACTAAATCTAAGGTACTATCATCTAGAAAGTCTTCAACTACCACATGAGGGAATGGCGATGATTCGACTACCGAAATTGTATTAGCTTTTCTCATTTTTTCTTTTAATGCAACTCATCATCCCTTCAACAGAGCCTAAATGAGTGTTTCTCTGATGTATGCCGTGCTTAATATCTGTAAGCTTTAATCCGTCTTGCGTTAAAAATAGAATATCTAATATTTCTTCTGAGTTGAGACTTTTATTAATTCCATCTTCGACAATTGACATCCAAGCCTGGAATTCATTGAGAGTTTGTTGAAAAGCTCCTGTAGCTGGCCTTGGTCCAAAATGTGTATAGAATATTTCCTCTAGATTTAATTTAGACATAGAGTTTATACTTTGTAAAGCTAAATCGTGCCGATAATATCCCGGAGTAACTGGAAATGCCTTATCTATTTCAGGATACCAAAGGCCTAGGGAATCACCAACAAAGGCTGACTTATTATGTATCCAGGTTATGTGATGTGGAGCATGTCCTGGCGTGTGCATTGCATTCAACATTGACACTCCTAAATCCAATTCAAAACCATCTTCAGCAGACATTATCCTTTCTTCAGGAATTGGCAAAGGCTCTCCGTATAATTCAGCAACATCTCCTAAAAAATCAAGACTTCCTGACCACCACTTATTTACATTTGAAACATGGTATACTGCATTTGGATGCACTACTGCTTTAGCATTCTCGCAAACTTCCATTATATGTCCTCCTCCGCCAAAATGATCCAGATGAATATGAGTGGGAACAATAAAATCTATATCTGATAGTGTAAACCCTGCTTTATTTATTCCCTCGACTAGGTTCTTGTGTGAGCAGGCCGGGCCGGTCTCAATTAGTGTAATCTTCTCATCCACTATTATATAAATTGTGATAAATTCTCTTTCCTCATTTGGTTGTAAATCAAACCAAAACAATTTGCTATTGTGTCTGTTAATATCAATTGTCACAACTTATCATTGAAAAGGGGTTTAAGTGGACCGGCGCTCTTATAGCTAGCTTTTAACATGTATTAGTCCGTTGAGTCAATGAAATATATACTTGTGACCGGCGGAGTTCTTTCTGGAATAGGTAAAGGAATTACCTCGTCTTCTACTGGCCTACTACTGCAGCGTGCAGGATACAAAGTTACAGCTGTAAAGATTGACCCCTATCTGAATGTAGATGCAGGGACTATGAATCCGTACGAGCATGGCGAAGTATTTGTTATGACGGATGGATCTGAAGTTGATTTAGATTTAGGAAATTATGAGCGATTTTTAAGTTGTAATTTGACAAAAGATCATAACATTACTACTGGAAAAGTTTTCAAAAATGTTATTGAAAAAGAGAGGCATGGAGATTATCTCGGCCAAACAGTACAAATTATTCCACATGTAGTACGTGAAATTGTGGATGGTATACAAAAAGCCGCAAAGGAAGCTAAGGCAGATATTTGTATGGTTGAATTGGGTGGAACTGTAGGTGATATTGAATCAATGCCCTTCATGGAATCTGTAAGACTATTAGGAAGATTAGAAGGGAAAGAGAATGTTATGGTCATACACACCACATTAGTCCCAGTCGTAGGGGCTGTAGGTGAACAAAAGACTAAACCTACTCAACATTCTGTAAAAGAACTACAGGGACTAGGGATAAGGCCCGATATTATTGTAGGAAGGAGTAGTACAAAACTTGAAGAAGATATCGCTACTAAAATTGCATTTTTCGCAGACATACCTCGTGAATGTGTAATCTCAGCTCCGGATGCAAGATCAATTTATGATGTCCCTATGGTTTTTCTAGATCAAAAACTTCCTGCACTAGTTGAAAAACGCCTAGGGCTAAAACCTAAGAGACCTGATCTAAAAAAATGGAAAGACTTTGCTGACCGAATCTCAAATGGTAACAAAACTATAGAAATAGCTTTAATAGGAAAATATACTGATTTGAAAGATTCCTACATTTCACATGAAGAATCTCTAAGATATGCAGGAGCATTACTTGACTGTAAGGTCAAAATAAGATGGATTGAGGCGCCAGATTTAGAAGACAGTGCAAATACTGAAAGCCTTGAAGGCGTAAATGGAGTTTTAGTTCCAGGTGGATTTGGAAGTAGAGGATCTGAAGGTAAAATTATGAGTGCAAAATGGGCTCGTGAAAATAAAACCCCCTATCTCGGTGTTTGCTTTGGATTTCAACTAGCAACGGTAGAATTTGCCCGTAATGTTTTAGGATTAAAAAATGCAAATTCTTCTGAATTAGAACCTGATGCTAAACATCCTATAATTGATATTTTACCTGAACAAGAAGGTGTGAAAGATATGGGAGCTACTATGAGATTAGGTGATCATGAGGTGGTAATCTCTGGTGGAAAGGCTAAAGAATTATACAAAAAAGACATTATTTTCGAAAGGCACCGCCATAGATATGAAATAAATCCCGAATATATTGCTCAAATTGAAGAAAAAGGTATGAAGTATACTGGAAGAAATAAAAGTGGAAGACGCATGGAGATTCTAGAATTAGAAAATCATCCTTATTTTATGGCATCTCAATTCCATCCTGAATTTAAATCAAGGCCAGATAAGCCTTCTCCACTACATTTTGGATTGGTTAAAGCCGCTCTAGAACATAAAGAAATGAAGTGAGATTCGAAGGGCAAGCTTATTAAGCTATTATTTCTGGCTAGATTATGTCTGATGAAGAAAAAGGTAACAATGATTTTCCAGATTTTAAAGGAAAACCAGACGTAGAGGAAGATGGGTTTACAACTTCTGAAATAGGAATTAGTATTGGATTTATTTTATTGATTGCTGGATTCATACTAGGACTTATTAGATTAATGGCTCTTAATGGAGAAACTAACCAAACCGATTTTAATAATAATTTGGAACAATTATACCTAGGATACTTGTTAATGTTTGTTGGAATTTTAATTACTACAGTAATTGGTTTTGGTGGAATGTTCAAAAGAACAATCTCATCATTTGGATCTAAAGATTAATTTAGAATTCGGTTGTTTTCGATAATAATATTGTGATAATGCCATCACCCATAGTATAATCATATACAAACGTGTGATTTCCTGAATCTAATGATGAAGAAGTCAAACTAAAATACAACGAAATACCTCTTGAAGCAAATAAAGATTCAAAATTCTTAGAAACTTGTCTAAATGTTTCATTGATTTCCAAAGAACCTTCATTTTCCCCTATTTCATGTTCTAGTGCTAATGGAAAATTCTTTTCAATTGAACTTATGTGAGGAGTTAAATCATGTCTTTCACCTTGATGAGCACCCAAATTTACTGAATGCGTAATTGTACTACTGACTGCTATTAGCGTAATGGACATCAAAAGACCTGAAACTAATAGAAGCTGACCTTTCGTATTCATTAAGCCTCCCTGTAGCCATACCATAAGTGTAAGGTTAAGTTCCAAATCTCACTATCACTCCAGACTATCCTAAATGAAGTACTAACTTCTCCATCTGGAAGTTCTCTATTTACAATGACTTCATTTTGGGAGCCATGAATCGCTTCCAATCTGTAAGATACTGAGGAAGGTAAACCCGAATCAAGATATTTCTTTATCTCTGAATTATTATCTGTAGCTAACCACCAAGCTAATGTCGAACCATTATGCTCTGAGGATATATTCGAATCTAAGGGAGCCCAATTGTCTAACAACTCTAAAATTTCCGTTCCTAAAAAATAAAGATCGTTTTGTCCTGAATTATCAGCATCACTTGTGGGTAAAATATTTACCGCTACATTTACTGCTGAAGTGAATAAAACACCTACTAGTAATACCTCTAAAACATGCATTTGTCCCTTCGTGTTTTTCATTGAATAATTTCCTAAATTTGCGGAGTTATCATAGATGTAGTAATGCCTGCTAATTCAAAAATAAACCAGCCTAAGAATAACAAAAATGAAGCTCGTAAAAATGCGGAATACAATTTTCCAGTTGACATAAAGCCTGCAGCCATACCCATTCCCATTCCTTGGATTAGTAAACTGTAAAGGAAAACTGTCGAAATCCAAACCTCATTCATTTCCCTTATTGTTAAATTACCTATAGACATTGAACCTGAACCGCTTGTAGCTGCTGAAGAATCCACAATTGCAGGAATAAAAGTCGAAGCCAAAACAAGAATAATGCCAAGATAAACAAAGAAAGAAGCGTAAATAACTGTAACATAACTTCCTACTTCTTGTCTTCTTTCGGTTTCAAGAGCTTTAATTTCACGCGCATCGTAAGAAGCGGCAAGTAGAATATCCGAAATCTTACCTCCGGCTCTGTTGGCTTCATCTACCATTCTAACTGCACGAGTGACTATAGGTGAAGTCACTCTCTCAGTAAACATTTCTAAAACTTCACCAAAAGAAACCCCCCATGAAATTTGTGATGACATCTTATTAACTTCATCATTAAGATTGCCATATTCTCCTTTTGCAAGTGTTTGAATAGCTACAGTCATACTAAGACCGCCTTTCCAATATTCAGCTAAGTCTCTCAGAAAATCTGGGAATTTTTCCTCAACTCTAGCTCTAATTTGATCCCTACGGTATCCATAAACGCCATATGGTAAAAATAACGAAATAATGCCAAATACAATGTAATCTATAGCCGATATTTCAGGGAATGTACGATACCATGTGTTAGGAGTCATTTCGTTCTCAATGCCATCAACAAGAGGGTTGGAATCTACAGACTCATTCTTCTGTATTGCTATTGGTAGGCCTAAACCATAGATTGCTTCAACACGGTTTTGCTGACCTCCACCTTCATTGTAAGTATTTCCAAACGTAAACGAAAATTGACCGTCATTCATGTCCCAAGGATTATCAAATTGTTTATCTGCGTCTACATCTACTACTAAAGTTTGTTCATCTGTAGTATTATTAATATTGGCAATCATAAAGAAAAATAAAGCAAAAACAATAGAAAAAAAAGCCACGAACGCTGGAGCCCAATCAGTTACTTTATCTCTAACTGATAGCCATCTATTAACTTTACTATATTCCATCCACCTTCTCTTTACACCAGTTCGGCGATCACGATAGATTTTCTTTTGAAGGTTGCCTTTAATTGTCATTAATCAGTCGAAACCTCCTGACTCAAAGTATAGAATAAAACTGAAAAAATTGACTGAATAACCGGAAATCCTCCAAAAATTAGCAAATACATGTGTATTTCTTCAAGTTTCATGCCTGCACCTGAAACCCAGAATGTAATAACTGCAATAATCATAGCAAAAATAGGTAATGCAACGGCTACAACCACATAAGCTTCCGAAAACAAAGCCATTTGCTGCAATACGTCTTTCACATGGACTCTATTTTGTTGTGCATAATATTCTGAACGATTAAGGAAATATAACTTTAGATTACCTCCTGATGTAACTGTTCCTATAATTCCTTGAATAAATTCAGCAAATCTTTCTGAAGGCGTTCTATCAACTGCTTCTTTCAGGGTTGTAACTAAATCTCTTCCCATAAATTCCATACTGTGATAAATCCATGCAGCTTCATTCGCTATTTCTCCATAAATATCTTTGTTTCTTGCGAGTGACTTAAAAGTCATTGAAGGTGTAGCATTAGCTGCAGCCATTGCAGACACATAACTTGCTGCAAAAGGAATTTGTCTGTCCATATTTGTCCCTCTACTGCTTTCCAATAAAGCTGGAGTCAAAAATTGAACCAAAGCCACTAAAGCTGGCAATACAAATACTAAAAGTGCAATGAGTGCATATTGAATTATATTTGAAACTGCAAAGTTTTCACCTTCTCCTTTTGTTGGATCTTGCATTGTTTCTAATTGTGGAACCAAGACTCCAACAATAACAAGCGAAAAAGCGACTCCACCTAAAAAGGTAAGAATCACTTGCATAGCTGATGAGGCCACATAATCTTCTGGTAGGAGTGGAATTCTTGCCTTGACTAATTGATTTTTAAGCTCTACCGAGTCCTTAGTTACCATACGGCCGAACCACCCTAACAAGACTCGGCTAAATGTTTCGAAACCAGTTAGACCTACTAGAGCCATGAATGCCACCAACGTGGGTTCGCTGAACGCTGAACCCTATTTGCTAGCTTAGCTTTTAGGCTGTTTAATGACTTTGATACACGTTCTTCCTCTGATGATATTGCTTTCTCTTTTTTATCTGAAGCTTCTATTTTTGAAATATTAGTTTCAGCTTTAGACTTCTTGTTCATCTCTGAACGGACATCATTAAGCATTCTTCTTCCTTCAACTTCATTTAATGATGATATATCGCCTAAGCTTATTTGCTTAGCTAATGGTTTTAATTGCTTTAATGGTACATAATAGGCTTGATCTTTTAGCAAATCACTCTCTAATCTAGTTTCAGCTTTTGCCCTTCTCTGCTCTTCTTTAGCTATCAAATTAGCTCTCTTAGTAGGGTCATCGGTTTGTGAAATCTTAGCGTCGTTTTTAGCTCGGGCAGCTTGTTCTTTCGCTTCACGTGTTTGATACTTCTGCCTAATTTTAGGTGGGAAGTCCGAAACATCTACTTCCGAATCATCGGATCTAGATAAATCTAAGTTTCTGTCTTCAACTTTACGTCTACGCTTTTTACCTCCAACTTGCATATCTTCGTAAACTCTCCTCATTACATCTTCAGGATGTACGTAATACTCTGCGACAACTCTGGCAAAATCTTTGTAATCTCGTATTCCTTTCTTCAAACACCACTCAATTACTAACTGCCTTCTCTTAGTTTCATCCATAATCTCAACACGGTTGAGATTAGCCTTCATCATTATTTTTTCAAAAATGTATGATTTACCTGTAAAAATATATTCATCTACAGTATTGTCCCATCTAAAAGCTTCATTAGTTAGCAATTCATGCGAGTGAGGATCAATACCTATAATTTCGATAATACCCTTATTT